>JBKPUA010000176.1:0-4368 GCA_046735815.1 Pseudomonadota bacterium
AGACCGCGCGCAATATCCTTGGAGACCGTCGGGCGCTCGACCACGCCGCCGGCGTAGTGGCGGAGCACGTCGTCGAGCGTGGCGAGGGAGCCGTCGTGCATGTAGGGCGCGGAACGACCGATCTCGCGCAGACCCGGCGTCTTGAAGGCGTGGTCGGCGGCTTCGAGGCGCAGCACGGCGCCACGCCCACGATCGTCGCCGGGCAAGCCGATATCGTGAAACGCGTAATCGGTGAAGGCAAAGCCGCTATGGCATTGCACGCATTGCGCCTTGCCGGTGAACAGCTTGAACCCGGCGATCTCGCTGGCGGTCAAGGCTTGCGCATCGCCGGCGATCCAGCGGTCGAAGCGCGTGTCGGTCGATACGAAGGTGCGCTCGTAGGTGGCGATCGCTTTGGCGAGATTGGCGCCGTCGACGCGCGGCGACTCGGGAAACGCCTCGGCGAACGCGCGCGCGGTCGCGGGATCGGCGGCAAGCCGTGTCACCACCGCGTCCATGGGCTGCGCCATTTCGTCGGGCGACTCGATCGGACCGGCGACCTGCTCCTCGAGGCGGCGCGCGCGCCCATCCCAAAACACCGGCGAAGCCCAGGCCAGATTCCACAACGTCGGGGTGTGGCGCTTGAGCGGGCGGTTAGGCACGCCGCGGCCTTGGACTTTGCCGTCGGCAAAGCCCAAGCCGCGTTGGTGACAGGTTGCGCAGGCGAAGGTGCCGTCTATGGACAGCCGCTTGTCGTGGAACAGAGCGTCACCGAGGGCGCGCTTTTTCTCCGAAAATGGATTGTCGGCGGGAAACGGCAGTGTCGCCGGCCGCCGGAACGCTGCCTTGAGCGCAGCGAGATCGTCGGTCGCGCTCGCCGGAGCCGCCTGCAGTGCCGGTGCCAGCCAGACGGCAGCACCCGCGCCGAGCATGCCGCCGGCCAGGAACGCCGCAACGGCAAGGCGCATCGCGATCGGCGCCGGCATCGTGGTCACATCAGCTTGCCGGCCGCGAGCTCGATACGCGAAACGTCGCCGAGCACCGCGCCGCCATCCTTGACCGGCGTCTTGGGCGGCATGGGCGACGGGAAGGCCTTCTTCAGCTCCGCCAATCCGCTGCGCACGTCGGCAAGCGCGGTGGCATCCTTCTTCGCCAAATCGGGGGCGACCGTCTCGATCATGCGGTCTGCCTGCCAGATGAAGCCGCGCGCGTCCTGATATTCGACCGGCTTGGCGATCCGGCCGCCGACGATCGCTTGTTGATATTCACCGGCTGCGGCCTTGAGCGTCTCGACCGCGGCCTCGACCACGAAGCCCGGCCCGTTGCTCTGTCTCGCCTTCATCTCGGTATCGGCGGCGGCAAGCGCGTCCTGGACGGATTTGAGCGCATTGGCATAATCGCCACCTTTGCGGGCCTTGACCACATTGGCGAGCGTCTTGAGCGCGGCGTCGAAGGGCGGCACCTTGTACTCGGCGAGCTGATCCTTGATGTCGCCGTAGATCTCCTCGTTCGGGTGGAGGAAATGCGGAAGCGCCGCGTTCCACTGCTGCTGCTTGACCAACTCGTCACCGACGAGCAGATGGCCGCGCAGCAATGCGATGCGGGCGGCAAAAGCGAGCTCCGGCGGCAGATTGGCGAGCCCCTTGGCCTCGCCGCCCTCGCCCGCGTCCTGACCGTGGCCAGCATGCTGGGCAACGACCATACCCACGGGCGGCCCAAGCGGAATCGCCGTATCGCTCGGCGGCTCTCCCGGCACGCTCACCGCTGTGCTTTGCACCGCAATCGGTGCCGCCACGCCCGTCGCCCCGGCGCCGACCACAACAGCGGCACCGACACCGAACCAGATTTTGCGTCTCGTTTTCATGGCTTGGCCTGCGCGCACCGCCGCTTCGGCATTTGTGCGGGATACATATAATCTGCGGCCGAAAGCGTCCAGTAACACCGCTGTTTTGAAGAATTCCAACGAGCGGCGGCAGACCCGCCCTAGGAGTGGCGATGCAGATCGTGATCGGCAATGTGCTTTCCGCCGACGAGATCGACACGGTATGCGCTACGCTCGCGCGTGCGCGTTTCGTTGACGGCAAGGCCACTGCCGGATTTGCAGCGCGCACCGTGAAGAACAACCAGCAGGCAGAAGGCTCCGACCGCTCGCTCGCAACCATCCGCCAGCTCGTTGCCGAACGCATCCTCGGCAACGAGATATTCCGGCTCGCGGTGCGGCCCAAGACGCTCTCGCCGCTCCTGTTCTCGCGCTACGAAAGCGGCATGCACTACGGCCGCCACGTCGATGACGCGCTCATGGATGGGATGCGCACCGACGTTGCGTTCACACTGTTTCTGTCCGATCCGAACAGCTACGACGGCGGCGAGCTGACGATTGAGAGCGCGGCCGGCGAGGAAGCCTTCAAGCTCGACGCCGGCGCGCTGGTGGCTTATTCCGCCACCTCGCTCCACCGCGTCGCCGACGTGACGCGGGGCGCACGGCTCGCGGCGGTCGGCTGGGCCAGAAGCTTCGTTCGCGATCCGGCGCGGCGCGAGCTCCTGTTCGATCTCGACAGCGCGCGGCGGCAGCTGTTCGCGCGCGAGGGCAAATCGGCGGAGTTCGACCTTATCTCGAAATCGTTCGCCAATCTGTTGCGGATGTGGGCGGAGGATTAATCAAGCCTCGATCACGATCTTCGGCGCGGCGCGGCCTGCCGCGCCGCCCGCGAGCTGGTCGCGCACCTTGGCTGCAATGTCGCGGTAGATCTTGGCGTGCGGGCCGTCGGGCTCGGTCGCGACCACCGGCAGACCGGCATCCGATTTCTCGCGAATCGTCATGTGTAGCGGCACCTCGCCGAGAAACGGCACGCCGAGCCGCTCGGCTTCGTGGCGCGCGCCGCCATGGCCGAAGACATCGGAGCGCGTGCCGCATTGCGGGCAGAGGAAATAGCTCATGTTCTCCACCACGCCGAGCACCGGCACGTTGACGCGCTTGAACATGGACACGCCGCGCCGGGCATCGATGAGCGCTAGATCCTGCGGGGTAGAGACGATGACCGCGCCCTTGAGCGGCACCTGCTGGGCCATGGTGAGCTGGGCATCGCCGGTGCCCGGCGGCATGTCCACCACCATCACGTCGAGCTTGCCCCACTCGACCTCGCGCAGCATCTGGGTGAGCGCCGAGATCACCATCGGCCCGCGCCAGATCATCGGAGTGTCCTCGTCGATGAGGAAGCCGATCGACATGACGGTGAGGCCGTAGCGCGTGATCGGCTTGAGCCGGGTTCCGCCCAAAGTCTGCGGCCGCTCTCTGATGGCGAGAAGCTTGGGCAGGGACGGACCGTAGATATCGGCATCGAGGATGCCGACCTTGAGCCCGAGCGCGGCGAGCCCGAGCGCGAGATTGACCGCCGTGGTCGATTTGCCCACCCCACCCTTCCCCGAGGCGACCGCGATGATGGCCTCGACGCCGGGCACACCCTGGGCGGATTCGCCGCGAGGCGCAGCGCGCGCGCCGGCGTGGGGCGGCCCCGGCGGGCGCGGCGACGGTCCACCCGCCTTGCGCTCGGCGGTCAACGCGACGAGCGCCGATTGCACGCCCGGCAAGGCTCGCACGGCCTCCTCGGCGCGCTTGCGCACGGGTTCCCACGCCTTCACCTGCGCGGCATCGACACTGATCGAGAAGAACACCTTGCCGTCGGTCGCAACCACCTCCGACAGCGTGCCCGTCTTCGGCAACGCGGTTCCCTCGGGCGACTTGACCGCCTCGAGGCTCGCCAGCACCTGCTCTTTCGTCACTGCCATCGCACCGCTCTCCGCCGGGCCGGGCTAGTATCCCGATTCCGAAGTTCGCAACCACACTTGCAGCACGATGTGCGCGAACTTCGGGTTCGGGGCACTAGTTCCCGGCCGCACCATAAGCGGCGCGCGGCGGCGGTCAACGCGCTCGGACGGTTGACGCCGCGCCCGCGCCGTCGCAATCACTCCCTCGCATATAGGCATCGGCAACGGCCTGCGCAGCGCGAGGAGGACAGGATGGCGAAGGTGGCGTTTCTCGGTCTCGGCGTCATGGGCTACCCGATGGCGGGACACCTCAAGAACAAGGGCGGTCAGGACGTCACCGTCTATAACCGCAGCAGCGCGAAGGCCGAGAAGTGGGTTGGCCAGCATGGCGGGCGCAGCGCGCCGACGCCGAAGGCCGCGGCCGAAGGCCAGGACTTCGTCATGTGCTGCGTCGGCAACGACAACGACCTGCGCGAGGTGACGCTGGGAGCCAACGGCGCCTTCCACGGCGTCAAGGCCGGCGCGGTGTTCGTCGATCACACCACCGCCTCGGCCGAGATCGCGCGCGAGCTTCATGCCGAGGCGGAGAAGCGCGGCTTCGCCTTCGTCGATGCCCCGGTCTCC
>JBKPUA010000177.1:0-9028 GCA_046735815.1 Pseudomonadota bacterium
CACGGTGGCGCAGGCGGAAGCGGAGGCCATGGCCGCGCTCGGCAGCGAGGAGAAAGGCGCCGTGGTCGTGACCGCCGCCGAAGGTTGGCATCCGGGCGTGGTCGGCCTCGTCGCCGCCCGCCTCAAGGAGCGGTTCGGACGGCCCGCCTTCGCAATCGCGCTTGAGCCTGGCGGCATCGGCACCGGCTCGGGCCGTTCGATCGCTGGCGTCGACCTCGGCCATGCGGTGCGCCAGGCGGTGAGCACGGGCCTGCTGGTCAAAGGCGGCGGCCACGCCATGGCGGCGGGTGTGACGCTGCGCAAGGAGGGGCTGAGCGCTTTCCGCGCCTACCTGGAAGCGGCGCTGGCGCCGGCGGTCGAGGCGGGGCGGCGCGAGGATGCGCTGCTCATCGATGGCGCCGTCACCGCAGCTGCCGCAAACAGCGAGCTCATGGCCACGATTGCGCGGGCCGGACCGTTCGGCGCGGACAATCCGGAGCCGGTGATTGCGCTGCCCGCACACACCGTCGTCTATGCGGAGGAAGTAGGCCAGGCGCACATGCGTGCGCGGCTGCGCGCCCGCGACGGGGCAACCATCGATGCCATCGCGTTCCGCTCAGCCGGACAGAAACTCGGCATTGCCCTTGGGCAGAGCCGCGGATGCTCCGTGCACGCTGCCGGCACCTTATGTGTCGATCGCTGGAACGGCGCCGAGCGGGTACAGCTGCGGCTGATCGACATCGCGCCCGCTGACGTGAGCCTCGGCATTCAGTAGGATGCGACCCCGCTGGCCAGCTTTTGGCTGGTTCAAGGGCAGCTCCTGCCGGAGGCGATCCCATGGCAAGGCGATTCTCGCGCCGCTCCTTTGTGGCCGCAGCAACCGCGGTCGGCTCGACCATTATCGTCAAGCCGACGCGCGCGGCCGACTACACCTTCGCGCAGTATCACAACCAGCCAGCCGGCGGCACGCTGCACAAGAATCTCGTCGCCATGTGGGACGCCGTGCGCGGCGAGAGCAACGGCCGCGTCGAAGCAACCGTCTATGCCGAGAACAACAAAATCGCCGGTGGCGATCCCGAGGCGTTCAAGAAACTGCTCGCCGGCGAAATCCAGTTCTTCACCCTGATGGGCGGCATCATCGGCACCGTCGTGCCGGTGGCGGAGGCGCAGCAGGTGCCGTTCGCGTTCAAATCGGCGGCGGAGGCGCACAAGGCTATCGACGGGCCGTTCGGCCGCTATATCGGCGAGGAAATGGCAACGAAGGGCATGTACCTGTTTCCGATCGCGGGCTTCGACAACGGCATGCGGCAGGTTACCACCGTCAACCGCCCGATCGTGAAGCCCGACGATTTCGCCGGGATGAAGATCCGCGTGCCTCCCGGGCAGATGATCTTCGATACCTTCGCGGCGTTCGGGGCGCAGCCGATCACCACGCCGGCCAATCAGATCTATGACGCGCTCAAGACCGGCAAGGTCGAGGCGCAGGAGAACCCACTCGCGATCATGCAGGGCTACAAGCTCGACGACATGGTGCGCTATGTCAGCCTGACCAACCACATGTGGTCGGGCTTCAACCTGATGGCGCAACTCGGCATTTGGCGGACGCTGCCCGACGACGTCAAAGCGGTGATCGAGCGGAACGCCGCCAAGTATGTGCGCCAGCAGCGTGAAGAACAGGGCCGGCTTAATGCCGGCCTGCGCGAGACCTTCGCGGCGCGCGGCATCGCGTTCAACGAGGTCGACCAGGCAGCCTTCCGCGCACGCCTGCCCGGCGTCTATGCGACCTGGAAGGACAAGCTCGGCAGCAAGTGCTGGGGCTTGCTCGAGGCGGAGGTCGGCAAACTTGGCTGATCGAAGTTGCTCCGGCGCTGCCGACAACGCTATCTAGCCGCGCCAACCTTGCAGAAAGATCGAAAGAAATGTCGAAGCTTCAGTTGTCCGTCGCGGTCGGCAATTACGACCGCGTGCGTCCGCTCATGGACGGCGCGGTCGCCATCGACGGCGTCGATCCGGTATTCATGAACTTGCCGCCCGAGGAAATCTTCTTCCGCGCCTTCCGCAGCAGGGATTTCGACATCTGCGAATTGTCGCTGTCGAGCTTCACGGTGAAGACCGCCGAGGGCAACTGCCCCTATGTGGGCGTGCCGGCATTTGTGTCGCGTGCCTTCCGTCACAACTCGATCTATGTGCGTCGGGATCGCATAAAGTCGCCGGCCGACCTCAAGGGCAAACGCGTCGGAACGCCGGAATACCAGCTCACTGCCTGCGTGTGGGCGCGCATCATTCTCGAGGACGACCACGGGATTAAGCCGTCCGACGTAGTGTGGGTGAGGGGCGGGATCGAGCATCCCGGCCGGCCCGAGAAGATCACCATCAAGCTTCCGCCCGGCATGCGCATGGAGGACGCGCCGGCGGGCACCACGATTTCCGAGCTGCTGGAGCGTGGCGAGATCGATGCCTTCATCGCGCCGCGCGTTCCGAGCCTCGCGACCAAGGGCAACCCCAATATCGGTTGGCTGTTTCCCGATCCGATTGCGGCAGGACAGGATTATTTCAAACGCACCGGCATCTTCCCCATCATGCATGTGACCGGCATCCGCCGCGAGCTCGTGGACAAGCATCCCTGGCTGCCGGCGGCTGTCTTCAAGGCGTTTCAGCAATCGAAGGCGAAATGCCTCGAAGCGCTCGAGGACACCGCTGCAAGCAAGGTAACCCTGCCGTTCGTGGAGGAGCAGGTACGCGCCGCGCGCGCGTTGATGGGAGACGATTTCTGGTCCTACGGGCTAGCCCCCAATCGCGAGGTGCTGGAGACATTCCTGCGCCACCACCATGCGCAGGGCCTCTCCTCGCGCCTGGTGTCGCCGGAAGAGCTGTTCCATCCGGCGACGCACGAGAGCTTCGCGATCTGATACCACGAGGTCGTGGCGACTACTTCTTCCTGGGCGGAATCTGGATCAACTCGTCGAGCTGCTTTTGCGTCAGAGGCTCGCTGATGAATTTGAGGTTCACCGCTTCCTTCATCAAGCCGTCGATGCCCTTGACCGTGTCGGGATCGACCAGGCTCTTGGGGAAATAGTCGTCGCGGACCTGCCTCGCCAGCACCTCCGGCACCTTCACGAACTCGGCGTAGTCCTTGAAGACCTGCGGGTTGTCCGAATACATGTAGTCGATCGTCTCGCGATACGCGTCCATGAAGCGGGTGATCGCGTCCTTGCGCTTCTCCAGCGCTTGGGCATTGGCGACGATCACGCGAATGGTCTGGCCGCGCACCAGAGCGGAGTCGGTCGCTTTGGCGACCACGCGGATCCCCCCGGCGTCGATTTCCTTCAGGCCGAATGGCGGCGAGGCCCAGCCGACATCGACCTGGTCGGTCATGACTGCGGTCAGCGTTGCCGACGGGTTGCCGGTCGCCGTCGGCTTGGCGGTGAGCTTGAACTCGTCGATGAAGGCGCGGACGATGCTCTGGGTCGACGAGCCTTGGGTCGAGAACGCGATGGTGCGGCCGTTGGTGTCCTGCAGGGTTTTGATCGGCGACGAGGTCTTCGCGTACCAGTAGTCGGCGGCGCCGGTCGCCTCCGCGCCGATGATGCGGACCGGCGCGCCCTTGGCATAGGCGGCCATCGCGCCCTGGGTGCCGACCGCGAAGCCGAGGTCGGCCGAACCCGCGATCACCGGCTGCAGCGTTTCGCCCGAGCCGGAGGTGTAGATGATCTCGAGCTCGATACCGTGCTTCTTGAAGATGCCGGCCTTCTCGCCAAGGTGCGAGATCGAGGTATCCCAGTTGCCGCGCTGGCCGACGGTGATCTTGAGCAGGTCGGCAGCGGCGGCGGGCAGCGTCGTCGCCAGCGTTGCCGCCGCTGCGAGCGCAAGGGCCAGATTGCGAGCGTGCGTCATTGTTCTCTCCAGTTTCTTGTGCCCCGCTTCGTGCTTTCGCCCTTACTTCTTTTCGGTTCCGCGCAGCATCGCCGCGGTCGTGATCGCGGCATAGCCGGGCTCGACTCGCACGTCGACAACCGCCACCTGGCCTTGCTCGACGGCCACGATGGCCTTCTCGAAGGTCGGCACCAGATCCTGCGTCTTGGTGACGGGATCGAAGCCGACTGCGCCCTGCGCGCGCCCGAGCGCGGCGCAATCGATGTCGGGATCGGAGATGCGCTGCCCGATCCAACGGTTCTCGACCGGCCGATTGCGGATACGGGCCACGCGCTCCTGGTGCAGCTCGTCGTTGAAGAAGGAGCGGTTGTTGCAGACCGCGACGAGCAGCGGGACACGGTAATGCACCGCAGTCCAGATCGCGGTGGCGCCCATGAAGAAGTCGCCGTCGCCGCAGATCGCGATCGGCAGCCGGCCCGAGCCTTTGAGCGCGAGTGCCGCGCCGACCGAAACCCCCGGTCCGCCGCCGATGCCGCCGCCGCCCTCCGATCCGATGTAGTCGAGCGGATGACGGAACGGCCAAGTCGCCCCATTCCAGGACAGCGGCAAGTGAGTGAGGGTTATCTCCCGTTCGCCGACAGCGGCCTTGAGCGAGCGCGCGAGATCGTCGACCCGCAGCGGCCCGTTCGACGGCGCATACGGCTCCGCCCTCGGCTTCACCGCGGCGGGTTTGCGCGCCTTCGCGCCGCCGAGCGCGGCTAAGAGTTGCGGCACCGCTTCATCGGGCGTGGTCGGCAGCAGCAGATCGACCGGCGGGAGGATCTCGTAATCCATGCTCCAGCCGTTGTGGATGTGGAAGTCGGCGCTGACATTGATGATCTTCGCCTTGGGCGGCTCTGTACCCAGCGCCGCGCGCAAAGCGCCGGCGAGATCGACCCAGTCGAGCGCAAGAATGACGTCGGCGGCTTTGAGCGCCTCGATCGCCTCGGGGACCATGGCGTTCGAGGCCGGCGCGCCGGCGTGCAGGGGATGATCGGTCGGGAAGCCGCAGCCGATCTTCAGGTCGCTGACGACCTTGGCGTTCAGCGTTTCCGCGAGCGCGATGCGCTCGTCCCAGCCGTGCTCGCTGCGCGAGACCCGCCCCATCAGTATAACGGGATGTCGCGCCGACTTGAGGATCGCGGCCGCCTCGTTGATCCGCTCGGCGGACGCCGCGGGATTGGCCGGCGGCATGAAGCGCGCGGCATCGATCGGAGGGAGCGGCTCGGCGAGCTTCGCCTCCTGCATCTCGGCGTCGAGGTTGATGTAGACCGGCCCCATGGGCGCAGTGTTCGCGATCCAGGTGGCGCGGATCAGCGCCTCGCGTGCGGCCGCCGGCGAGGCGGGCTGATCGTCCCACTTGGTGTAATTGCGCACGATCGCGCCCTGGTCGCGCGCGGTGTGGATCCAGTCGATCCACGGCCGGCGCTTGGCGGCGTCCACCGGGCCGGTGGCACCCAGCACGACGACCGGGAAGCGGTCGCACCACGCGTTGAAGATCGCCATGGTGGCGTGGAACAAGCCGACATTGGAGTGGACGGCCGCAGCCATGGCCTTGCCCGTGACCTTGGCGTAGCCGTGCGCGATCGCGACCGCGCTCTCCTCGTGCAGGCACAGCAGCATCTGCGGCGTCTCGTTGCCGAGGAAGTTGACGATCGAGTCGTGCAAGCCGCGATAGCTCGCGCCGGGATTTAGCGCGATATAGGGAATATCGAGCGCGCGCAGCGTGTCGGCGACCACATCGCTGCCGAAACCGGGCGCGTTGGTGCCGGTCAGATTGGCCGGTCGCTCGAATGCGCGCAGCGACGGATGGGCCCCGCCCGCAGGCTTTTCGGCGGCCGGTGCCGCCTTGGCTTTTGCAGTCGTCACGGAATGATCCTTGGGTTCTGGGAAGGAAGCCCCATAGAACCGGATCACAGGCCCTGACGCAACCGCGCCAAGAGCTTCACACCGGCATAGCCGTCGGCCGGTTGCATACCGGCTTTGCGCTGGAAATTGCGCACCGCCGTCATGGTGTCGTTGCCGACCCGGCCGTCGGTGCCACCGGTGTCGAAGCCGAGCGTGGTCAGGCGCTGCTGGATCTCCTGCACCTCGGCCAGCGTGGGCGTGCGCTCACTGTTGGGGAAGGGCTGCACGAACGGTCCGCCACCGACGGCGCGATCGCCGAGATGCACGATCGACAGCGTGTAGTTCATCGAAGGGTTGTACGAGCGCACCGCATAGAAATTCGGGCCGAGCAGGAAGGCGGGTCCGCCCGCCACCGGCACCCACAGCTTCGCCGACGCGCTCGGTTGCGGAAACGGCTTGCCGTCGGCGCGGGTTACGCCCGCCCTCTGCCACGCCTCGTAGCTGCGCGACGATCCTTCACCGCTGGTCGCCCCGCGCACCTCATAGCCCCAGTGCTCGCCCGGTCGGTACTTGCCGCGCTTGACGAGGTATTGTGCCGTGCCAGCAAGCGCGTCGTCGGGCTTGCCGAACGGCGTTACCCGGCCGTCGTGGTCGTAGTCGAGCCCGACATTGAGCCACACCTCGGGCATCCACTGGGTGTGCCCCATGGCGCCCGCCCAGGACCCGCGCATCTCCTCGGGCGTCGACCAGCCGCGATCGATGATGACGAGCGCATTGAGCAGCTCCTGCTCCCAATAGGCGCGCCGGCGCGGCTCGCCCCAGGCGAGCGCCGCCAGCGCCGGGATGACCGGCCGCATGTGGTTCTTCTGGACGTCCGGATCGCCGAAGGCGGACTCGATGCCCCAAAGCCCGAGCATGACCGAGCGGTCGACGCCATAGTCCTTTTCGATGCGCGCAAAGAGCGGCGCGTATTCCTTCGCCTTCTCCTTGCCGGTGGTGATGCGCCAGTCGGAGACGCGACGATTAAGATATTGCCAGAGTTGCTCGTTGAATTCGGGCTGCGAGCGGTTGAGCTCAAATACCGCGGTATCCGGTTTGATACTGCCCATCACCCGCGTGTAGGTGGCGTCGGATATACCCCGCGCGCGGGCTCGGGCGCGGAAGGCCGCGACCCATTGCTCGAAATTGCCCTGCGCCGGCGCCGCCTTGCTCCACACCGCCAGCGCGCCGGCGAGCATCGGAAGGCAGGCCCGTCGTGAGAGCAGCAGGTTTGAGTCCCTCATAGCGCCGCTTCCTGAGATCGGTTTCCTTTGAGGGCGATTCTACCGCCGTTTCTGTCGGCTTTGCGGCCATGGCTGAGAGCGGATCGGCCGTCGGCCGGGCGCGCGGCAGGGGCGGGATCGACGCCGTGGTCGGCACCTCATGCGGAATCGACGCCGTAGAGGGCACCTCGTCCGGGACTTCCGGCTCCTTGATTTCCTGCCCGCGGCCTTGGATCAGCCGCTCGTAGGAGGCCACCAGCGTCATGTAGGGATTGACGAAGACCCAGCCGTATTTCGTGGGCACCTGCAGGTCGAAATGCAGGTGATACGAGGTGGCGCGCTCGCGCCGAAAGAAGTTGCCGACCTTGCCGATCACCTCGCCCTCGCGGACGAGGCGGCCGCTCACGAGGCCGTTGGCGTCGAATTGCCGCGGCAGCATGTGCAGGTAGCGAAAGCGCAGGCGCTCGTTAGGGGCATTGACGACGACGTAGAGCGCCTCTTGGCTTGGCGCGCGCAAGACGGCGCCGTCGCGCACCGCCACCACGTCGTGCAGGTAGGGCTCGCAGCGATTGGCTCCTTGGATGCGCTGCTTGCAAAAGGACGGCCGGATGTCCTGGCCCTGGTGACCGAGCCCGGCCGGACACTGGCCGACGTAGAAGTTGCGGGTCTCGCAGAAGTTGTCGCGCCAGGGATACGAGTAATTCTCGACCGCGGATTCATCGAGGATCAGGGGCAGCCCATTGACGCGGCAGCGATAGGCGCCGACCCCGCCACTCGTGCCGGCGCCGGAGCGTCCCGTGCCCTCGCAGTTGCCCCAGTTCATAAACGATTGCGAGTTGGCGAAGGCGGGCGCATCGGCGAGCGGGAAACGGATCTTGGAATAGACCGTGTAATCCGCCACGCCGCTTCGGCGCCTAAAACCGGTGCCGGGGAGGAGGTCGCCGGGACGGTGATAGGTAAAGACTGAGGATTGCTCGTTCGGCCGATCGATGGTGTCGGCGGTCACGGCGTCCGCCTGACTGCGCGGCGTGCCGCCGACCACGTGTAACGCCTTGAGGAAGCGCACGGCGACCTTGTCGGCGTCCCGGCAGGAGATCTTGCGATAGCGCAGACTTCCGCCGTCGAGGCATTCGATGGCGACGACGTAGGGCACACCGTAGCGCACGAAAGTGTAGCGCACGTAGCTCTCGAGATACATGCGGCGGATGCCGGGGATCTCGTCGAGGTCGTGCACCGGCCAGCCGAGGATGCCGTGGGGCTCGTCGAGATCGTAGACGAGCGCGGAGCCGCCGATATGGATGAAGACCGGATTGGAGAAGCCCATCTTCAAATCGGGCATCTCCTGCGGGCGGGCGACGACCACGGCGTCGTAACCGGCGGGCCCGGGATAGAAGAACGGCACCGCGCTGAATCCGGAAAGGTAATTCGTGGCCGATGTCGTCGCGCCTGCCGCGGGTTCGGCCGTCGCCGCCGCGCGGTCGCGCAGGAAGGCCGCCGTATCGAACGGCAGCAGCACCGGCACCGGGCTGGCCGCGATATTGGCGAAGCGCTCGCCGGTTGCGCGGTTGAGTTGGGCCAGCAGCTCGGGAGTGGCGGCCGCCTCGAGCGCGTCGGTCGCGGTGAGCTCCGCGGCCACCGTGTCCCACGCCACATGGCTGGGCAGGATGCGCGGGCTCTTCATCTCTTGCGCCGCCACGGTCGCAATGCCAACGGCGAGCGCGAGGCCCGCTATGCCGAATGCGCGCAAGATGACGCTCCTACCTTGCCGGAGCGATCGCCGCGACGTCCGGGCAGGATTGGAGTATTGCCGCGGTCGCGATTCGTGCCAAGTGAGCTAATGACCGGTCCACAGTGTGGCAATCGACTTGCGCGCGCGTGTGTTCCAGAAAACACAATCTCAATCCTTGGCGCGCTCGACGTAGGAGCCGTCCGCCGTCATCACCACGATCTTTGTGCCGGTACCGACGAAAGGCGGGACCATGGTGCGCACGCCGTTCGACAGCAGCGCCGGCTTGTAGGAGGAAGCG
>JBKPUA010000178.1:0-18617 GCA_046735815.1 Pseudomonadota bacterium
GCCCGATCGCCTTCACGCCCGCGACCATCGCGCACACCTTGTCGAGGTCGCGATCCCGGGGCTCGCGCCAGGCTGCCCCCATGCAGAAGCGGCTCGCACCCGCCGCCTTCGCCGCCCGCGCTTCGGCGATGACGGCCTCGAGCGCCATCAGCTTCTCCGCGTTGACTGAGGTGTCGAAGTTCGCGCTTTGCGGACAGTAGGCGCAATCCTCCGGGCAGCCGCCGGTCTTGATCGACAGCAGCGTGGAGATTTGCACCTCGGTTGGATCGAAGTAGCGGCGATGAACGCTTTGCGCCCGAAACATCAGCTCGGGAAACGGCAGCGCGAACAGCGCGCGCACCTCCTCGCGCGTCCAGTCGTGCCGCACCATGCCGCTCATGTCGGCTGACGCGGCGGTGGCAATCTCGGCGGCAACGGACATTCGCGCATCCTCGGGCGCTCAAAACGAAGGCCAAGTCATATCCGGGAACGCGGTGGAAGTCACTCCGCCAGTTCCCGCTGGAGCAACGCACCCAACAGCTCAGGATGCGTGACCGGCAGCAGATGGTTTGCGCTCGCAACCACTTCGAACTTGGCCGCCGGCCACTGGTCCGCCAAGAAGGTCATGATGTGCCGGGTCGGGCTGCGGGTACGACCGCCCGAAATCAGCCGAATGGGAAATTGCAGCGCGCGCACGCTGGCCAGTCCGGGATCGGTGAAGGCGAGCTGGAAATCGAGGACGATCTTGCCGGCAGCCCTGCGGATCTGCGCCCGCAACGGTTCATCCATGACGTCCCATGCCCCGTCACCCGCCCAATAGCCGATGAAGCCACGCAGCGCTGCTTCTGTTTCCCCCGCCGCAATGCGTGTCGCGTAATCACGGCCGAGCGCCCTGATCTCCGACCAGGCGTCGTGCGCGCCGGCGTGCGGCAGCAGAAAGAACGCCACCGGCTCGATCAAGGTCAGCGAGCGCAGCGCGATGCGCCCGGCAAGGGCCAGATGCAAGGCGATGAGGCCGCCGTAGGAATGGCCCACCACATGCACGGGAGCGCCCTGCGGTAGCAGCGGCTCCAGCAAGCGCAGCTCGTCGGCCGCCGTGAAGGCGTGGCCGTTGGGCCAGCAATCAGTGCGGCCGTAACCGATGAGATCGGGCGCGATGACGCGAAACTGCGCCTTTAGGGCATCGATCACCGAGGCCCACATCACCGCGGCGCTGGCGGAGCCGTGCAGCAGCAGCACCGGAGCGCCTGTCCCGGCCGCGAGGATCGCGTTGCGCAGAATGGGGCGGCCGGCATCAGTCATGCGGCGGCAATCACTGAGGACAGGCGAACCAGTCTATGCGGCGGCGCTACTCCGCCGCGACGCGCGCGGCTTCATCCACCGGCTCGACCTTGGCGGCGCAGTACTTGAACTCGGGGATCTTGCCGAACGGATCGAGCGCCGGATTGGTGAGCAGGTTGGCCGCTGCCTCCGCGAAGGCGAACGGGATGAACACGACGCCGTCCGGCACCGCGTCATCCTGGCGAGCGCTGAGCTCGATCGTTCCACGCCGGGTGGTGACGCGCACCATGTCGCCCGGCTTGACGCCGAGCTTTGCAAGGTCAGTGCGCGAGAAGCTCGCCACCGCGCCCGGCTCCAGCGCATCGAGCGTCGAAGCCCGCCGGGTCATCGCGCCGGTGTGCCAGTGCTCGAGCTGGCGGCCGGTCGTGAGGATGAACGGGAACTCGGCGTCGGGGGTCTCGTTGGGCGGCGCAAGCTTGGCGGCGACGAGTTTGCCGAAGCCGCCCGGCCTCGGGAACCCCTTATCGAACACCACGTCATGCCCGGGCTGGTCCGGCGCGTCCGCAGGATAGGTAACGGCGCTCTCGCGCTCGATGCGATCCCAGGAGATGTTGTCGAGCGACGGCATCAGCGAGGCCATCTCGGTATAGACGTCGCGGGGATGCTGGTAGTTCCAGTCGAGCCCGATCCGGCGCGCGATCTCCTGGATCAGCCACCAGTCCGGCTTGGCCTCGCCAGGCAGGGGCAATGCCTTGCGGCCGATCTGCACTTGGCGATTGGTGTTGGTGACGGTGCCGTCCTTCTCCGGCCAAGCCGAGGCCGGCAGGATGACATCCGCGTGGCAGGCGGTCTCGGTGAGGAAAATATCCTGGACGACGAGATGCTCGAGGTGAGCGAGCGCCTCGCGCGCGTGATTGAGATCGGGATCGGACATCGCCGGATTCTCGCCCATGATGTACATGCCCTTGATCACGTCGGCGTGCACCGCATTCATGATCTCCACCACGGTGAGCCCGCGCTTGGGATCGAGCTTGGTGTGCCAGGCGAGCTCGTATTTGCCGCGAATCTCGGGGTCCTCCACTGACTTGTAGTCGGGGAAGAACATGGGAATGAGGCCGGCGTCGGAGGCGCCCTGCACGTTGTTCTGTCCGCGCAGGGGATGCAGCCCGGTGCCGGGACGTCCGATCTGCCCGGTGATGAGCGAGAGCGCGATCAGGCAGCGCGCATTGTCAGTGCCATGGGTGTGCTGGGAGACGCCCATGCCCCAGAAGATGATCGCCGATTTCGCGCGCGCGAACTTGCGCGCGACTGTGCGCAACAGGTCGGGCTCGAGTCCGCAGATCGGCCCCATTTCCTCCGGGGTGAAGTCCTTCACGTGCTCGGCAAGTGCAGGAAAGCCCTCGGTGTAGGTCTGGATATATTGCTGGTCGTAGAGCTTCTCGGCCACGATCACGTTGAGGATCGCGTTGAGCATTGCGACGTCGGTGCCGATGCGAAACTGCAGCATATGCGTGGCGTGGCGCTTGAGCGCCTGACCGCGCGGATCCATGACGATGAGCTGGGCGCCGCGCTTAGCCGCCTGCTTGAAGAAGGTCGCCGCCACCGGATGGTTCTCGGTCGGGTTGGCGCCGATTACCACGATGACTTCCGAATTCTTGCACTCGTTGAAGGTCGCAGAGACGGCGCCCGAGCCGACGCCTTCCATCAGCGCAGCCACCGACGACGCGTGGCAGAGCCGCGTGCAGTGATCGACGTTGTTGGTGCCGAAGCCCGTGCGCACCAGCTTCTGGAACAGATATGCCTCTTCGTTTGACCCCTTGGCCGAGCCGAAGCCGGCGAGCGCCTTCGAGCCGTCGCGATCGCGAATTTTCTTCAGGCCAGCCGCCGCGAGGTCGAGCGCCTCTTCCCAGCTGGCGGGACGGAAATGGGTCCAGGGATTGGCGGGGTCGACGCTGTCGTGGGCGTGCTTGCGAACGCCGTCCTTGCGGATCAGCGGCTGGGTGAGACGATGGGGATGGTTCACATAGTCGAAGCCGAAACGGCCCTTGACGCAGAGCCGGTTCTCGTTCGCCGGTCCGTTGCGGCCGCTGACGTAGAGAAGCTTGTCATCCTTGATGTGATAGGTGAGCTGGCAACCGACGCCGCAATAGGGGCATACGCTATCGACTTCGCGGTCCGGAAACTGCGTGCGTACGTTGGCGGCATCGACCAGGGTGGCCGGCATGAGCGCGCCGGTCGGGCAAGCCTGCACGCATTCGCCGCAGGCGACGCAGGTCGAGTTCCCCATCGGATCGTCGAAGTCGAACACGATCTTTTCGGTGTGGCCGCGGCCGGCCATCCCGATCACGTCGTTGACCTGCACCTCGCGGCAGGCGCGGACGCAGAGATTGCACTGGATGCAGGCGTCGAGATTGACCGCCATCGCGGGATGGCTGCGATCGGGCACCGGCGCCGCACGGCGTGGAAAACGGCTGGCCGTGACTTTCTGCCGTTCGGCCGTCAGCCAGAATTCCGACTGCGGATCGTGCGCCACGTCCTTCGGCGGCTGGTCGGTGAGCAAGAGCTCGACCACCATTCGGCGCGCGGTTTTGGCGCGGTCGGTCGCCGTCTTGACCTTCATGCCCGGCGTCGGCGTGCGGATGCAGCTCGCGGCGAGCACGCGCTCGCCCTCGACCTCCACCATGCAGACGCGGCAATTGCCGTCCGGCCGGTACCCTGGCTTGGGCGAGTAGCACAGATGCGGCAGCTTAATGCCGAGGCGGCGCGCGGCGCGGAAGATGGTCTCGCCGGGGCGAATGTCGACCTCGCGCTCGTCGATGGTGAAGGTGTTGGGTTTTTCGTTTGCGCTCATCACATCACCATTCGCCTCACCAACTCCCCAGTGGCCTGGTCAGCTCCTCGGGAAAATATTTGAGCACGCTCAGCAGCGGATTCGGCGCCGCCTGGCCGAGCCCGCAGATCGAGGCGTCGCGCATGGCGTCCGAGAGTTCCGTCAGCAGCGCCTGATCCCAGGGGCCGGTGGCCATCAGCTTGGCGGCCTTCTCGGTTCCAACCCGGCAGGGCGTGCACTGCCCGCAGCTCTCGTCCTCGAAAAAGCGCATCAGGTTGAGCGCCACCGCCTTCATGTCGTCCTTGTCGGACAGGACCACAACCGCGTGCGACCCGACGAAGCAGCCGTATTTTTCGAGCGTGCCGAAATCGAGCGGCAGGTCGGCCATGGTGGCCGGCAGGATTCCGCCCGACGCGCCGCCCGGCAGATAGGCCTTGAAGCTGTGGCCTTCGATCATGCCGTCGCAATATTCCTCGATCAGCTCGCGCGCGCTCACGCCCGCGGGCGCCAGCACCACGCCGGGCTTCTTGACCCGTCCGGAGACGGAGAAGCTGCGCAGACCCTTGCGCTCGCGGCGGCCATATGAGGTGAACCAAGCCGCGCCCTTCTCCACGATGTCGCGCACCCAGTAGAGCGTCTCGACGTTCTGCTCGAGCGTCGGCCGGCCGAACAGGCCGACCTGGGCGACATAAGGTGGGCGATGGCGCGGCAGACCGCGCTTGCCCTCGATCGATTCGATCATCGCGGACTCTTCGCCGCAGATATAGGCGCCGGCGCCGCGCCGCAGATGGACTTTGGCGTGGTTGGCAAGGCCCGCGGCGACCACCTTGGCGAGCTCGTCCTCGAGCATCAGCCGCACTTCGGGATATTCGTCGCGGATGTAGATGTAGATCTCGGCGGCTTCGACAACCCAGGCAGCGATCAGCATGCCTTCGATGAAGCGGTGGGGATCGCGCTCGAGATAATAGCGATCCTTGAAGGTGCCGGGCTCGCCTTCGTCGGCGTTGACCGCCATCAGGCGCGGCGCCGGCTCGGCGCGCACCAGCGTCCATTTGCGTCCGGTCGGGAAGCCGGCGCCGCCGAGGCCGCGCAGCGAGGCGTCGCTCACGGTCTTGATGATGTCGTCGCGCGTGCGCGCGCCTGCGACGCAGGCCTTAAACAGCGCATAACCGCCGTCGCGCACATAGTGCTCGAAATCGCTTGGCGTGGGATACGGCCGCACATGCGCGCCGTGGGCGACCGCAGCTGCAACGCTCTCGGTGGTCGCCCGCATGACCTGCCCATGGCCGACGGCGCAGACCGGCGCGCGGTCGCAAGCGCCCATGCAGGGCGCGCGCACGACCCGCACGTCGCGGCCGAGCCGATTCGGCAAGTCGCGGATGAGATGCTCGGCGCCCGCCATGGCGCAGGAGAGCGAGTCGCACACTCGCACGGTGAGTGCCGGCGGCGGCGCCTCGCCTTCCTTCACCACGTCGAAATGGGCGTAGAAGGTCGCGACCTCGTAGACCTCGGTGAGCGCGAGCCGCATCTCCTGCGCCAGTGCGGCGAGGTGCGCGGCGGATAGATAGCCGTAGCGATCCTGGATCAGGTGCAGGTGCTCGATGAGGAGATCGCGCCGGCGCGCGCGGTCGCCGAGGAGCGCCTGCACCTCCGCGAGCGCCTGGGGTTCGACCTGGCGGCCTTTGGGGGTACGGCGGGGGCGATTCCGACGTCCCGCACCGGGCGCTCGATCGTCGGTCCGCGCGTCCATGCTTGGAATCCTTCTCAAATTAGCAAAAACGGAAATCGTTGATCAAAAACAAGCCCCCAATTGCAATCGATCGATTGAAGATATCTATCAATCATGCGACACTACGCGCCATCCAAATATGGACCATCGCATTGATCGACAAGCTCGAATTCCTTCTAGCCCTGGCCCGTGAGCGGCATTTCGGCCGCGCCGCGGAAAGCTGCGGCGTGACCCAGCCCACCCTGTCCGCGGGGGTGAAGCAACTCGAGGACACCATGGGGGTGCTGCTGGTCAACCGCGGCTCGCGCTTCCGCAGCTTCACGCCGGAGGGCGAGCGGGTGCTGGACTGGGCGCGGCGTATCGTCGGCGATACCCGTGCCATGCGCCAAGAGGTCGATGCCCTGCGCCACGGTTTGACCGGGCGACTGCGCATCGCCGCCATTCCCACCACCTTGGCGATGGTGGCGAGCTTGACCACGCCGTTTCGCATGCGCCATCCCAACGTGCAGTTCACGATCCTGTCGCGCACCTCGATCGAGGTGCTGGCCGCGCTCGAGAATTTGGAGATCGACGCCGGGCTGACCTATCTCGACAACGAGCCGCTCGGTCGCGTCAACGCCGTCCCGCTCTATCGCGAGCACTATCGGCTGTTGACCTCCTCCGACGCGCCACTTGGCAACCGCGCGACGGTGACCTGGGCGGAGGTGGCGCAGGTGCCGCTCTGCCTGCTCACCCCCGACATGCAGAACCGGCGAATCATCAACGAGCTGCTGCGCGGTGCCGGCGGCGCGCCGCAGCCGACGCTCGAATCCAACTCCATGATCGTGCTGTTCGCGCATGTGCGCACCGGCCGCTGGGCGAGCGTGATGCCGGCACGGCTCGCGGAAACGCTGGGACTGACCGAGACCATCCGCGCCATTCCCATCGTCGAACCCGAGGCGGTGCACACCATCGGGCTGGTGGTCCCGGCGCGCGAGCCGATGACGCCGCTCATCGCCGCGCTGGTAGCCGAGGCGCAGCACTTTGCGCCGCAGCTCGATGCGGTCGAGCCGCGGCAGCAGGTCGCGGGGAAGCGGCGGGGCTAACCGCAAATCGAGTCCCCAATGCAAGTTGCGGCGCAAGCCGCAAATTCCTAGCATCGCGATCAAACAACCGCGACACGCCGGAGAGGAAACAGAATGAAGCCATCAGTTCAAATCAAGCGATTGCCGTCGCGTCGTCGCCTGATCAAGACGGTGCTCGCCGGCCTGCTCGCGCCGGCCGTCCTCCGCATTGGCACAGCATTCGCCGCCTATCCCGACCGCCCCATCAGGATCGTGGTGGCCAATACGCCGGGCGGGCCGTCCGACATCATCGCCCGCATCATGGCAGCGGCGATGCAGGAGGCGATGGGCGGCTCGGTCATCGTCGAGAACAAGGGCGGCGGTGGCGGCAATATCGGCATGGGATACGTCGCGCGCGCGGAGCCCGACGGCTACACCATCCTTCTGTCGACCAGCGCCTTTGCCGTCAATCCCGGTCTCTACAACACGCCGCCCTACGATCCGTTCAAGGATTTCGCCGCCATCTGCGAGCTCGCAGTATCGCCGCACGTGTTCGCGGTGATGCCGGACTTGGGCGTTGGCACGATGAAGGAGTTCGTCGCTCGCGCCAAGGCCAATCCCGACAAGTTCAACGTCTCGACACCGCCGATCGGCACCACGCCGCAGCTGCAAGCCGAGGTGCTCAAGCTGCGCGAAGGGTTGCAGAAGATGGCGACCATCGTCTTCCCAGGCGGTGGCGACGCGCTCAAGGCGCTGCTTTCGGGCACGGTGCAGCTGAGCTCCGGCGTGCTTGCGCCCGCACATCCGCAGATCAAGGCCGGCACGATCAAGGGCCTCGCGGTCACCGGTACGACGCGCTGGCACGATCTGCCGGACATCCCGACCATGGTGGAGTCGGGCTATCCGGATTTCGTCTTCGACACCTATACCGCGCTGATGGCGCCGGCGCAGACGCCGCCCGAGATCGTGCGCCAACTGGAAAAGGTCGCGCTCGACATTCTCAACAAGCCCACCATGCGCCAACGGCTGACGGAGGCGGGCTTCGAGGTCACGGCGCGCGACGGCAAGGGGCACATGGCGCGCGTCGCCAAGGAGGTGCCGATGTTCCGCGACATCATCGCCCAGGCCGAGATCAAGAAGCTCTGATCGGCTCCGAGATCCTCGCGCTGTCGTCCCCGCTTGCGCGGGACGACACTCCGCGATGACGAGCCGATCAACGCGCTTTCTGTCAGAACAACCCGACGATGCGGCCGTCAGCGCCGACGTCGATCGCGTCGGCGGCGGGCACCCGCGGCAGGCCGGGCATGGTCATGATCTCTCCGCAGATCGCCACCACGAATTCGGCGCCGGCCGAGAGGCGCACCTCGCGCACGGTCACGATGTGATCCTTGGGCGCACCCTTGCTGTCCGGGTTGGTGGAGAAGCTGTACTGGGTCTTGGCCATGCAGACCGGCAGGTTGCCGTAGCCCATCTGCTCGAACTGGGCGAGTTGGTCGCGCACCGGCTTGTGCACGTCGATGTCGGCGGCGCGATAGATCTCCTTGGCGATGGTGCGGATCTTCTCGATGAGCGGCATCTCGTCGGGATAGAGCAGCTTGAGCTTGCTCTTGCCGCTCTCAGCCACCTTCACCACCGCGCGGGCGACGTCGGCGGCACCGGCGCCGCCCTCGGCCCAATGGTCCGCCATGATGGCCTCGACCCCGAGCTTCTTGGCGTGCTCCTCGACCAGCGCGATCTCGGCATCGCTGTCCGCGCTGAAGCGATTGATCGAGATCACCGGCACGATGCCGAACTTCTGCACATTCTCGACGTGGCGGGCGAGATTGGCCATGCCGGCCTCGAGCGCCTTGAGGTTTTCGGTCTTGAGGTCCTCCTTCTTGACGCCGCCGTGCATCTTGAGCGCACGGATGGTCGCCACCAGCACCGCGCAGTCGGGAGCGAGCCCGGTCTTGCGACACTTGATGTCGAGGAACTTCTCGCCGCCGAGATCGGCGCCGAAGCCCGCCTCGGTCACGACGTAGTCGCAGAGCTTGAGCGCGGTGGTGGTGGCAAGCACCGAGTTGCAGCCGTGCGCGATGTTGGCGAACGGCCCGCCGTGCACGAAGGCCGGCGTCCCCTCCAGCGTCTGCACCAGATTGGGCGCAAGCGCCTCCTTGAGCAGCGCCGTCATGGCGCCATGCGCCTTGAGGTCACCGGCGCGCACCGGCTTGCGATCGCGGGTGTAGGCCACGATGATGTTGGAGAGGCGTTTCTTGAGATCGTCGAGATCGCTGGCGAGACAGAAGATCGCCATGATCTCGGACGCGACGGTGATGTCGAAACCGTCCTCGCGCGGGAAGCCATTGGCGACGCCACCGAGCGAGGAGACGATCGAGCGCAGGGCGCGGTCGTTCATGTCCATCACGCGGCGCCATGTGACGCGGCGCTGATCGATGCCGAGCGGATTACCCCAATAGATGTGATTGTCGATCATCGCGGCGAGGAGGTTGTTCGCCGAGGTGATGGCGTGGAAGTCGCCGGTGAAGTGCAGATTGATGTCCTCCATCGGCACGACTTGCGCGTAGCCGCCGCCGGCCGCGCCACCCTTCATGCCGAACGATGGCCCGAGCGACGGCTCGCGCAGGCACAGCATCGCCTTCTTGCCGATATGATTTAGCGCGTCGGTCAAGCCCACCGTGGTCGTAGTCTTGCCCTCGCCCGCCGGGGTGGGCGTGATCGCCGAGACCAGGACCAGCTTGCCGTTGGGGCGGTTCTTCAGCGACTTGACGAAGTCCATCGACACCTTGGCCTTGTAGTGGCCGTAAGGCTCGAGATGCTCCGGCGCGATACCGAGCCGCTCGCGCGCCAGCTCGAGGATCGGGCGCTTCTTGGCCGACTGTGAAATCTCGATGTCGGACTTCGGATTGAGGTGTTGCGGAGCGATCCTGGGTGCCTTGGCTGCGGTCGCGGGAGTCGGATTCATGAGAACCTCGTGCCGGGAGTGAGTTTTGCCTTGGCGGCGAATTCGCCGGCCGCCCCCTTGGGGCCGTCGGCGGGCTTCACGCGCAGAACCTTGATGCGGCCATCGGCGCAGACCACGGTGAAGCCGTCGGTCGCGACCTCGACGATCTCGCCCATCTTGCCGGCGATGCCCTTGGGGTCGCGCGCAGGGAGCGGCTTCGACTCGAACACCTGCAGCGCCTGGCCGTTGAGCGTGGTCCACGCCCCCGGTGCCGGATTGCAGCCGCGGATGAGGTTGTGGATCTGCCGCCAGGGCTTGCCCCAATCGATGCGCGCATTGTCCGCGCCGCAACGGCCTTCATAGGTTGCCTGGGCGTGATCCTGCTTGATGCGCGGCGCCTTGCCCGCCTTCACCAGGTCGACCGCCTCTAGCATGGCCTCGACCCCGAGCGGAAACAGCCGGTCGAAATAGACAGTGCCGAGGGAATCGTCGGGGCCGATATCGGTCTTCTTCTGCAGCAGCACGTCGCCGGTATCGAGGCCGTTGTCGGGCCAAAAGATCGACAGCCCGGTCTCGGTCTCACCTTGGATGATTGGCCAGTTGATCGCGCTCGGCCCGCGATATTTCGGCAGCAGCGAGGGATGGTACTGGATCGAGCCTTTGGTCGGGATGTTGAGAAAGTCCTCCGGCACGAACAGCGTGACGAACGCCATCACCTGCAGGTCGGGCTTGAGCGCCTTGAACTCCTCCCACACCTCGGGCTTGCGGTATGATGCGGGCTGATACACCGGCAGCGAGGCCGCGAGCGCGGCCTCCTTGAGCGGATCGGCCTTGGCGCCCTCCTTTTCCGGCGCGACATAGACGGCGACCACCTCGTCGCCGCGCTTGAGCAGTGCCTCCAGCACAGCCTTGCCGAACGCCTGTTGGCCGTGCACGACGATACGCATTGGTACTTCCCTCGCCTTCGTTCGGTGTCATGCCCGCGAAAGCGGGCATCCAGTAATCACTGCGGTTACCGGGTCTTGCAGCCCGAACCGGGTATACCCGAGTTCGGGCCTCATTAGTTTGCCGAAGTCGGAGACATCCGATTTCCGCTGCCGACACCCTTGGTGCTGCTTATCACGCCGCCTCGGCGCGCGCGCCTTTCTCCGGCGCGGTGATCGCGCCCGAGCCCTTGATCTCGGCGATCTCCTCGTCGGAATAGCCGAGCTCCTTGCGAAGAATCTCCTCGGTGTGCTCGCCAAGCAGCGGCGAGCGCTGCACCTCCGTGATCGAGTCCGACATTTTGACCGGATTGCCGACGGTCAGATACTTGCCGCGCGTGGGGTGATCGACCTCGACGACAGTGCCGGTCTTGCGCAGCGACGACTCCTCCGCGATCTCCTTCATCGACAGGATCGGGCCGACCGGAATATCGACCGCGTTGCAGATGTCCATGACCTCGAACTTGGTCTTGGTCATGGTCCACTGCTCGATGGTTTCGAAGATGTGGCGCAGCCGCGGCAAGCGCGCGGGCGGCGTGGCGTAGTCGGGATCGGTCTTCCATTCCGGCTTGCCAATGAGGTCGCAGATCGCACCCCACACCGGCGCCTGGGTGATGAAATAGATGTAGGCGTCGGGATCGCTCTCCCAGCCTTTGCATTTGAGGATCCAGCCGGGCTGGCCGCCGCCGGAATCGTTGCCCGCCCGCGGCACCGCCTGTCCGAACGGGAGGCCTTCGCCGTACTGGCTGTACTCCGTGAGCGGCCCGTGCTTGAGGCGCTGCTGGTCGCGCAGCTTGACGCGCGCGAGATTGAGCACGCCGTCCTGCATCGCGCAGAGCACGCGCTGGCCGCGGCCGGTGCGGATGCGTTGGTAAAGCGCGCTGACGATGCCGAACGCAAGATGCAATCCGGTGCCGCTATCGCCGATCTGCGCGCCGGTGACAAGCGGCGGGCCGTCGCGGAATCCGGTGGTGGAGGCGGCGCCGCCGGCGCACTGCGCGACGTTCTCGTAGACCTTGCAGTCCTCGTAGGGGCCGGGACCGAAGCCCTTGACCGAAGCCACGATCATGCGCGGGTTGGTCTTGTGGATGTGCTCCCAGGTCAGCCCCATGCGGTCGAGCGCGCCAGGCGCGAAATTCTCCACCAGCACGTCGCAATGCCTGATCAGGCGGTCGAGGATCGTCTTGCCCTTGGGGTGCTTCGAATCGATGGTGATCGAGCGCTTGTTGCCGTTGAGCATGGTGAAGTAGAGGCTGTCCGCCCCCTTCACGTCGCGCAATTGCCCGCGGGTGATGTCGCCGACGCCGGGCCGTTCGACCTTGATCACGTCGGCGCCCATATAGGCGAGCAGCTGTGTGCAGGTCGGACCCGATTGCACGTGGGTGAAATCGAGCACGCGCACGCCGTCGAGCGCTTTGCCCGCTTCGCCCCACGGTTTGGTCGAGGGCTTAGGCAACCCGTTCGCGATCGCCTTCTTCGCCGCCGGCTTTTTTGCCGCGGGCTTTTTTGCCGCCGGCTTTTTCGCCTTCAGCTTCACGATCTTTTTCGACGCCGCCCTGGATTTGCGCTTGGCCTTCGTTTTGGCTTTCACCGTCTTGCGCTTTACCATTGGCGTTTCCTGTAAGGGTCCAATCGACGCGGTCGATTATTTCTTGCGGATCGCACTTTGCGGGTTGAGCTTGCCGATGTTGCCGCTTTCGCTGCCGGCGGCAGGATCGATCACCGCGTTGACGAGCGTCGGCTTGCCGGAGTCCATGGCCTCGTTCACGGCACGGCTCAATTCGTCGGGCGTCGTGACGCGCACGCCAACGCCGCCGAAGGCCTCCATCAGCTTCTCGTAGCGAGCGTCTTTGACGAAGACGGTGGTCGCAACGTCCGATCCTCCCCCCGGATTGACGTCGGTTCCGCGGTAGATGCCGTTGTTGTTGAAGACGACGACGCAGACCGGCAGGTCGTAGCGGCAGATCGTCTCCACCTCCATGCCGGAGAAACCGAAGGCGCTGTCGCCTTCGACCGCGAGCACGGGTTTGCCGGTCTCGACCGCGGCCGCGACGGCAAAGCCCATGCCGATGCCCATGATGCCCCAGGTGCCGACGTCGAGACGCTTGCGCGGCCGATACATGTCGATGATGCCACGCGCGAGATCGAGCGTGTTGGCGCCTTCATTGACGAGGATGGCATCCGGCCGCTCCTTGATGACGGTGCGCAACGCGCCGAGTGCGCTGTGAAAGTCCATCGGCGGCGAATTCTTCATCAACCGAGGCGCCATCTTGGCGATGTTGGCTTCCTTGCGCTCATTGACGGCCTTGATCCAGTCGGCCGGCGGAGCGGGCCACTTATCACCCATGGCCTCGATAAGCGCCGACACGCAGGAGCCGATGTCGCCGACCAGCGGAGCGGCGATCTCGACATTGCTGTCCATCTCCTTGGGCTCGATGTCGATCTGGATGAACTTCTTCGAGCCGGGCTCGCCCCAGGTCTTGCCTTTGCCGTGCGACAGCAGCCAGTTGAGGCGCGCGCCGATCTGCATGACCACGTCGGAGTCTTTCAACACCGTCGACCGCGCCGCGCCCGCGGACAGCGGGTGGGTGTCGGGGAGGAGGCCCTTGGCCATGCTCATCGGCAGGAACGGAATGCCGGTCTTTTCCACCAGGGCGCGGATCGCGTCATCGGCCTGCGCGTAGGCTGCGCCCTTGCCGAGGATGATCAGCGGGCGCTTGGCGCTCTTGAGTACATCGAGCGCACGCTTGACGGCGGCCGGCGCGGGAATCTGCGCGGGCGCTGGGTCGATGACCTTGACCAGCGATTTCGTGCCGGCATCGGCGTCCATGACCTGAGAGAACAGTTTCGCCGGCAGATCGAGATAGACGCCGCCCGGCCGTCCGGACACGGCGGCGCGGATCGCGCGCGCCACGCCGATGCCGATGTCGGCCGCATGCAGTACGCGGAAGGCCGCTTTGCAAAGCGGCTTGGCAATTGCCAGCTGGTCCATCTCCTCGTAGTCGCCCTGCTGCAGGTCGACGATCTCGCGCTCGGACGAGCCGCTGATCAGGATCATCGGGAAGCAGTTGGTCGTGGCATTGGCCAGCGCGGTCAGACCATTAAGAAAGCCGGGCGCCGACACCGTGAGGCAGATGCCGGGCTTCTTCGTCAGGAAGCCGGCGATCGCAGCGGCATTGCCGGCGTTCTGCTCGTGCCGGAACGAAAGGACGCGCATGCCGGCTGCCTGCGCCTTGCGGCCCAAGTCGGTGATCGGGATGCCGGGCACGCCGTAAATCGTGTTGATGCCGTTGAGCTTGAGCGCGTCGATGACGAGATGAAAGCCGTCGGTGAGCTCCTGCTGGGCTTCGTCTGCCGTCGCGGCCGCAGGCTTCGGCTTGACTGCTGCATCGGACATTGGGGCCTCCCATCTTCTCGCAGGGCCGCGCATTTCCCCCGCGGCTGCGTTTGTACCGTTAGTCCAAATAATCGGCGTATTTCGCCACGTGGTCGGCGAGGCCGAGCGCGTGGTCGCGCACCAGCGCCTCGGCGCGCTTGGTATCGCGCGCCTCGAGCGCTTCGATGATGGTCATGTGATCGCGGATCGAGCGGTCGGCGCGATCCTGCTCGCCGATGGTCTTGCGCCGGATCATGCGCATATGCGTGAACAGATTCTCGGCGAGCGAGATGAGCACGCTATTGCGGCTCATGCGGATGATGGCCTGGTGGAACTCGATGTTCACCTCGGAATATTCGTCGAGCCGCGCGTGCAGCTCGCCGTTCTCGAACTTGGTGAACATGGTGCGCAGTGCGGCGATTTCGTTTGCGCCCGCGTTCTCGGTGATCAGCCGCGCGGCCATGCTTTCGAGCGCGGCCCAGGCCGTGATCATCTCGATCACCTCGCGCTTGGTCTTGCGGACGACGTAGATCCCGCGCCTCGGCACCGCGCGCACGAAACCCTCACGTTCGAGCTGCGCCATGGCCTCGCGCACCGGCGTGCGGCTGATGCCGAAATCCGAGGCCAGCCTGCGCTCGTCGAGCCGGATATCGGCGCGGCTGCGGTAGATGTCCATGGACACGATGACGTCCTTGAGCGCGGCATAGGCGCGGCTCTTGAAGCTTTCCGGGCTGCCGATCGGCTCGACCGCGACACGCGGCACCTCCGCATCGTCGGGAGAGAGCGCGGCTTCGAGCGGGACGCGGGGCGGGCGGGGGGAGCGATCACTCATGGCTGGTATACAATATTCCAGGATCGGACCGCGGCGCAATGCCCGTTTCCAGGTCGTTTTGGGGCGATTCCCCGGCCGCCGGCGCCCAAGCCCCCCTGCTCAAAGCGCTGGGCGGGTGCGCAGCCGCGTAAACGCGTTCTGGATCAACGGCCAGAACAGGGCGATGAGGCCGAGCGCCATGATCGAGGCCACGAGCCCGTTGGAGAAGAAGATGCCGAGGCTACCCTGCGACGACAGCAACGACTGCCGGAACGCCTCCTCCGCCTTGTCGCCGAGCACGATCGCCAGCACCAGCGGGGCGAGCGGGTAGTTGCACTTCTTGAGGACGTATCCGAGCACCCCGAACACCAGCATCATCACCACGTCGAAGGTCGAGTTGTGCACGGTGTAGGCGCCGATCGCGCAGAACATCAGGATGATCGGCGCGATGATGGCGAACGGAATGCGCAGGATCGCTGCGAACAGCGGCACGCAGGTGAGCACCACCAGGAGGCCGACGACGTTGCCGAGATACATGGAGGCGATCAGGCCCCAGACGAACTCCTTCTGCTCGACGAACAATAGCGGCCCCGGCTGCAGGCCCCAGATCAACAGTCCGCCCAGCAGCACCGCCGCCGTCGGCGAGCCCGGCACACCGAGCGACAGCATAGGCAACAGCGCCGAGGTGCCGGCGGCGTGGGCGGCGGTCTCGGGCGCGACCACGCCTTCGATCTCGCCGCGACCGAAGCGGTCGCCATGCTTCGACACGCGCTTGGCGATGCCGTAGCTCATGAACGACGCGGGCGTCGCCCCCGCCGGACTGATGCCCATCCAGCAGCCGATCACACACGAGCGCAGCGACGTCATCCAGTAGCGCGGAAGCTCCGCCCAGGTCTTGAACACGACCGTGGGATTGATGCCGGCCGCACCGCCCTTGAACGTGAGTCCTTCTTCGATGGTGAGCAGGATCTCGCCGATGCCGAACAGGCCGATCACCGCGATGAGAAAATCGAAGCCGTTGAGGAGCTCGGTCTGGCCGAAGGTCAACCGCAATTGGCCGGTGACGCTGTCCAGCCCCACCGCGGCGAGCGCGAAGCCGATCATCATGGCGGCCACGGTCTTGAATGGCGGCTCCTTGCTCATGCCGACGAAGCTGCAAAACGCGAGAAAATAGACCCCGAACTTCTCCGCCGGCCCGAACTGGAGGGCGAATTTGGCAACCAGCGGCGCAACAAGCGTGATCATGATCACGGCGAACAGCGCGCCGACGAAGGAGGACGTGAAGGCGGCGGTGAGCGCCTCGCCCGCCCTGCCCTGCTGCGCCATGGGATGGCCGTCGAATGTGGTTGCCACCGACCACGGCTCGCCCGGAATGTTGAACAGCACCGAGGTGATTGCGCCGCCGAACAGCGCGCCCCAGTAGATGCAGGACAGCATGATGATCGCCGACGTCGGCGACATGGAGAAGGTCAGCGGCAGCAGAATGGCGACGCCGTTGGCACCGCCGAGGCCGGGCAGCACGCCGATGATCACGCCGAGCATGATGCCGACCAGCATCACCAGGAGGTTGAACGGCTGGATGACGACGGCGAAGCCGTGAAACAGGTTGACGATCTCTTCCATCTAATCGAACTCGTGACTCCAACGACGTCCGGTCTGCTCGCCGCGGTATCAAAATCCGAGCAAAGCTTCGATCGGCCCCTTCGGCAATGGGACCAGGAACCATTTTTCGAACACGAGGAAAGTCGCAACCGGCACGCCGACGGCGACCGCGGCCACCATGCGCCAACCATAATGGCCGAGCCAGCGCATGAACGCCGCAATCAGCAACGCAGAGGCGGCGTAGATCCCGATCCACGGCACCAGCGCGACATAGATCGCCGTCGGGACCAGCATGGCCATGACCTGGCCGAGCTGGCCCCATTCGGCGAACAGCTCTCCATCGGGTCGCTCCGAGACGGCCGCGCCGAGATTGACGATGCTCGCGCCCAGGATCGTCAGCCCGACGTAGAACGGAAAGAAGCCCGCCTTCGGACCTTCCGCGCCCCACCCAATACCGGCCTGAACGCTGCCGCCGATGACGACCAGCGCAAAGACGGCGATAAACAGCGCGACGCCGATCTCGACCGACCGGTGCGACGGTCCGGCGCCGCCGGCCCGCTCTTGGGCGCCTTGGGACTTTTCTGTCATCGATTGATCACCCGACGTGCCGGTGCGCGGTAGCCGGCTAAACTTGCGATCCGCCGGCCACCGTTCATCGCGGCGCTCACTGTCCGGCGAGGAAGCCGGCTTCCTTCATCAGCGCCTGGTGGCGTTTCTCTTCCTTGTCGATCCACTTGGCGTATTCCTCGCCGGTCATGAAGGTGTTGTTAAAGGCGCCCTCGCTCATCAACGTCTTCCACTCGGGCGTTTCGCGGACCTTCTTGAGCAGGTCGACGTAGTAGTCAATTTGGTCTTTGGTAGCGCCGGGCACGGTGAAAATACCGCGCAGCATCAGATATTCGACGTCGATGCCTTGCGACTTGCAGGTCGGGACGTCGCTCCACGACATGTTGTTGGCAATCTTGTCGGTGTAGGGCAGCGGCTTTTCATCGAACACGCAGAGCGGCCGCACCGAGTTCGCCCGCCATTGCGCCACCGCTTCGATCGGGTTGTTGACGGTGGAATCGACATGCTTGCCCACGAGCTGCACCGCGACCTCGCCGCCGCCGCGGAACGGGATATAGGTGAACTTGGCGCCGGTGGCCTTCTCTACGGCGACCGTGATGATCTGGTCCTCCTGCTTGGAGCCGGTGCCGCCCATCTTGAATTTGCCGGGCTCCTTCTTGGCGGCTTCGATATATTCCTTGGCCGTTTTGTACGGCGTCTCCGCATTCACCCACAGGATGAACTCGTCGAGCGCCATCATCGCCACCGGGGTCATGTCCTTCCAATTGAACGGAATGCCGGTGGCGAGCGGGGTCGTGAACAGGTTCGAGAGCGTGATGATGAGCTTGTGCGGATTGTTGCGCGAACCTTTCACGTCGAGGAAGCCTTCGCCGCCGGCGCCGCCCGACTTGTTGATCACGACCATCGACTGCTTCATCAGGCTGTGCTTGGTGACGATGCCCTGGATGGTGCGCGCCATTTGATCGGCGCCGCCGCCGGTGCCGGCCGGCACGATGAATTCCACCGGCCGCGTTGGTTCCCATGCCGCCATCGCTTGGGGCGGCGCCAACGCTTGCGCGACCCACAGTGCAGCCACCGCGCCGAGTCCCGAATACCTGACTACTCGCATCGACTCTCTCCCTCGAAGCCTTGTTCTGCGCGCCCCACGAAGCTTCGCCCGCTGGCTATAAACGCAGCCAAGCGCAACAAAGTCCCCTCCAATAACTCCGCTACTTGGTAAATTGCACACCGATCCGCACAAGACTAGCCCGTTCGCCAGGAACAATGCCTGGAAATGCCGTCCCGCGGGCGGGACGCGGTGCCGCACCTCGTGACCCCGAACCCAGAAGGATGTCCGGACTTTGGAATCGAGAGACTTGCTTGTGCAGTGCAATAGCCGTTTGCGCAAACGCCAACTTCCGCGCGTCAGCAGCGGCGAGAGCTTGCGCACTAGTGCCCCGAACCCGAAGTTCGCAATCACCGTGCCGCAAGAGCGG
>JBKPUA010000179.1:0-2932 GCA_046735815.1 Pseudomonadota bacterium
GTAATGACGACGCCATAAGTGGCGAACGCCAAGCCGAGGAAGAGCGCGCCGCCGACGCTGGCGGCACCTCCCCCAGCCTGCGCCAGGGCCGCGATCAGGCCGCCGAGCAGCCCCGAGATCGCGAAGGTGCGAATTCCGGCAGCACGACTGCCCGGTCGTGCGCCGCGCCGGCGCCAGCCCCGCTCCAGCCCAATCAACAGGCCGATGCCGAACGCGAGCGCAAGGCGAGAGATGAGATCCTGGAGATCCATGCACGATCCGGGCGCGAAATCCGAATCGTTCTAGGCGCGATCGGCCCGGGGGTATAGGTCAAGCAAGGAAGGGAACGATACAGCCGCCGCACAGGGCGACCGCGGCGCGTCACATGAATCGACGCGGCATCCGCCGGTGGCGGGGAACGTGGCTGGCGATCCAGGCGAGAACGTAAGCGTCGACCTCAGGCGACTTGCGGATGCGTGCCCACTCGCGAGCACGCGCCAAGCGCTCGGTCAGCAGCGCCACGATGGGCGACCGCTTGATCGCCGCAAGTAGCGCATAGAGACCGGTGCCGGCCGATGGCTCGGGACCAGTGGTCATCGACGCTCTCCCGTCCCTGCTCGGGACTTTCGGATCACTCGGTTGAGGGAATACTGCGGGCAACAACGCCCCCAGCGAACAAGGGTTCCCCTACCGCTATTGCATTAGTCGCGCGACGGGGCGGTCCGGTTCGACACATGTAAGTCAGCGTCAAGGTTTGGTCAGGGCATTGCTGTGGCAAAGTTGCGGCAACAGCGAGAGTCCGCTCAAGTCGTATGCAATCGCGCTATTTTGTTGCGCACTGCACAACAAAAACCCCGCTGATATGTGTGCAGTGCGGCACGATCAGAAAATTGTGATGACTAGCCGCATCGACCGAACAGCACATTCGGATGGGTTGCACGGACCGTCACTCGACGGCCCGTCCTGATGCGTGACTTCACCGGCTGCTCGAAATGCGGGCCGCACAGTGGCGCCGCACTGCTTGTGCGCCGTCGGACTTGTGCGCCGTCGCCTGTTGATCGGCTCGCCCTCGGCCGAGCGCCGCCCTGCGCGGCAAAGCGTCGCTTCGCCGATGCCGCACCCGCGCCCCATAAAAAATCTCCCCCGCGCGCACCCACACGCCGTGGATTCGTTCTCCGGCTTCGGCGCGTGGCAGTGCGCCGCTTCCATAGTCGCCCGCTATGGTGGCAAATGCTGGTCGTTGAGTTTGCTGCTCACTATATTTACCACCCAGTTCAACAAGGAAATGGGCTCTCAAAGGCGACGGAGGTGAGCAGATGGCATTGGCACTCAACGATACTGCCCCGGATTTCGAAGCAGAGACGACCGAGGGCAAGATCCGCTTTCACGACTGGATCGGCGACAAGTGGGCGGTGCTGTTCTCGCACCCGAAGGACTACACGCCGGTCTGCACCACCGAGCTCGGCTACATGGCCAAGATCAAGCCGGAGTTCGACAAACGCGGCGTGAAGATCATCGGGCTGTCTGTCGATCCGGTCGACCGTCATGCTGGTTGGGCGAACGACATCAAGGAGACGCAGGGCTTCGCCCCCAACTATCCGATGATCGCCGACATCGACTTCAATGTGTCGAAGCTCTACGGCATGCTGCCCGCGGCGGTGTCCGGCGATCCGACCAAGCGCACGCCCGCGGACAATCAGACCGTGCGCAACGTCTTCGTCATCGGCCCGGACAAGAAGATCAAGCTGATCCTGGTGTACCCCATGACCACCGGCCGCAACTTCGACGAGGTGCTGCGCGTGATCGACTCGCTGCAACTGACCGCAAAGCACAAGGTGGCGACGCCGGTGAACTGGAAACATGGCGAGGACGTCATCATCGCCGGATCGGTCTCCGACGAGGATGCCAAGAAGCAATATCCCCAGGGCTGGAAAGCGCCCAAGCCCTATATCCGCATCGTGCCGCAGCCGAAGGCTTGAATTTCGGGAAAGCGGCGTTGATACAGGGGCGCGGCGAAAGCCGCGCCCCTTCGTATTTCTTGCTCGTCAGGAAAGGAGCAAACGATGGACGTGCGGGCCGCCGTGGCGTTCGAAAAAGGCAAGCCACTCGAGGTAACGACGGTGACGCTCGATGGCCCGAAGGCCGGCGAGGTGCTGGTCGAGATCAAGGCCACCGGCATCTGCCACACCGACGAGTTCACGCGCTCGGGCGCCGACCCCGAGGGGCTGTTCCCCGCCATCCTCGGCCATGAAGGCGCCGGTGTCGTGGTCGACGTCGGTCCGGGCGTGACCTCGGTGAAGAAGGGCGACCATGTCATTCCGCTCTACACGCCGGAATGCCGGCAGTGCCCGTCGTGCCTCTCGCGCAAGACCAATCTTTGCACCGCCATCCGCGCCACCCAGGGCCAGGGCCTCATGCCCGACGGCACCTCGCGCTTTTCCATCGGCAGGGAGAAAATTCACCACTATATGGGCTGCTCCACCTTCGCGAATTTCACCGTGCTGCCGGAGATCGCAGTGGCGAAGATCCGCAAGGACGCGCCGTTCGACAAGGTTTGCTACATCGGCTGCGGGGTCACGACCGGCATCGGCGCGGTCATCAACACCGCCAAGGTCCAGCCGGGCGCGAAGTGCATCGTGTTCGGGCTCGGTGGCATCGGCCTCAACGTGATTCAGGGACTGCGGCTCGTGGGCGCCGGCATGATCATCGGCGTCGACATCAACAACGCCCGCAGGGAATGGGGCGAGCGCTTCGGCATGACCCATTTCGTCAATCCCAACGAGATCGACGGCGATCTCGTCGCCCATCTCGTCAACATGACCAAGAGCGGCGCGGACCAGATCGGCGGCGCCGACTACACGTTCGAATGCATCGGCAACGTCAAGCTCATGCGCGCGGCGCTCGAAAGCTGCCATCGCGGCTGGGGCGAAAGCGTGATCATCGGGGTTGCCGG
>JBKPUA010000180.1:0-3192 GCA_046735815.1 Pseudomonadota bacterium
GAAAACTTCGTTGCGCGCTGGTCACGGCGCAAGCGCGAAGCGGCGCAAGAGACCGAAGCGGAGAAGTCCGCAGCGGCGCCCGAGGCTGCACCCGAAAGCGCGCGCGCCGACGACGATCAGCTTGTCGGCAATGCGCCGCCACTTGCACGCGGCGACACGAGCGCGCCACCGCAATCCGTATTCGATCCGAGCAAGCTTCCGCCGATCGAATCGATCACCGCCGAGAGCGATATCCGCGCCTTTCTCGCTCCCGGCGTGCCGCCCGAACTGACCCGTGCGGCGCTTCGTCGCGCGTGGGTTGCCGATCCCAAGGTCCGGGACTTCGTCGGTCTCGCCGACTACGACTGGGATTTCAACACGCCGGGCGCGGTCGCCGGGTTCGGCGCGCTGGAACCGAGCGAGGAGTTGCGCCAGCAGGTCGCGCGCTTGGTCGGACGCAGTCTCGCCGAAGACGAAACCGAAAGGCCCGCTCCCACGTCGGCGGAGAGACCGCAGGCATCCCCTTCGGTTGAAACTCCGAATGAATCGCAGGCCACGCTCACGGCGGTGCCCACCAGCGAAGAGCAAAGCAATCGTGGGATACCTGACAGTCAGCCGGACAATACCGGGAGTGATGTCCACAACTCGCTAACTATTCCGCAGCGCGGGAAAGAAAATGTTGCGCTGCAAAGCGGCGCCGAAGGTCCGGACGAGGGTCGGTCAACGGAAAAACGCTCGCATGGGTCGGCTTTGCCTAAGTGATAAGGGACTCATAGCCCCGGACTATTGCCCTCACTTGTCGCGGGCGGTATTTTTCTACACTGTAATTGTAATAACAAAGAACAAACCGCCATGAGGGATGACGGCCTGGACGAAGCGATCCGTGCTGCCGGCGGGATTGGCGCGCTGGCGCGGAAAATTGGCATCTCACAGCCGTCGGTTTCAAACTGGTCGCGCGTTCCCGCCGAGCGCGTGCTTTCCGTCGAAGAGGCAACCGGCGTAAGTCGCGAGACCCTGCGTCCGGACCTCTACAGCAAGCAAGCCGACATGGCTGGTGATGTGGACGAGGTCGACGCCGCGCGCGCCCAGGAATACGCGCTGTTGTCAGCGCTGCTGGCGCGCGCCCCCGATGCCGGACTACTGCAACGTCTCGGCACACTGCGCGGCGATGCGAGCCCGCTCGGGCTCGCCCATGTCGCCCTCGCGCAGGCGGCGCAAAGCACCGATGCCGAGCGGGTCGAGCGCGAATATTTCGACCTCTTCATCGGTCTCGGGCGCGGAGAGCTTCTGCCTTACGGCTCCTACTATCTCACCGGCTTTTTACATGAGCGGCCGCTCGCGCGCCTGCGCGCGGACTTGGCCAAGCTCAGGATTGAGCGTAGCCCCGGGCAAGCGGAGCCCGAGGATCACGCCGCCATCCTGTGCGAGATCATGGCAGGGCTCGTAAGCCGGCGCTTGCCGGCGCCGACCGACGCCGATCGCACGCTGTTCGAGGATCATCTCGCGCCGTGGATCGGCCGCTTCTTCGCCGATCTGGAGCGCGCCGAGGCGGCCGAGTTTTACCGGCGAATAGGAACGCTGGGCCGCGTGTTTATTGAGATCGAGACCGAGGCGTTCGCGCTGCCGGCTTGAGCGGTCGTGCAGTCGAGCTTGCCCGGTTCGGCACAACAGAGAGGAACGTGGGAGATGACGCCGATGAAAAAGCAACGCAGCAGGACGTTGGGTCGTCGCGAGTTCCTTCGCACGCTGGGCGCCGGTGCCACGGTGGCGGCCGCAGCCGCGACACCGCTCGCTGGCGAAGCCCGCGCCGACACCGAGAGCAACGACGAGAAGCGCAAGGCTCGCTACCAGGCGAACTCGCCCGAGGTCCAGACGTTCTATCGCGTCAACCGCTATCCGAGCTGAGGGAGGCATCCCGTGCTGATCAAGAGAACGGAACGTCAGGCTCGTCGCGGCACGCTCGCTCCTGCGCTGCAAAGCCAGCCCGATGGCGGTCTCAGCCGCCGCGTTTTCCTGCGCCGCTCCGGCTTGGCCGCCGGCGGCCTCGCTACGCTCGGCGCATTGCCGCTCGCAAGCGTGCGCAAAGCGAAGGCCGGACCGCCGCCGCCCGCGGGCGCGCAGGTCACCATCCGCAAGAATATCTGCACCCACTGCTCGGTTGGCTGCACCGTCGTGGCCGAGGTCGCGAACGGCGTGTGGATCGGCCAGGAGCCGGGCTGGGATTCGCCGATCAATCGCGGCTCGCACTGCGCCAAGGGCGCGTCCGTGCGCGAGCTCGTGCACGGCGACCGGCGGCTGAAATATCCGATGAAGCTCGTCAACGGGCAGTGGACGCGCGTGAGCTGGGATCAGGCCATCGACGAGATCGGCGCCAAGCTCATGGCCATTCGCGAGAAATCAGGTCCGGATTCGGTCTATTGGCTCGGCTCCGCCAAGTTCTCCAACGAGGGCTCGTATCTCTATCGCAAGTTTGCGGCGTTCTGGGGAACCAACAACGTCGATCATCAGGCGCGTATCTGTCATTCGACGACGGTCGCGGGCGTGGCCAATACCTGGGGCTACGGCGCGATGACCAACAGCTACAACGACATCCGCAACTCCAAGACGATCGTGATCATGGGCGGCAATCCCGCCGAGGCGCATCCGGTGTCGCTGCAGCATCTGCTCGAGGGCAAGGAGCTCAATCGCGCCAACTTCATCGTGATCGATCCACGCATGTCGCGCACCGCCGCGCATGCCACCGAATATGTGCGCGTGCGGCCGGGAACGCATATCCCCACGATCTACGGCATGCTGTGGCACATCTTTCAGAACGGCTGGGAGGACAAGGAATTCATTCGCCAGCGCGTCTACGGCATGGACGATGTGCGCAAGGAGGTCGACAAGTGGACGCCCGATGAGGTCGAGCGCGTCACCGGCCTGCCGGAGGCGCAGGTCAAACGCATTGCCGAGATTTTCGCCAAGCAGCGGCCTTCGACCCTGATCTGGGCGATGGGCCAGACCCAGTTCACCACCGGCACCGCCAATGTCCGCGCGAGCTGCATTCTCTTGCTCGCCACCGGCAATGTCGGCAACTTCGGCAACGGCGCCAACATCTTCCGCGGCCACTGCAACGTCCAGGGCGCGACCGATCTCGGCCTCGATATCGTGACGCTGCCGCTCTATTACGGCTTGGTCGAAGGCGCCTGGAAGCATTGGTCCCGGGTGTGGGAG
>JBKPUA010000181.1:0-11513 GCA_046735815.1 Pseudomonadota bacterium
ACGCTCACCGGCCGCCCATCGCCGGCGCGTGCTCGTGCCTGGCCGGTTCGCCCAGCATGAACTGACTGCGGGCGAGCTCGGCGAAATGGCCGCCAAGTCGCATCAATTCGTCGAAGCTGCCGCTTTCGACGGTTCGCCCGGCTTCGAACACCAGGATGCGGTTGGCGTTGCGGACGGTGGCGAGCCGGTGCGCGATCACGAAGGTGGTGCGGCCCTTCATCACCTCGCCGAGCGCCGCCTGCACTCTCGCCTCGGTCAGGGCGTCAAGCGCGCTCGTCGCCTCGTCCAGGATCAGAATCGGTGGATCCTTGAGCAGGGCGCGCGCGATCGACAGCCGCTGGCGCTCGCCGCCGGAGAACAATCGTCCGCGTTCGCCGACATTGGTTTCAAAGCCCTGCGGCAGGCGCTCGATGACGTCGAGCACCTGCGCGCGCTTGCAGGCCGCGCGCATCTCGTCCTCGGTCGCGTCGGGTTTGCCAACGCGCAGGTTCTCCGCCACCGAGCGGTTGAACAGCAGCACCTCCTGGAACACGACCCCGATATTGCGCCGCAGGCCGGTGAGCGTGATGGCGCGAACGTCCATGCCGTCAATCCTCACCACGCCGGATTGCGGGTCGAAGGCACGATGCAGCAAGAGAAGCGCCGTCGATTTGCCCGCTCCGGTGGCGCCGACGAGAGCGACGGTTTCGCCCGGCAGCGCAGTAAAGGTCAGATCCATGACCGCCGGCCGTTTGCCGTCGTAGGAGAACGACACGTCCTTGAATTCCACCAAGCCGCGCAGGCGGCCGGGATCGACGGCGTCGGGCCGGTCACGCACCGCCGCCTCGGTATCGAGCACTTCAAAGAACTCTCTAAGCCGCGGCGCGTCCATCACCATGCTATTGGCAAAATGGACGGCCTGCTCGAGACGGCCGACCAGCAGCGTCGAAAAGCTGATGAATGTGACGATCTCGCCAACGGTGGTGAGGCCGTGCAGGTAGAACCACACACCGAGGAGGAGGATGGACAGAATGGTGAGCGTCGTCGACGTGCGGGTGATCACCGTCGTCACCGCCCACCATGACAACACCGGGATTTGGGCGGCCAGCGCCGCGTCGCCCATTTTCTTCATTCCAGAGACTTCGCTCTCGATGCGCGCGAAGCTCTGCACCAGCGCGATATTGCCGAGGGTGTCGCTGGTGCGCTCGGCCACGTCGGTATAGTGGCGCTCGACCGTGCTTTGCAGCCGCTCGCTCTTGCCGACCACCAGCGCGATCAGGGCGGCAAACACGCAGCAGAGCACGATGAGCAGCAGGCCGTAGCGCCAATTGACGAGCAGCGTCAGCGGCAGCAGCACCACCAGCGTGATGAAGCTGGCGAAGTGCTCGCGGAAGAATGACAGCCACAAATTCCACAGCGTCGTCGTCCCGGCGATCATTACCTTGACCAGCCGACCGGAATGGGCGCCGGTGTGATAGCTGAGCGGCAGCTGGAGCACGTGCTCGAAGAACATCGTGCGCACGGCCTGATATCGGCGGTGGGCGAGGCGATCGGCGTGAAGCGCGACCCAAGTGCTGCAGACGATGGTGAACAGGCCGAAGCCGACCCAGGCGCCGACCAGCAGCATCAGGGTCCGCCAGGACGACTCCGAGACCGGAAGCTGAGCATGGGCGAGGGTATCGACGATGCGCCCGAACAGAATCGGTTCCACGAACATCGCCGCCGCGACGGCGAGGTTGGCGCCGGCGAGGACCCAGCCCAGGCGGGACTCGGGTCCCAGCAATTCGAGCACGCGCAGATAGAGGCGAAGGAACTTCATGGAACCAATGCCGGTCTGCGTGCCGTCTTTCCTGGTCCGGGTGGCGAATTTAGCCCAATCGCTTGTCGCCGCAACGCGACCTGCGCATTGCGGGCCGCACGATCGACGCTATGCCTTCCAAGGCAAGTTCCATGTGCGCGATAATTGTATCGCCATCGCCATACTAGGTATGATTGCTGCGCAATAGTTGCCGATTTGGGTTGCTTGGACAACCTTTATTGCTGCACTCGACTCGATTCTGATTGAGCATATCTGAACAGAATGTAATTATACCCACGCGCGCCGGTTTGCCCATTCGCTCGCCCCGGCCGCACCAAGGAACTCGGCGGGCTGGACCATGCGCATGCAGCGGCGCGGAAACGTGAGGGGGCATGTTGAACATTCCAACTGAACTACTGCGGACACTGGTGTCCGTGGTCGATCAACGCAGCTTCACCAGGGCGGCGCAGTCGCTTGGCGTCACCCAACCGGCGGTGAGCGCGCAGATCAAGCGGTTGCAATTTCTGCTCGGTTACGAGTTGCTCGACAAGAGCGCGCCGGGCGTGAGCCTGACCCCGCGCGGCGAGATGGTGGTCACGCAGTCGCGCCGCATGCTGTCGATCAACGACCAGATCGCGCAGCTGAGCGGCTCGCAGCCGACGGCGCAGACCCTGCGCATCGCCATCCCGGGCGATTCCGCCGGCCTCAAGGTTCCGGCCGCTTTGGCGGAATTCCGCAAGCGCTGGCCCGACATTCGCTTCGCCGTTACGACGACCAGCTTCGAAAACATGTTGCGCGGGTTGCGGCAAAACGAGATCGATCTCGCCGTGGCCATTGCTCACACCAAGCCGACGATCGAGGCGCATCACTTGTGGGTCGATCAGGCGGTATGGGTGCGCAGTGATGCGACCAACCTCGAAGCAGATGGGCCGGTGCCGCTCGTGTCCTTCGGCGAGGATTGCACCTGCCGCTACGCCGCGGTCAACGCGCTGAATCGGGTCGGGCGGGAGTGCGAGTTCGTGTTCACCTCGCGCGGCATTGCCAGCCTGGAGGCGGCGGTGGTGGCCGGGCTCGGCGTCATGGTGCTGCCGCGCAGTCGCGTTGAGCAGACCGCGCTCTCGGTGTGGGAGGACGCGCCGCTGCCCGAGCTGTCCCAGCTCTATTGCGGAATCTATCTGCGGCAGGGCGGCAACCGGGCGGTGCTCGAGGAGCTCGCCGACGAGGTCGCGGCCGTGCTGCGCCCGTCGCTGCACCTGAAGAATGGCGGGGGTGCGAGCGCCACGGACCTGATGGTCGCACGCGGACACGGACTGGGGCGTTAGCCGTCGCCGACCAACTGCCACAGGCGGTGCGGGCTCAGGGGAATCTCCAACAGCTCGACGCCCTGGCGCGGCAGCTGCAACGCGTCCTCGATCGCCTGCGCGAATAGGGCGCCGACCGGAATCGCTCCGGCCTCGCCCGCTCCCTTGATGCCGAGGGGGTTGAGCGGCGACGCGGTGTGGGTGTGGTCGAGCTCCATCCGCGGCACGTCGAGCGCGGTCGGCAGCAGGTAGTCGGCGAGCGACGCCGTGAGCAATTGGCCCTGCGCGTCGAACACCAGCTGCTCGTAGAACGCGTTGCCGATTCCTTGTGCCACGCCGCCGTGGATCTGGCCCGCCAGGATCAGCGGGTTGATGACCGTGCCGCAGTCGTGCACCACCACGTATTTGAGAATCTCGATGCTGAAGGTCTCGCGGTCGACCTCAACCAGCATGGCGTGGACGCCGCTCGCGGTGGCGCCGCGCGGCGGGCCGAAATAGCGCGTCGCCTCCAGCCCGGGCTCGCTGCCGGGGCGGACCGCGCCACGCATGGGATTGGCCTTCACCGCGAGCTCGCCGAGACGCACCGTCTTGCCCGGCACGCCCACCACCGACACCTGCCCGTCGGCGAGCACCAAGTCGGCCTCGTCGCATTCGAAATGCTCGGCCGCAAGCCGGAGGATTTTCTCGCGCACCACCTTGGCGGCTTCGTTGACCGCGTTGCCCGCCACCACCGCGCCGCGGCTCGCGAACGTGCCGGCGCCCCAATAGAACTGGTCGGTGTCGCCGGTCACCACGTCGATCCGGCGGACATCGACCCCGACCTGATCGGCGGCGATCTGCGCCAAGCTGGTGAAATGCCCTTGGCCCTGGGTGCCAATGCCGGTCGCGACGCTGACCTTGCCGCTCGCCTGCACCTGCACCTTGGCGCCTTCGTAGGGACCGATGCCGGTGCCCTCGACGTAGCAGGCCACCGCGATGCCGACATGGCGGCCCTGCGCCCGCAGTCGCGGCTGCTCGTCACTCAAAAACCGGGAATAGCCGATGGCGGCGAGCGCCTTGTCGAGCACCGGCGCATAATTTCCGCTGTCGTATTCGAGCGGCGCGAAGTCCTGGTAGATGATCTCGTTGTTGTAGGGAAACGCCTCCGGCGGAATGAAATTGCGGCGGCGGATTTCGGTGCGATCGATGCCGAGCTCGTGCGCGGCGATATCGAGCAGCCGCTCGATCACGAACACGCCGTGCTGGCGGCCGGCGCCGCGATAGGGTGTGACGATCTGCTTGTTGGTGAACAGCGCGGTGAAGGTGCTGTCGTAGCTCGGCACGAGGTAGGGGCCGAGTAGGGTGCATTGACTGTTGATCGGAACGGTCAACCCATAGGGATCGTAAGCGCCGGTATCGTGCAGGAACACGTCTCTGATTCCGAGAATGCGGCCGTCGCGGTCGAGCGCGATCTCGGCATCGTGGATCTGTCCGCGCTCGTGGGTGGTCGCGACGAAATGCTCGCGGCGGTCCTCGATCCATTTGATCGGGCATCCTAGCCGCATTGCAGCCCAGGGCAGCAGCACCTCCTCGGGATAGAACATCATGATCTTCGGCCCGAAGCCGCCGCCGACGAAGGGCGCGATCACCCGCACCTGCCGTTCGCTCAGGCCGAGCATGCCGGCGAGCCCGTTGCGGATGAAAACCGGCGCCTGGGTCGTATCCCACACCGTGAGTTGATCCGCGCGGGCGTCCCATCGCGCCACGACTCCCCGCGTTTCAATGGGCGAGGACGCGCCGTGCTCGTAATAGAAGCGGCGGCGAATCACGTGGTCGGCGCGGACAACCGCCGCGGCATAGTCGCCTTTGCGCTGGCGCACGTGCGCGGCCACGTTGCCGCGCACGTCGTCGTGCACGCGCGGTGCGCTGTCGGCGCGCGCCTGCTCGAGGTCGACCACCGGCGGCAGTTGCTCGAGATCGACCGTGATGTCGGCGAGCGCGTCCTCCGCGAGGTAGCGGCTTTCCGCGATCACGACCGCCAGCGGCTCGCCGACGTGGCGCACCTTATCCTTGGCGAGCGGGACCTGGGTGCGCTGGTTGAAGATGAGGCCGGCGACCGGCGGCGGTGGGACCAGCAGCGGACCGGGCTGCCAATAGTCGCCGAGGTCCGCCGCGGTATAGACCGCGACCACGCCTTGGCGCGCACGCGCGGCCGACACATCGATGGCGCGAATTCGCGCATGGGCGACGTGGCTGCGCAGGAACGCGGCGTGGAGAAGATCCGGCAGCTCCACGTCGTCGACGAACAGCGCGTTGCCGGTGAGCAGCCGGCGGTCCTCGTTGCGCTTGATGGGAGCGCCGAGATAGCGCGTGGCCATGGCTCAAACTTCACGGTGCGGCCCGTCGGATGGGGCGAGGGCGCGAGTATGGCGACGAACGCGCTGCCAAGTCAAAAGCGTCCGACAGGTGCGGTTACCGGCGATGTCTGCATTTGCAAACGAGGGAACCCGCCGATTTTTTCGGCCCTGTGGGCAAAGATTGGGCTCGGCCCGGCTGTGTTCCGGATATGCCCAAGCATCGCCGCCGGGAGTCGGCATCCAAATCGTTTGCGGCTTTGCGTTGCTCCACTATGATGGCTGGTAGCCGGGATCGCTGTCGTCGATTGGGCCGCTGAAGCGGGTGCTCGCGGTGAACAAGCCAATTCAAATGGCGCCGGACCGTGGCTTCGAGCACAGACCGGCTCCCTCGGACTGCCCGCTGGCGGTCGATGTCAGCGGCGTGTCGCTCACCTTTGAAACCTCCGACGGCAAAGTGGAGGCGCTCCAGGCGATCGACCTCAAGATCGCCCAGCGCGAATTCGTCTCGTTCATCGGCCCGTCCGGCTGCGGCAAGACCACCCTGCTGCGTATCGTCGCCGACCTCGAGCAGCCGACCGCGGGCAGCGTGATCGTCAACGGCATGTCGCCCGGGGACGCGCGGCTGCGCCGCGACTACGGCTATATCTTCCAGGCGCCCGCGCTCTATCCCTGGCGCACCATCGAGAAGAACGTGATGCTTCCGCTGGAGGTGATGGGCTTTTCCGGCGACGAGCAACGCAAGCGCGCGCAACGCTATCTCGCGCTGGTCAACCTTTCGGGCTTCGAGCGCAAGTTTCCCTGGCAGCTTTCCGGCGGCATGCAGCAGCGCGCATCGATCGCGCGGGCGCTGTCGTTCGATCCCGCGCTGTTGCTCATGGACGAGCCGTTCGGCGCGCTCGACGAGATCGTGCGCGATCACCTCAACGAGCAATTGCTCGGGCTGTGGCAACAGACCGGAAAGACCGTGCTGTTCGTCACCCACTCGATCTCCGAGGCGGTGTTCCTGTCCACCAAGATCGTGGTGATGTCGCCGCGGCCGGGGCGCATCATCGACGTCATCAGCTGCGATCTCCCCTCCGATCGCGGGCTGGAAATCCGCGAGACGCCGGAGTTCATCGCTATCGCGCAGCGCGTGCGCATGGGCCTGCGCCTAGGACATTCCTATGACGAGTGACGCGATCTCGCTGCCGCGTGGGTCGCGCGTCCGCTGGGGCGGCGCGCTCGCCGCGATCGCGCCGGTCACCGTGGTCGTCCTCGCGCTGATTGCGCTCTGGTATGTCGCCGCCGCGCTCATGAACGCGGCGCTGGTACGCGCCGCGGTCGAGCATGGAAGCCTCGCCGACCTCGTCGCTGCAAGCTGGAGCGCGGAGCGGCCGATGCTGCCCGCGCCGCATCAAATCCTGCACGAATTCGTGGTGTCGACCACCGGCTATCCGCCGAGCTCCGCCCGCAGCCTGCTCTACCACAGCGGCGTGACGCTGTCGGCGACGGTGCTCGGCTTCGTCATCGGTGCGGTGTTCGGCATCGTGCTGGCGGTGCTGATCGTGCACCTGCGCGCGCTCGAGAAGAGCCTGATGCCGTGGATCATCTGCTCGCAGATGGTGCCGATCCTGGCGATCGCGCCGATCGTGATCGTGGTGCTGGGCTCGATCGGCATCCGCGGGCTGCTGCCGAAATCGATCATCTCCGCCTATCTCTGCTTCTTTCCGGTCACTATCGGCATGGTGAAAGGATTGACGTCGCCCGACCCGATCCAGCGTGACCTGATGCGTACGTGGTCGGCGACGCCGGCGCAGGTGTTCTGGAAGCTGCGCTGGCCGTCGTCAATGCCGTTCCTGTTCGCGAGCCTCAAGGTCGCGATCGCCATTTCGCTCATCGGCGCAATCGTTGGCGAGCTACCGACCGGCGCGCAGGCCGGCTTGGGTGCGCGCCTGCTCGCCGGCTCCTACTACGGCCAGACCATCCAGATCTGGGCGGCGCTGTTCGCCGCCGCCCTGCTCGCTGCGATCATGGTGGCGCTGATCGGCTGGATCGAGCGCCTGTACGCCCGGCGCATGGGGGCGACCGCATGATCGTGTCCCGCTACTCCCTGCCGTGCGGACTTGCGGCCGCGCTGATGGCGGCGGCGGTCGTGCTTCCGCTGGCGGCAGCGCCGGCGGCCGACTTGCTCGCGCGGCCGGTCGCCTTGACGATGACGCTTGCGGCGGCGCTGCTGTTCGCGCTCGCCGGCGGCCGCGCTCCAGCCGCGATCGCATTCGGCCTAGCCGGTGTCGTCGTTGCTTGCGCGGTGGCGCTCGCTTTGCTTGCGGACCCCGAGGTCGCGGGCAATGCCGCGATAGGGTTCTGGGCCATCGTGCTCGCCACCTGGATTGCGGCCGCGGTCTGCGTCACGCGGCTCTCCGCACTGCGGCCGGCGAGCAAGGGGATGGGGCGCGCACTCGGTTTGGCGGTGCCGCTCCTGTTCGGCGCCTTCCTGTTCTTTCTCTGGGAGGTTGCGGTGCGCGGCTTCGGCGTGCCATCCGTGCTCATGCCGGCCCCGAGCGCGATCGCGACGCGCTTCGCCGCGTCCGTCCCGACCCTGGGCGAAGACTTCGTGCAGACCTTCGTGCGCAGCGTGCTCTCAGGCTATGCCATCGGCTGCGCGGCAGGGTTCTTGCTGGCGGTCATCGCCGATCGCATTCCTTTCCTCGGGCGCGGCCTGTTGCCGCTGGGCAATTTTGCCTCGGCATTGCCGATCGTCGGCATCGCGCCGATCATGGTGATGTGGTTCGGCTTCGATTGGCAGTCGAAGGCCGCGGTGGTGGCGATCATCACCTTCTTCCCGATGCTGGTGAATACGGTCACCGGCCTCGCCGCCGCCGGCCGGATGGAGCGCGACCTGATGCGCTCCTATGCTGCCGGCTACTGGCAGACCCTGTTCAAGCTGAAATTACCTGGCGCCATGCCCTTCATCTTCAACGCGCTGAAGATCAACTCGACCTTGGCGCTGATCGGCGCGATCGTTGCCGAATTCTTCGGGACGCCGATCCATGGCATGGGCTTTCGAATCTCCATCGAGGTGGCGCGGATGTCGCTCGACATGGTGTGGGCGGAGATTGCGCTCGCCGCGATCGCCGGCACCGCATTCTATGGGATCATCGCGCTCGCCGAGCGCGCGACCACCTTTTGGCACCCGTCCTATCGAACCTGACTCGAACGCTTACAGCTGGAGGAGGATCACATGATGACGAGATTGGCTCTGGCCGCTGGATTGACGGCCGCTCTGGCGCTGCCCGCCGGCGCCGCCGACAAGGTCACATTGCAGCTCAAATGGATCACGCAGGCGCAGTTCGCCGGCTATTACGTCGCCAAGGACAAAGGCTACTACAAGGATGCCGGCCTCGACGTCAGCATCAACGCCGGCGGTCCGGACGTCGCCCCGCCGCAAGTCATTGCCGGCGGCGGCGCCGACGTCGTCATCGACTGGATGCCATCGGCGCTGGCGGCGCGCGAGAAAGGCGTGCCGCTCGTCAATATCGCGCAACCGTTCAAGAAATCGGGGCTCGAGCTCACGTGTCGCGCGGATACAGGAATCAAGGTGCCCGCCGACCTCAAGGGCCGTACGCTCGGCGTCTGGTTCTCGGGTAACGAATATCCGTTCCTCTCCTGGATGGCCAAGCTCGGCTACAAGACCGATGGCTCGCCCGGCGGCGTGAAGGTGCTCAAGCAGGGCTTCAACGTCGATCCGCTGTTGCAGAAGCAGGCCGATTGCATCTCGACCATGACCTACAATGAGTATTGGCAGGTCATCGACGGCGGCTTCAAGCCCGATCAGCTGGTCGTGTTCAGGTACGACGACCAGGGCGTAGCCACGCTCGAGGACGGTCTCTACGTGATCGAAAGCAAGCTTCGCGATCCCGCCTTCGTCGCCAAGATCGCGACCTTCGTGAAAGCCTCAATGCGCGGCTGGCAATACGCACAGCAGAATCCCGACGAGGCGACCAAGATCGTGCTCGCCAACGACACCACCGGGGCGCAGACCGAGAAGCACCAGCGGCGCATGATGGGCGAGATCGCGAAGCTGCTCGACACCGGCAACGGCAAGCTCGATCCCGCCGACTACGAGCGCACCGTGGCCACCCTGCTCGCCGGCGGCTCCGACCCCGTGATCACGAAGAAGCCCAGTGGCGCCTGGAGCCACGCGGTCTACGACGCGATGAAGTGAGCGGAACGAGCTAAGAGCGGCGCGCCAGGCGCATGACCTTCGATCTGATCGTCCGCAACGCCACCTTGCCGGACGGCCGCAGCGGCCTCGACATCGCCGTGGCGGACGGCCGCATTGCCGCGGTCGAGCGCGGCATCGCGGCCGAGGCCGCGCGCACCATCGATGCCAAGGGCTATCTGGTCTCGCCGCCCTTCATCGATGCCCATTTCCACATGGACGCGACGCTTTCGCTCGGCCTGCCGCGCCTCAATCGCTCGGGCACGCTGCTTGAGGGCATTGCGCTCTGGGGCGAGCTGAAACCCATGCTCACGCACGAGGCGGTGGTCGAGCGGGCGTTGCGCTATTGCGACCTTGCGGTCGCGCAGGGCCTGCTCGCGATCAGGAGCCACGTCGACGTGTGCGACGATCGACTGCTGGCGGTCGAGGCGCTGCTCGAGGTCAAGCGCAAGGTCGCGCCTTATCTCCACCTCGAGCTCGTCGCCTTTCCGCAGGACGGCTATTTGCGCTCGCCGACCGCGGCCAAGAACCTGATGCGCGCGCTCGACAAGGGCGTCGAAGTGGTCGGCGGCATTCCCCATTTCGAGCGCACCATGGCGGACGGCGCCGCCTCGGTGCGGGCGCTATGTGAGATCGCGGCCGAACGCGGCTTGCGCGTCGACATGCATTGCGACGAGACCGACGATCCGCTGTCTCGGCACATCGAGACGCTGGCCTATGAGACCCAGCGGCTCGGGCTCAATGGGCGCGTCGCCGGCTCTCACCTCACCTCAATGCATTCGATGGACAACTATTATGTCTCGAAACTCATTCCGCTGATGGCCGAGGCCGGCGTGGCGGCGATCCCTAATCCGCTCATCAATATCGTGCTGCAGGGACGTCACGACACCTATCCCAAACGCCGGGGCATGACCCGCGTGGCCGAATTGCGCGCCGCCGGGATCGCAGTGGCTTTCGGTCAGGACTGCTGCATGGACCCCTGGTACTCGCTCGGCAGTGCCGACATGCTGGAGGTGGCGCATATGGGGTTGCACGTCGGCCATCTCACGGCGCGCGAGGCGATGCGCTTCTGCTTCGATGCGGTGACGGTGAACCCCGCTCGCATCATGGGGCTCGAGCACTACGGGCTCGACGTGGGTTGCTACTGCGATCTCGTGGTGTTGCAGGCGCAGGATCCCATCGAGGCGATCCGGCTCAAGGCGACGCGGCTGTTCGTGGTCCGGCGCGGCAAGGTCGTGGCCGAAACGCCGGCGCGCCTCGCGGCGCTGTCGCTCGCGGGCCGCCCCGACGCCGTCGATCCCGCGGCCTACGCACCGCGAGAAGCTCGAAACGAATCTCACAAATCGGAGTAGACGACCCGCCCGCCCACGATGGTCATGCGGCATTTGAGCTCGCGCAGGCGTTCGGGCGGGAGCTCGGTCGGATCGTCCGACAGCACCGCTATATCGGCGGCGAAGCCGGGGCGGAGCGGCCCTTTCCAATCCTCGTCGAATGTGAGCTCTGCCCCGGCGACAGTGAACAGCCGCAGCGCGGTCTCCGCGTCGAGGCATTGCCGCGGACCGATGACGCGGCCGCTCCTGCGCTCGCGCCGCATCACCGTGACCCAGAGCGTGAAGAAGGGGTCATACGGGATGTTGTCGGTGGCGATCGCGACCGGCAGGCCAAGATCGAGCATGTGCCGGTGCGCCACCACCAAGTCGCCGCCATCGGGCTCGTCGAGATAGGCCCGCCCGCCCTTCCACAGGAAGTAGGTGGGAATGGTGGTGACGTAGAGGCCCAGGCGCTTGAGCGCCTGCAGATCCGTAAGGCGTGCGCGTGCGATGTGCTCGATCACCCAGCGGCGCCCGGCGAGCGGGAAGCGCGCGTCGACCGCTTCGAGCACGGGCACGACTTCGTGC
>JBKPUA010000182.1:0-7297 GCA_046735815.1 Pseudomonadota bacterium
CCCATCCTCGCCGCCGCCAATGCGGTGATGGAGCCGGCGGAGGAGCGCATCGCCAAGGAGCTCTGGTCCGATCGTGCCTCCGCCGAGCGTCCGAGGCTCGTGAGCGTGCGCGACGAGGCCGAGCAGGCCCGCTACGTAGCGCACACGGTGCTGCAGAACCGCGAGGCGGGTATCGCGCTCAAGGCGCAGGCGGTGTTGTTTCGTGCATCCCATCACAGCGCATTGCTCGAGCTCGAGCTTGCCCGCCGCAATATCCCGTTCGTGAAATTCGGCGGCCTCAAATTCCTCGAAGCGGCGCACGTCAAGGACGTGCTGGCGTTCCTGCGCTGGGCGGAGAACCCGCGCGACCGGGTTGCCGGCTTTCGCGTCATTCAGCTGCTGCCCGGCGCCGGGCCCGCGGCCGCGGCACGGCTGCTCGATCACGTCACGGCCACCGATCCGGCGCAAGCCGTTGCCGCTTTCGCCCCGCCGGCCGCAGCTGCCGAGCACTGGCCCGCTTTCGCCGAGACGATTCGGCTCGTGCAGGGCGCGTCCGCCGGCTGGCCGGCGGAGCTCGACCTCGTCTGTCGTTGGTATGCGCCGCACCTCGAGCGCATCCATGACGACGCCGCCATGAGGGAGGCCGACCTCGTGCAGCTGGCGCAGATCGCCGCCACCTATCCCACGCGCCAACGCTTTCTCACCGAGCTCACGCTCGATCCACCCGCCGCCACCAGCGACGAGGCCGGCGCTCCGCTGCTCGACGAGGATTACCTGATCCTCTCCACCATCCATTCGGCCAAGGGCCAGGAGTGGAAGGCGGTGATGATCCTCAACGCCATCGACGGCTGCATTCCTTCCGATCTTGGCACCGGCACCGCAGCCGAGATCGAGGAGGAGCGCCGCCTGCTCTATGTCGCCATGACCCGCGCCAAGGATCACCTGCACCTGATCATGCCCCAGCGTTTCTACACTCATCAGCAGCGGATGAACGGCGACCGCCACGTCTATGCCGCGCGCACGCGTTTCATTTCCGCCGCCATGCTCGATCGCTTCGCAAGCTGCGCCTGGCCGGCGGCCGGTCCGGCGGCATCGGTGGACACGCCGAGACACGCACCCATTGACGTTGCGGCGCGGCTTCGCCGCATGTGGACCTGATCACGCCACCGTCAATTCAATGAAGCATCACGCTGCCAGGCGCGGATCGGCTGCGCTGCAGAAATCGGCCAGCGCCTGCGCCAGGCGCCGGGTCGCCGGGCTCGCCTGCGGCGCAGCGACGAGGGCCACCTCGGTATTGGTGATCGGTGGGAAGCCATCGCTTGCACCCAGCATGCAATGGTCTTCGAGAATTGCGACCTCGGGCAGGATGCTCACCCCGAGTCCGGCGGAGACCGCGGCCTGGATGCCGGGCAGATTGGGACTGGAATAGGCGATGTACCAGGCGCGACCGGCGGCCTCGAGCGCGTGGATCGCCCGGTTGCGATAGAGGCATCCCTGCTCGAACACTGCGAGCGGCAACGGGTCGCGATGGAAATCGATGGGGTAGCGACGGCTGGCGATCCAGTGCAGACGCTCGGGCCATGACGCCACGCCGCCACCCTCGCCCAGGTCGCGCTTGAATAGTGCGACGTCGAGCTCGCCACGCTCGAGCGCCTGGCGCAGATGGACGCTCAACCCGCAGCGCACGTCGAGGCGCAGGCCGGGACGCCCGCGCACGAAGCCCGACAACATCTCGGTGAGGCGATAGGCGGCGAAGTCCTCCGACATGCCGAGCCGCACCACGCCGTCGCTCGCCGGGCGCGCGACCACGTCGCGCGCCTCCTCGGCCAGCGCGAGAATCCGCCGCGCATAGGAGAGCAGCCGTTCGCCCTCCTCCGTTGTGGTTACGCGCTTCCCGTCGCGATGCAGCAGCGGTCGGCCGAACACTTCTTCCAGCCGCCGGATCTGCTGGCTCACGGTGGATTGGGTGCGATGAACGCGCTCGCCGGCGCGGGTGAAGCCGCCGGCATCGACGACCGAAACGAAACTGCGCAGCAGGTCGATATCGAGCATGGCACGTCTCATTCATATTTTCACTGGCATTCATCTTATCATTTAATTTCCAAATTACAACGCCCTCAGTTACATCAGATCTGACCGCTTCGTGGAGATTCCGATGCCGTCCGCCCCCGCTGCCCTTCCATTCGCCGCTACCTCAATACCGCTGCCGGTGCTGGTGACGGCGTTCTGTCTGCTCTGGAGCTCGGCGTTTTCGGCCGCCAAGCTCGCACTGTTGGATTGCCCGCCGCTCATCCTGCTCACAGCTCGGTTCTTGATTGCTGCCGTGGTCATGCTCGGCGCCGCCGCCATGACGGGCACGACCTGGCGCAAGCTCGCCCGCCGCGACCTGATCGCGCTCGCGGTGCTCGGCATCGCCAACAACGCGCTCTATCTCGGCCTGAACTACATCGGCATGCGCAGCATCTCGTCGGGACTGTCGGCGCTGATCGTCAGCACCAACCCGGTGCTCACCGCACTGCTGGCTGCAATGGTCCTCGACGAGCGCATGACCTGGCGGAAGGCGGCCGGGCTGCTGCTCGGCGTCGGCGGCGTCGCCTTCATCGTGCAGGGCCGCATCGCCGGCGGCATCGACAGTCCCGTCGGCATCCTGTTTACCCTCGGCGCTCTGGTCTCGATGGTCGGCGGCACGATCCTGTTCAAGAAGCTCGCTCCCAACGGCGGGCTATGGATCGGCAATGGGGTGCAAAACTTGAGCGGCGGGCTCGTGCTCGTGCCCTTCGCCTTCACGCTGGAGAGCGTCGGCGAGGTGACGCCGAGCTGGCGTCTCATCGTCAGCCTTGCCTATTCCGCCCTGCTCGTCTCGGTGTTCGGCTATCTCCTCTGGTTTCACCTGCTGACCCGCTGTGGGGCGACGGCAGCGAGCGCCTATCACTTCCTGATGCCGCCGCTCGGGATGCTGTTCGGCTGGCTCATCCTCGACGAGCATGTCGCGTTGGCCGATCTCGTCGGCATCGTCCCAGTGGCGCTCGGCATCTATCTCGTGACGCGACCGGCGCGTCCGTCGCGAAGGGTGGGAACCGCACAGGCGCATCCTCACTTCCCGGCGGTACCAGTCTCGATCCGGCAACCCATTCGACCGGGTGATTAAGACGCCACCAGCACGGCGGTGTATCTCGCTGCGCGAGTTGATCGCGCCGACACGAGTGAGTATCGTCGCTGTCGCCACCGACGGCGACGCCGCCGCGCGCATTTGAGCGCGACATCCATCGAGCCGCTACGGGTTGGCACCAATTGAATTGCGCGGAGCCGTAGCATGGCGCCAGTCGCCACCGACGAAATCCAGGCATTGATCCAGCCCGGTCGCGTCCACCGGCGGGTCTATGCCGATCCCGATATTTTCGAGCTCGAGCTCGAAAGAATCTTCGGCTCCGCATGGATCTACGTGGGGCATGAAAGCCAGATCAAGAATCCCGGCGACTTCATCGCCACCCGGGTCGGGCGCAAGCCGCTGTTGCTGGTTCGCAATGCCGACGGGCGAATTGCGCTCTTGCACAACCAGTGCGCCCATCGCGGCTCGATGGTGGTGGCGTCGGAGCGGGGACACACCTCGGAATTTCGCTGCTGCTATCACGGCTGGACCTATCATCTGGACGGCCGGCTCAAGACCGTCCCGCTCCAGCACGGATACCCCTCGCACTTCGATCCGAAGAATCCCGACTTTGCCATGCTGCGGGTGCCGCGCGTCGCGAGCTACCGCGGCTTCGTCTTCGGCAGCCTCGCTTCCGACGGGCCGAGCCTCGAGGATTACCTCGGCTACATGACCACGTCGTTTGATGACATGGTCGACCGCGCGCCCGACGGCGAGCTCGAGGCGGCCGGCGGCGTGTTCAAGCACAGCTACAAGGGCAATTGGAAGCTCTATCTGGAAAACCTCTGCGACGCGGCGCATCCGCTGTTCGTGCATCAATCCTCGATCGACGCCGCGCAGCAGCAGTCCGACGACGCTTATTCCGACGGCTCGGGCGAGATCGCGATCCGCCAGATGCGCCAGAACGGAGCGCCCTACAGCTTCTGGGAAGCGAACGTTGGCATCTGGACCTATCCCAACGGCCACAGCTTCCTCGGCGACTATCACGACGACGCCAAGCTGGTCGCGGCTTTGAACGATCCGGTGTTTCGCGACTACATCGCCGCCATGGAAGCGAAGAAGGGCAAGGAGAAGACGCGGAAGGTTCTCGAAGTGCGTCGCTGGAACAGCAACGTCTATCCCAACCTCTCGTTCATGAGCCAGTTCCAGCAGCTGCGCGTGGTGCATCCCATCTCGGTCAGCGAGACGGTCGTGCACACCTATAGTTTTCGCCTGCGCGGCGCACCGGTGCGGATGTTCGAGAACACCATCAGCTTTGCCAACATCGTGAACGGCACCGGCTCGCTCGTGCTTACCGACGATCTCGAAATCTACAATCGCATCGGCCTGGGTCTGACGAGCACAGGCTCCGAGTGGCTCGAAATCGGGCGCGGCTATGGCGGCGACCTGCCCGACGAGCACGGCGGCCGGCGCGGCAAGAACTCCACGAGCGAAATCTATATCCGCAACATGTTCGACGCCTGGCTCGCCTACATGGCCGAATGCGCGCCGGCGTCGGACGTAGCGCGTGCCACAGGGACCTCCGCGCCGGAACGACTTGCGGAGATCAGGCCGTGATGCCTGCCGCCAAGAGAGCCGACGCGAGCGGCGTGTCGCATTCGGACGCCCATGCGGCGCCGTTGACCGCCTCCCAATGCGAAGAGTTCCTCGTCCACGAGGCACGCGTGCTCGATGAAGGCCGGTTCGACGAATGGCTGAGCCTGTTCACCGCCGATGCCTGGTATTGGGTGCCCAGCGAGCCCAACCAGGCAAGCCCGCGCGACACCATTTCGCTGATCTACGATGATCGCCGTCTACTCGAAACGCGCGTGCGCCGGCTGGCCAGCCCCCGCATCTACTCGCAGGAGCCGCGCTCCCGCACCAGCCGCATCATCGCCAACGTGACGATCGAGGAAGCGCAAGGCAATGCCTGCACCGTCCGTTCCAAATTCCAGCTGCTCGAATATCGACGTGAGACGCAGCGTATCTTCGGCGGCACCTGCTTTCATCGCCTCGTGCGTGGCAGCAATGGCATCCAAATTGCTTGGAAGCGTGTCGATCTCGTGAATTGTGACGCGCCGCTCGAAGGGCTGGTCGTACCGTTTTGAATTCTCGCGCCAAGGCGCGGCGCCCAATCGGACTTTGCAGGGAGAACATACATGCCTACGCGCAAAGTGAGCGGCATCGCCATTGTCGCGCTGGCCATCGTGCTGGGCACGCTGTCGGCGGCACCGGCCGCATTTGCCGCCGAGGCCGTGACTTATCTCTTTCCGGCGCCGCCGAGTCTCCCGGCCTTCGGTCCCATTCGTCTCGCCAAGGGCAAGGGCTATTTCGCCGAGGCCGGCATCGACGTGAACTTCGCGGTCGGACGCGGCGGCGTCGACGTGGCCAAGCAGGTCGGCGCCGGCAACGCGCCGCTCGGCGGCATCGTCGCCGACGGGCCGATCATGGTCCGCCAGAACGGCGTGCCCATCAAGATCGTCGCCGTGTTCGGCGGCCGCGGCTTCATGCAGCTGGTGGTGCGCGAGGACTCGGCGATCAACAAGCCGGCCGACCTCAAGGGCAAGACGATCTCGGTGATGTCGTTTCAGGATACCACTTATTACGCGCTGCTCGGATTGCTAGCGAGCGTGGGGCTGACTCAGGATGATCTCAACATCCAATCCGCCGGGCCGAGCGGCGTGTGGGAGTTCGTCGCCACCGGCAAGTCCGCCGGGATGGCGGGCGTGCCCGATTGGATCCCGCCCGTTCAGGCCGCCGGCGCAAAGGTCAAAGTGATCCCGACCGACGAGTTCTTTCCGCACATGGCGCAGGCGATCGGCGTGTCCGATCAGGTCCTCAAGGAGCGGCCCGAGCTCGTGGGCAATTTCGTCAAGGCGGCGCTGCGCGGCATGAAGGACATCATGGACGATCCGAACAAGGCCGCCGACGACTTCGTCAGTTTCGTTCCCGAATGGAAGGGCAAGGAAGGCGCGATCAAGACAACGTTCAACTACTACGCCACGCTCGTCTATCCCGGCCAGCCGCGGCTCGGCGAGGTCAATGTGGAGCGCCTGCGCAACCTGCAGGACTTTTACCTGGCGAAGGGAATTATTCAGCGGAAGTCGCCAGTCGAGGATCTCTATACCAATCAGTTCATCAAGTGAGGCGTCGGGAATCACAGCCCGGCTCGACGCGCAGGCTTCTCCACGCAGCTGCGACGCGGCTTGTCTAACGCCGACAAGGCCGGCACTATGCCGAACGACACGCGCGCGTGCGTGAAAACGAAGAACGGGATCGAACGGGAGTGAGCCCATGTCCGACAGAAAGAGTCTCATTGTCGTCGCCGGCCTGGTCGCGGCGTCGCTCGCCGCAATGGGTCCGGCGTCGGCGCAGGAGATCAAGCTGACACTCGCCGACCAGAACTCCCCGACCGCATGGGGGCCCTCGCATGCGCTGTATCCCTGGGTGAAACAGGTCGAGGAGGCCACCAAAGGCCGGGTGAAGATCGAGGTCTATCCGTCGCAGACCCTGATCAAGGGCGTGGACATGTGGAAGGGCGTCCGCAGCGGCATCGCCGACATCGGCTGGTGCGTGCAGGGCTATTGGCCCGAGCAGACGCCGCTCTCCGACGTCATGTCGCTCCCGTTCCTGCCGATCAACTCGGCCGAGAAGGGCAGCGAGGCGCTGTGGAAGCTCTACGAGAAATTCCCCGCGGTGCAGAAGGAATACGGCGAGATCCAGCCGCTGGTGCTCTACACCAGCTCGCCCAATCTGTTGGTCGCGAAGAGGCCGGTGAAGACACTGGAGGAGTTCAAGGGACTGAAATTCCGCGTGCTGGGCGGCCCGCCCACCGAGATGGCGAAGACGCTCGGCGCGGTGCCGACGCTGATCCCGATGCCCGACGTCTATCAGTCGCTCGACAAGGGGGTGGTCGACGGCGCCGCCGCGCCGTGGGAGGCGGTGCAGGGCTTCCGGCTCTACGAGGTGGCGAAGAACTACACCATCGCGCCGTTCTACGTGGCCTATTTTTCGCTGTGCGCCAACAAGCAGAAATGGCAGAGCCTGCCGCAGGACGTGCGCAGCGCGATCATGACAGTAAGCGGGCTTACGGGCGCGAAGTTCTGGGGCAAGAACTTTTTCGACACCGCGGAGGAAGGCGTGATCGAGCGGGCCAAGGCCGGCAATTACCAGCTCGATCGCTACACCGTG
>JBKPUA010000183.1:0-6787 GCA_046735815.1 Pseudomonadota bacterium
CGTGGTGACCGGAGACGACGCCCGCGCCCACGAGCTTGTCGCCGCCGCCCGCCGGCTTCCGTTCCTCAATCGAACGGTGTTGCGCGCGTCGCACACGCTGCCGGCGTCGCACCCGGCGCAAGACAAGATCAACGCTGCAACCGAGAGTGCCGCCTTCGTCTGCGTCGGCGAGACCTGCTCGCTGCCGGTCACGCAACCTTCTGCCATTGCAGAGACCATGGCCGCCATGAGCCACTGACGGTCTCAGCGCGCACATTTGTATCGTTCCAATCTCGCTGGGCTCTGTCAGGCTGACACCTTGCCGGGCGCAAATGTCTCGGTTTATGAATCGCGCCGGGGCACTCGTCTTCGGGATCGGGACACTAGCCGCATTGGAGATCACACATGCGTGCCGTCCTGCGTGCGTTGCTCCTGTTGCAAGCGCTGGTGCCTGTTCACGCGCTGGCGGCGGACGAAAAACTCTCCATCGAGCTCAACAGCACCGAGACCGCCGAGAACCGCTGTCGCATGAATTTTGTCGTCGAGAACAAGTCCAACGTCGCGCTCGAGAGCATGAAGCTCGATATGGTCGCGTTCAGTGTCGACGGCGCCATTCTGCGCCGCTTGCTGATCGAGATGGGCCCGGTGCGGGCGACCAAAACGCTGGTGCGGACATTCGTCTTCGACGACGAATGCCGCCAGATCGGCGCGCTGCTGGTCAACGATGTGGCGGCCTGTGCCCCCGGCGAACCCGGCGCCTGCCTCGACGGCCTCGCCTTGTCGTCGCGCCTCAAAGCGCTTCGTCTCTACAAGTAGCTCGCAGGTGCACTGTGGCCACCGTGAGCCTACTCACGCGTTCATCGACTCGAAGAACTCGCCGTTATTCTTGGTGTTGCGCAGCTTGTCGAGCAGGAAGTCGATGGCATCCATCGTGCCCATCGGATTGAGGATGCGGCGCAGGATGTACATCTTCTTGAGCTGATCGGGTGCAACCAGCAGCTCCTCCTTGCGGGTGCCCGAGCGCGTGATGTCCATCGCCGGGAACGTGCGCTTGTCCGCAACCTTGCGGTCGAGAATGATTTCTGAATTGCCGGTGCCTTTGAACTCCTCAAAGATCACCTCGTCCATACGGCTACCGGTATCGATCAGCGCGGTCGCGATGATAGTGAGCGAGCCGCCTTCCTCGATGTTGCGCGCAGCGCCGAAGAACCGCTTCGGCCGCTGCAGGGCGTTGGCGTCCACGCCGCCGGTGAGCACCTTGCCCGATGACGGCACCACCGTGTTGTAGGCACGTCCCAGGCGGGTGATCGAATCGAGCAGGATGACTACGTCGCGGCTGTGCTCGACCAGGCGCTTGGCCTTCTCGATCACCATCTCGGCAACTTGCACATGACGCGACGCGGGCTCGTCGAAGGTCGAGGACACCACCTCGCCCTTCACCGAGCGCTGCATGTCGGTCACTTCCTCCGGCCGCTCGTCGATGAGCAGCACGATCAGGTAGCATTCCGGATGGTTGGCGGTAATGGCGTGGGCGATGTTCTGCAACAACACGGTCTTGCCCGTGCGCGGCGGCGACACGATCAGCGCGCGTTGGCCCTTTCCGATCGGCGCCACGATGTCGATGACGCGCGGAGAGAGATCCTTCTTAGTCGCGTCCTCGTGCTCCATGCGCAACCGCTCGTCGGGATAGAGCGGAGTGAGGTTGTCGAAATTGACCTTGTGGCGTGCCTTTTCCGGGTCTTCGAAATTGATGCTGTTGACCTTGAGCAGCGCAAAGTAACGCTCGCCTTCCTTGGGCGAGCGGATATGGCCGTCGATGGTGTCGCCGGTCCGCAAGCCAAAGCGGCGGATCTGCGAGGGCGAGACATAGATGTCATCGGGGCCGGGCAGGTAGTTCGCCTCCGGCGAGCGCAGAAATCCGAAGCCGTCGGAGAGCACCTCGACCACGCCTTCACCGATGATATCGGTCTCGCGCATCGAGAGTTGTTTGAGGATGCCGAACATCAGCTCCTGCTTGCGCATGGTGCTGGCATTTTCGACCTCGAGCTCTTCGGCAAAAGAGACGAGCTCGGCCGGAGTCTTGGCCTTGAGGTCCTGGAGTTTCATTTCCCGCATGCGGGGTTAGTCCTATGGAGAGATCGGTGACTGAAAAAAGCTGCCGATCGGTACGGAAGGGAAATCGCAGGTCTTGAGTGAAGCGTTTGGCCCGATGCCGCGGCCGATCCCAGGTGGGGCCGGTACTCACGCATCTGCCTGCGTTCGGGGAGATGCCGCAAACATAGGAAAAGACGGTCCCAGGCGCAAGTGGCGCCGGCCGCGGTCAGCACGACACGGTCCTCGGCCGCACGCCTTGGCAGCGTCTTCAGAACGGCTTGACCACCGCCAGAATCACAACGCCGATCAGCAGAATCGTCGGTACCTCATTGATGATTCGATAAAATTTCTGCGAATGCGGATTGCGGTCGGTGCCGAAAAGACGCACCCAGCGGGCGAAAAAACCGTGTAGGGCGGACAACACGAGGACCAGCGTCACTTTGGCGTGCAGCCAGGGCGCCGCGTACCAGCCGCCATCCCAGGCGAGCCACAGGCCGAGCGCCCAGCTCGCCACCATGGCCGGATTGATGATTACGGTGAGGAGCCGCCGCTCCATCACCTTGAAGGTCTCCGATTGTTGGGAGCCCGACGGAGCCTCGCAGTGGTAGACGAACAGCCGCGGCAGATAGAGCATCCCCGCCATCCAGGCGATGATCGCGATCACGTGCGCAGCCTTGAGCCAAGGATACAGACCCGACGGCCGCCACAGCACGAGCAGGCCGACCAGCACCACGATGATTGCGATCGCTACGGCCGCGCGCAGCCACGGTGTCCGCACCTCCGGCATCGTCACCTCTGAAATCCACGCACGCGTGCCAGCATCTGCTCCACGTGCGCGATCGGTGTGTGCGGCAAGATGCCGTGGCCGAGATTAAAGATGAAAGGCCGGTCGGAAAACGCCTCCAGAATTCGATCAACCGCCCGCTCAAGCGCCGCGCCACCCGCGACCAGGACGAGCGGGTCGAGATTTCCCTGCACGGGCACGCGCCACTGGACCTGGTCGCGCGCAAACGCGAGGTCCACGCTCCAATCGAGCCCGACGGCGTCGACCGGAACATCCTCGATATAGCGCAGAAGCCCCGTGCCGATGCCGCGCGGAAAACCGATCACCTTCGCACGCGGCACCTCCCGGCGCACCTTTGCGATGATCCGTTGCGTCGGCTCGACGCACCAGCGCATGAATTCCTCCGCCGGCAGAACCCCGGCCCAGGTATCGAAGATCTGGACGGCATCGACGCCGGCCTGCAGCTGCCGAACGAGGTAAACGGCAGATGCCTCGACCAGCTTCTCGATCAGTCCCGCAAATCCCTGCGCATCGGCATAGGCGAACAGTCGTGCCGGCTCCTGATCCGGCGTTCCTCGGCCCGCAACCATGTAGCTTGCCACCGTCCAGGGCGCGCCGCAGAAGCCCAGCAACGACACGTTAGGGCCGATTCTCGTTTTCACCTCACGAATCGTCTCGTAGACCGGCGCGAGCACGTCGTGGTCAAGTTCCGCCTTGAGCCGTCCCAGATCTGCACGGTTCGCGATCGCATCAAGCTGCGGACCTTCACCCGCGCTGAACCGCACCGGCTGCCCCAGCGCATACGGTACGACCAAGATATCTGAAAACAGGATTGCCGCATCGAAACCAAACCGGCGCAGCGGCTGCAACGTTACCTCGGCAGCGAGCTCCGGCGTGAAACACAGCTTCAGAAAATCATCCACCTTCTCCCGCACCGCACGATACTCGGGAAGATAACGGCCGGCCTGCCGCATCAACCAGATCGGCGGTGGAGAGCACCGCTGGTGATCGAGTACGTCGAGAAGGGGTTTGTTCACCGCGTGGTCCCCGGTTGACGTTCCTACAAACTTAGAATCTTAAAGACTCTTGTTGTGACGTTTTGAGCGTTGAATGGACTCATACATCGACATCCACATGCTATCCACGGCGAGACTCGTTGTGCCGAGGTCATAGCCATTGAACACAGGCGCCGCGACAATGGCGCCAAACGGCCGATGGGTCGATGATTCCAATCGATGGCGAGTGGCGAAATCCTCGTGCGATCCACATTTGCCCACTGCTCCCGAACGCTCAGTCAAATGAAGCTCCCAGGGGCACAATGTGGACAGTTCGCTCCCATCGGCCGATTGCGGGCTTGCGCTCACGCGCCGGTCATGGCCTCCTCCCCAGGAATCCACAGTTGATCCCGCCATCATGCCGCATCGCGCTGGCAGCTACTTCCACCTCCACCTCGTCTCCGATGCTACCGGCGAGACGCTGACCACGGTCGCGCGCGCCGCGACCGCGCAGTACACCAAAGTGCAGCCGGTGGAGCATGTCTATCCTTTGGTGCGGACCCAGAAGCAACTCGATCGCGTGCTGGCCGAGATCGAGGAATCGCCCGGCATCGTGCTCTACACTCTGCTCGAGGAAGACCTAGTACAGCGGCTGGAAAATCACTGCCGCGAGCTTAGCCTGCCCTGTCTGTCGATTCTCGGGCCGGTGTTGCAGCTGCTGCAGTCCTATCTCGGCACCGAGACCTTGCACCGGGTCGGTGCCCAACACACCCTCAACGCGGACTATTTCAAGCGCATTGACGCGCTCAACTACACCATGCTGCACGACGACGGCCAGCATCTTGAGGGTCTGGAAGAGGCCGACGTGGTGCTCGTCGGCGTGTCGCGCACGTCGAAGACGCCGACCTCGATCTATCTTGCCAACCGCGGTGTGAAGACCGGCAATGTGCCGATCGTGCCGGGGGTTGAGGTGCCGCGCCACGTGGAACAGCTCAACCGTCCGCTGGTGGTCGGGCTTTATGCCAGCCCGGAACGGATCGTGCAGATTCGGCAGAATCGTCTGCTCGGGCTCAACGTCCATCACGACGACGATCAATATATTGATCGCAAGGCGGTGGCGGAGGAGGTGGCGTTCTCGCGCAAGCTCTGCGCCCGGCATAGTTGGCCGAGCATCGACGTCACCCGGCGCTCGATCGAGGAGACGGCGGCGGCGGTGATGAGCCTGCTCGCGGAGCGTCGTCGTCAGCCGGTCTTCGAGTGATGGCATTGTGGCTTCTCGAGAAGCCGCTGCTGTTGGCCTCCAGGAGCTCGATCCGGCACGAGATCCTGCGCGCGGCTGGCGTCCCGGTCGAGGTCGAGGCGGCGGACATCGACGAGCGCGCGGTCGAGCGACGGAGCGCCACGCATGATCCCGGTGAGATCGCGGCGCTGCTGGCGCGTGAGAAGGCGCGGGCCGTCGCTCTCCGGCGTCGCGAACGGCTGGTGCTGGGGGCGGATCAGACCCTGGCGCTTGGCGATCAACGATTTTCCAAGCCGACCGATCGGAGCGCCGCGCGCGCGCAGCTCCAAGCGCTACGCGGGCGCACCCATGAGCTGCACACGGCCATTGCGATCGTGCGGGACGGTGGCGTCTTGTTCGAGTGTCGCGAGAGCGCGCGGCTCACTATGCGTGCGTTCTCCGATCGCTTCCTCGACGACTATCTCGATGCCATGGGGGAGGCTGTCACGGCGAGTGTCGGCGGCTATCAGCTCGAGCGCGCCGGGATTCAGCTGTTCGAGCGTATCGACGGCGACCACTTCGTGATCCTCGGCCTGCCGCTGCTATCGCTGCTGCGCCACGCTCGGACGGCAGGATGGTTGGCGACGTGAATTGTCGCAGGCTTTAGAGCATGATCCCGAAAAGCCTGCCCCGGACTTTAATCCGGGGTGGATACCGGTTTTCGGAAAAGATCATGCTCCAACAATAGGCTATGCACAGCGCATGTTCATCCTCGGGCTGACCGGCTCGCTCGGCATGGGGAAGTCGACGACGGCGCGCTTCTTCGCCGAAGCGGGCGTGCCGGTGCACGATGCCGACGCCGTTGTGCATAGGCTTTACGAGGGGGAAGCAGCCGCGGCCATTGAGGCGGCGTTTCCTGGCGCGACAACGGGCGGTAAGGTCGACCGCAACAAGCTCGCCGCCCGCGTGCTCGGCGATGCCGCTGCGCTCAAGCGGCTTGAGGCCATCGTTCATCCGCTCGTGCAGCAGGCCGAGGAGCGCCTCCTTGCCGAGGCCGAGGCGCGCGGCGAAAGGATTGCCGTGCTCGACATTCCGCTCCTGTTCGAAACCGGCGGCGATCGGCGGGTGGACGCCGTCGTGGTGGTGTCGGCGCCCCCCGAGGTGCAGCGCGCGCGTGTGCTGGAGCGGCCCGGCATGACCGTGGAAAAGCTGGAAGCCATTCTGGCCAAGCAAATGCCCGATGCCGAGAAACGCGCCCGCGCCGATTTTGTCGTGGACACCGGGCAGGGATACGAGGCGGCGCGCGCACAGGTGCGTGCCATCCTCGACGCGGTTGCTACAATGCCGCAGCGGCGACGGTGATTCGTTCGGTCCGCCATGGGCTGCTGCGAGAGTGGATATGCGCGAGATTGTGCTCGACACTGAGACGACGGGGCTTGATCCCTTTCAGGGCCATCGCCTGGTCGAGATCGGCTGCGTCGAACTGGTCAACGGCATTCCGACCGGACAGCATTTTCACTGCTACATCAATCCGGAACGCGACGTGCCGTCGGAAGCAGCCGCAGTGCACGGCCTCACCGTTGATTTCCTCAAGGACAAGCCGCTGTTCGCCGAGGTCGCCGACGAGCTCATCGCGTTCATCGCCGACGCGCCGCTGGTCGCGCATAACGCGCTGTTCGACCTCGGCTTCCTCAACGCCGAGCTCGAGCGCGCCGG
>JBKPUA010000184.1:0-12083 GCA_046735815.1 Pseudomonadota bacterium
CGAGCGGCGCGACCGGCTGGCTGGTCTTGGTAAGCGCGGCAAGCTCGCGCTCGATGAAGCCGGTGTCGATCTCGCCGCGGACGACCTGCGGATGGCTCGCCAGCGCCTTGAGAAACGCGAGATTGGTGGTCACGCCCGTGACCTCGAAGTCGCCTAGCGCCTCGCTGAGACGGGCGAGCGCCTGCGCGCGATCGCTGCCGGAGGCGATCAGCTTTGCCAGCAGCGCATCGTAGTACGGCGTGACCGCATCGCCGGCGCGAAACCCGGTGTCGACGCGAATGCCCGGCCTTGACGGCTCGCGCCAAGCTCCGATGGTTCCCGTCACCGGCAGAAAGCCCTTGCCGGGATCCTCGGCATAGATCCGCGCCTCGATGGCGTGACCGTCGGCCCTGATCTCGTCTTGCGCCAGCGGCAGCTTGTCGCCCGCGGCGACTCGCAATTGCCATTCCACCAGATCGAGCCCGGTGATCATCTCGGTGACGGGATGCTCGACCTGCAGGCGCGTGTTCATCTCGATGAAGTAAAAGCCATCCGCGTCGGCGATGAACTCCACGGTGCCGGCGTTCACATAGCCGGCCGCTTGCGCGGCGGCGAGTGCGGCAACCGACATCTCGGCACGCCGCGCCGGCGCGATGGCGATGGCAGGCGCCTCTTCCACCACCTTCTGGTGCCGACGCTGCAACGTGCATTCGCGCTCGAACAGCGATACCACGTTGCCGTGGACGTCGCCGAACACCTGCACCTCGATATGCCGCGGCTTGGCGATGTATTTCTCGATCAGGATCTGATCGTTCCCGAACGCCGCCGCCGCTTCGCGCTTGGCGCTCGCGCTCGCCTCCGCCAGCGCGTCGCCACTCTCGACCAACCGCATTCCCCGCCCACCGCCGCCGGCCGAGGCCTTGACCAGCACCGGGTAGCCGATGCGGTCGGCCGCCGCCTGCAGCACCGCCATGCTCTGGTCTTCGCCGTGATAGCCGGGCACGACCGGCACGCCGGCGGCTTCCATTAGAGCCTTGGCCGCCGATTTCGAGCCCATCAGATGGATGGTCGCGGCGGAAGGCCCGACAAAAACCAATCCCGCATCGGCGCAGGCCTGGGCGAAATCGGCATTCTCGGAGAGAAAGCCATAGCCCGGATGGATCGCGCCGGCGCCCGCGCTCTGCGCCGCCTCGATGATCGCTTCGATGTGCAGATAGCTGTCCTTCGCCGGCGCCGGGCCGATGAGCAGCGCCTCGTCGGCGAGCGCCACGTGCATGGCGTTGCGGTCGGCGTCGGAGAACACCGCAACCGTTCGCAGCCCCATGCGCTTGGCCGTGCGCATGATGCGGCAGGCGATCTCGCCGCGGTTGGCGATCAAGAGCTTGTCGAAACGCCGCGCGGTCGACACCATCACATCCTGAAGATGCCGAAGCGGGTCGGTTCCGGCGGCGGCGCGTTGAGCCCAGCGGCAAGCGCAAGGCCGAGCACCGTGCGGGTGTCGATAGGGTCGATTACGCCATCGTCCCACAGCCGCGCGGTGGCGTAATAAGGATGCCCTTGCCGCTCGTATTGCTCGCGGATGGGGCCCTTGAACGCCTCATCGTCCGTTGCGCTCCAGGTGCCTCCCTTCGCTTCGACCGCCTCCTGGCGCAGCAGCCCGAGCACGGAGGCCGCCTGCTCGCCGCCCATCACCGAGATGCGCGCGTTCGGCCACATCCAGAGGAAACGCGGGCCGTAAGCGCGCCCGCACATGCCGTAATTGCCGGCACCGTAGCTGCCGCCGATAATGACCGTGTATTTCGGCACATTCGTCGTCGACACCGCTGTCACCATCTTGGCGCCATCCTTGGCGATGCCGCCGGCCTCGTATTTGCGCCCGACCATGAAGCCGGTGATGTTCTGCAGGAACAGCAGCGGGATGTTGCGCTGGCTCGCCAGCTCGATGAAATGCGTGCCCTTGAGCGCGCTCTCGCTGAACAGAATGCCGTTGTTGGCGAGGATGCCGATGGGAAAGCCGTGGATGTGGGCGAAGCCGCAAATCAAGGTCTGTCCATACAGCGCCTTGAACTCGTCGAGCTCCGACCCATCGACGATGCGCGCGATCACGTCGCGCACGTCGTAGGGCGTGCGCGGGTCGGCGGGCACGATGCCGTAGAGCTCGTCCGGCGGAAACAGCGGATCGCGCGGATCGCGCAGCTCGAGATACGGGCGCCGCACTTGGTTGAGATTGGCGATGATGCGCCGGGCGATGCCGATGGCATGGCCATCGTCGGTCGCGTAGTAGTCGGTGACGCCGGACTGGCGGCTGTGCACCTCGGCTCCGCCCAGCTCCTCCGCGCTCACCTCCTCGCCGGTTGCCGCCTTCACCAGCGGCGGGCCGCCGAGGAAGATCGTGCCCTGATTGCGCACGATGATGCTCTGGTCCGACATCGCCGGCACGTAGGCGCCGCCGGCGGTGCAAGAGCCCATCACGATCGCGATCTGCGGAATGCGGAGCGCCGACATGCGCGCTTGGTTGTAGAAGATGCGGCCAAAATGGCGCTCGTCGGGGAAGATTTCGTCCTGCAGCGGTAGGAACGCGCCCCCGGAATCAACCATGTAGACGCAGGGGAGATGGTTCTCGCGCGCGATCTCCTGGGCGCGCAAATGCTTCTTCACCGTCATGGGATAGTAGGTGCCGCCCTTGATGGTGGCGTCGTTGGCGATGATGACGCATTCGCGCCCGCTGACGCGGCCGATGCCGGTAATGATGCTCGCGGCGTGAACGTCGCCGCCGTACATGCCGTACGCTGCGAGCGGGGAAAGCTCGAGGAACGGCGTGCCGGGATCGAGCAACAGCTCGATGCGCTCGCGCGCCAGGAGCTTGCCGCGCGCCCCGTGCCGCGCCCTCGCCTCCTCGCTGCCGCCCTGCATCGCGGCCTCGAGCTTGCTGCGCAGGTCCGTCACCAGTGCCTTCATCGCCTCGGCATTGGCGGCGAATTCGCGCGAGTTGGTATCGAGCGTCGAGGGAATATCGCTCATCGTCTAGCCGAGACCCGCATCAGCGCGTCTTGTCGAACAATTGCCGGCCGATCAACATGCGCCGGATCTCGCTGGTGCCGGCGCCGATCTCGTAGAGCTTGGCATCGCGAAGATATCGCCCGGTAGGATAGTCGTTGATGTAGCCGTTGCCGCCGAGCAGCTGCACCGCGTCGAGCGCCATCTTGGTGGCGTTCTCGGCGGCGTAGAGGATGGCGCCTGCGGCGTCCTCGCGCGTGGTCTCGCCGCGATCGCACGCCTTGGCCACCGAATAGACGTAGGCCTTGCACGCGTTCATCCCGACATACATGTCGGCGATCTTGCCCTGCACGAGCTGGAACTCGCCGATCGGCTGGCCGAACTGCTGGCGCTCGTGGACATAGGGCATCGCCACGTCCATGCACGCCTGCATGATTCCGAGCGGGCCCGCCGCCAGCACCACGCGCTCGAAGTCGAGCCCGGACATCAGGATGGTGACGCCACCGCCGACGTCGCCGAGCACATTCTCCTCAGGCACCTCGCAATCCTCGAACACCAGCTCACAGGTGTCGGAGCCGCGCATGCCGAGCTTGTCGAGCTTCTGCGCGGTGGAAAAGCCCTTGAAGCCCTTCTCGATCAGGAAGGCGGTGATGCCGCGAGGGCCGGCGGCGGGATCGGTCTTGGCGTAGACCACCAGGGTCTCCGCTTGCGGCCCGTTGGTGATCCACATCTTGCTGCCATTGAGGATGTAGCGGTCGCCCTTCTTTTCCGCGCGCGTCTTCATCGAGACCACGTCGGAGCCGGCGCCCGGCTCCGACATCGCGAGCGCGCCCACATGCTCGCCGGAGATGAGCTTGCCGAGATAGCGTCGCTTCTGGTCGTCGTTGCCGTTGCGGCGGATCTGATTGACGCAGAGGTTCGAATGCGCGCCATAGGACAGACCGATGGCAGCGGAGGCGCGCGAGATCTCCTCCATGGCGACGCAGTGCTCGAGATAGCCCAGCCCCGCCCCGCCCCATTCCTCCTCGACCGTGATGCCGTGCACGCCGAGCTTGCCGAGCTCCGGCCAAAGGTCGCGCGGGAAGGTATTGCTGCGGTCGATCTCGTCGGCGCGGGGCGCAATGCGGTCGGCCGCAAAGCCGCGCACGCTGGCGCGCAGCATGTCGGCGGTCTCGCCCAGCCCGAAATCAAAGCTGCGAACGTCGTTCACACGCATTTTTGCACCGGTCTCGACGTGAGAATCAGACGCTGCAATCAAAGGTCGGTTACGCGATTAATGCACGTCCCCGCTCGCACAAGCAATATTGCCGCGCGACGCTTCATTTGCGAGGTTCCGGAGCACCGCCGCATGTGCGATATCGGCGAGAGTACACCAGGAGCGGCCCGTGGAGCTCATCATCATCGGCGGCGGCATTGGCGGGCTGACGCTGGCGCTGGCCGTCCACGCCGCCAAGGCGGCGAGCCGCATCCGCGTGTTCGAGGCCGCGCCGGAAATCCTCCCGCTCGGGGTCGGCATTAATCTCGGGCCGCATGCGGTCAAGGAGCTGAGCGATCTGGGGCTCGAGGGCGCGCTCGCGGCGGTCGCCTGCCAGCCCCAGGACTATGCCTTCTTTACGCGCCACGGCCAGCTGGTCTATCGCGAGCCGTGGGGACGCGCGGCCGGACACCAATGGCCGCATTTTTCCATCCATCGCGGCGACCTGCACCAGGTGCTGCTCGCCGCGGTGCGCGAGCGGCTCGGGCCGGAAAATTTCATCACCGGCCACCGATGTGTCGGGGTAGAACAAAGCGACACGGGCGTCACCGCCCGTTTCGTCGCCGCGGACGGCACCGCGCTCGCGCCGCAGCATGGCAACGTACTGGTCGCCTGCGATGGCATCCATTCGGTGGTGCGGGCGCAATTCTATCCCGACGAAGGGCCGTTCGCGTATCGTGGCATCAATATGTGGCGGGGTGTGACGCGGCATCGGCCGTATCTCAGCGGGTGCAGCATCGCCCGCATCGGCGCACGCCATTCGACCCTCATCATCTATCCCATTCGGAACAATGTCGACGCGGCGGGCAACCAGCTGGTCAACTGGGTGGCCGAGATCGAGCGCGACGTGGCCGTGCCGGTCGACTGGAACAAGCCCGGCCGGCTCGACGATTTCCTACCGGTCTACCAGGACTGGGTTTTCGACTGGCTCGACGTGCCGGCCATGATGCGCGCCGCCGACGCGATCTTCTCCTATCCGATGGTCGATCGCGATCCGCTCGAGCGCTGGACATTCGGGCGTGTCACGCTCCTCGGCGACGCCGCCCATCCCATGTACCCGCAGGGCGGTAATGGCGGCGCGCAAGCGATCATCGATGCCGCCACTTTGGCGCGGCTGCTCGCCGGCGAGACCGACCCGATCGCGGCGCTCAAGGCTTACGAGGCCGCGCGGCTGCCGCCGACCAGCCGCATCGTGCTGCAGAACCGCTCAGCGCCGCCCAATGTCATTGTCGACACCGTGGAGCAGCGAACCGGCGGACAGCGTTTCGACAAGCTCGAGGACGTCATCGGTCAGGACGAACTGCGGACGATCTTCGAGCGCTACCAGAAGGTCGCCGGCTATCACGTGCAACAGATCGGACGCGCACAGAGGTAAATCATGGCAGACACCGCTCCTTCGCTGAAGCTCACGTTCGACGGCGCAATGAAGCTGCTCAATGCGGCTATCGCCAAAGCAAAAGAGATGCGGGTGCCGCAATGCATTTCCATCGTCGATACCGGCGGGCATCTGCTCGCCTTCGGTCGCATGGACGGCGCGTTTTCGCAGTCGATCGACACTTCTCTTATGAAGGCGATGACCGCCGCCTCCTACGGTATCCCGACCGGCGACATCGCCGCCGGCATCGACCTCAAGCTCGCCATCGCGACGCAGGGCAAGCGCATTAACCTGCCCGGCGGCCTGCCGATCATCATCGACGGCCACGTCATCGGCGGCATCGGCGTGGGCTCCGGCACCGGCGAGCAGGACCGCCAGGTTGCCAACGCGGCGCTCGCCGCGCTGCCGGGCGCGCGTACTTTCGGCTAACGTTACCCACCCTTCAGCGCACGCTCGACCTGCGCCAGCAGCGGCGCGACATCGTGGTCGAGATAATAGGCGGCGCCCACACGCACCGGATCGCCGGCGTAGTAGCGCTCATATTGCAGCATGCGCTGACCGAACTGCGTGCCGGTGACGTCCCAGGCGAGCTTGTACAGCTGGATGCGCCGTTCCGCATCGACGCCGGCGCCGCGATAGTAGCGCGCGATATCGGGGCCGATCTCGGAATGAAGATCGGCCTGCGTCGGATTGATCAGGAGGCCGCCGGCGCCCAGCACCTGCGTGACCTGCACCATGCGCTCGTACATCTTCGGCAGGTGGTAGCGAAGCGCCTGCAGCGGCGCGTAGGCCGGCCGCAGCGCGCCGCGGCCGGTCGGCTCCGCGTTCTGCTCGGCCATCAGGATCGCTGCCTCGATCAGCTGCAGATGGCCCAGGAGCTCGCCGAGCTGCTCCTGCACGTGCAGGAACACGTCACTCTTGACCGTCCGCGCCAGCGCGATCGCGACGCCGGTTACCAATTGACATTTCGCCAGCCCGCGGATGGCGGTCTGGTGGCCGGTGTGGTTGCGGATGCTCGCCTGCGCGAACAGCGCGTTCCCCATCGCGACATCGCCGTAGAGAAAGACGCGATCCCACGGGATCAACACGTCATCGAACACGCAGACCGCGTCCGGCTCCTCGAAACGCGCGCCGAGCGGATGATCCCAGGCCGATTGCGCGCCGGTGTCGAACGGCTCGCGGCAGATGAAGCGCAGGCCGCGCGTCGAGGTGGGGATGCCGAAGGCCAGCACGTAGCGTTCCTCGCCCTCGCGAATTCCGGGCTGCGGATAGACGAGAAGCTCGTCGGCGGTTGGCCCGTGGGTGGCGAGCATCTTGGCGCCGCGTACGATCAAGCCGTCGTTGGTCTCTTCGACCACGCCGAGGTGGACGAAGGGGTTGTCCTGCTGGTGCGACGCCTTGGAGCGATCGCTCTGCGGATTGACGATGGCGTGGGTGAGAAAGAGATCGCGGTCGCGGCAGTACCGGTAGTAGTCCGTCACGTTGCGCGCGAAGCGCTCGCCGCGCTTGCCAAAGAAGTCGGCGCCCTCGGCCCAGGTCATCAACACGGTGTTGAGATAATCGGGTGAGCGGCCGACCATGCCGAAGGTGGCGTCGGCCCAAATCTTCATGGCCGCGCGGCGCTTGACGACGTCGGCATGAGTGCGCGGGATCATGAACGAGCTGCCGGCCGGACCGTCCTCACTGGCATAGGTCATGACCTCGCGGTGCTCCGGCTGCGTCTGCAGGTCGTAGAGCTGCGCGATCGACTGCACCGGGCGCCGAAACACCGCGTCGGTCGTGATGTCGTCCACGCGCCGGCCCGCGACCCAGACCTCGCGTGGATTGCGGCGCAGGCCCTCGATGAAATCTTGTCCGTTGCGCGGTGCCATCAACAACTCCGTGTGCCGTGCGGCAAGCTAGCACGTTCCGTTTGTCTCGCTCGCTACACGCCAAGATTGCTCTCGCAAATGTCAATCCCCTCGAGCCTCTTGTGCCGCCGCCGTCGCGATTCAACAATGGCAGCGCTGCGGCCGCCCGCGGCGCGGGAGAAACGCATGAAGCTCGGCTACTTCACCATGCCGGTCCATCCCCCGGCGAGGTCCTACGTCGAAACCCTGAAGGAGGATCGCGAAGCCTTCATCCTCGCCGACCGGCTCGGCTATAGCGAAGGTTATTGCGGCGAGCACCTCACCGACGCGGCCGAGAACATTCCCAACAGCATGATGTTCATCGCCACCTTGCTCGGCGCGACCTCGCAGATGAAGGTCGGGACCGCCGTCGTCAACTTGCCGCACAGTCACCCCGTCGTGGTGGCCTCCAACGCCGCGATGCTCGACAATCTGTTTGAGGGCCGCTTCATCCTCGGCATCGGCGCGGGCGTCCTGCGCTCCGACGCCGAGGCGCTCGGGATGCTCGACGCCGATCGCAACGCCATGTTCGCCGAGGCGATCGACCATATCCTGGCGCTGTGGGCGGGGACGGCGCCGATCGATCTCAAGGGAAAATATTGGACCATCTCGACGGTGAAGACGCTGTGGCCCGAGGTGGGAATCGGCGACATCGTCAAGCCCTACCAAAAGCCCCACCCGCCGATCGCGGGCACGGCGACCGACCCGGATTCCAAAGGCCTCATCGCGCTCGGCCGGCGCGGCTGGTGGCCGATCTCCTCCCATTTCCTGCATCCCAATTGTCTCAAGAGCCAATGGGCCAACTACGCCAAGGGATGCGCCGAGGGCGGACACAAGGCAGAGCGCGCGAACTGGCGGGTGGCGCGCTCGATCTTCGTGGCCGAGGATGACAAGGTCGCGAAGGCCTATGGCGGCGACGACCCGAACAGCCCCTATCGCTTCTACATGAGCCAGCTCACCGCCAAGCTGAAAAAGTCGCGGCGCATGATCGCCTTCAAGCCGCACCCGGACATGCCCGACGAGGACATCACCTACGACTATATCTTCGACAACATCGTGATCCGCGGCAGCGTGAACCGCGTCGTCGATAGCATTCTGGAACTGCATGAGCAGGTCGGCGACTTCGGCACGTTGCTTTATTGCGGCAAGGACTGGGCGGATGCACGGCTTGGTCGAAAGTCCATGGAGCTGATGGCGGAGAAAGTGATGCCCGCCGTCAACGCCGCGCTCGGCAAAGCCATCGCGGCGGAATAACCTTCGAACAGAGATCAACGTCAAGGGAGTTGCCCGTGTCGCCCAAGTCACAGGACGTCAAGCAGTCCGGCCTGTTCGGCTTTCTCGCCCAGCCGGATACGCCCACCACCGGCGGCGTCGTCATCCTGCCGACGATCTTCGGCGTCAATGGCTTCGTACGCGGCTACGCCGAGACGCTCGCCCGCGCCGGCCTCGCGGCGGCGGTGTGGGATCATTACGAGGGCCTGCCGCTGACGACGGACTACGAGGAATCGAAGGCACGCGCGCGCAAGCTCAGCGATGCCGGCATGCATGCCAAGGTCGGCGCCTGGATCGATTACATGTTGGGCGAGTTGCGATTGACCTCGATCGGCGTGCTCGGCTTCTGTCTCGGCGGCCGCTATGTCCTGATGGCCGCCGCGCAGGACAAGCGGATCAAAGCTTGCGCCGCCGCCTATCCCTCGATCGAAAATCCCCTTCCTGCCAATCAAGAGCAGGACGCGGTCGTGCTCGCCGCCGACATCCGCTGCCCGGTGCACGTCGTGCAGCCCGGGCATGACCACGTCGCGAGCGTCGAGACCTACGCCGCGCTCAAGCAGCAACTCCACAAGCGCCCAGCGCCCACCATCTGGCAATATTATCCTGACGCCGAGCACGGCTTCATGCACCGCAAAGAGCCCGCCGCCAATGCGGCCGCGACGGTGATCGCCTCGCCGCAGCTCGTCGCCTTTCTGCGCGCCTGCCTGTTGTGACCCGCTGCCGGACGGTTGCTGCTTTACAAAACTTTACCTGGGCGACACGGGCGGGAAAACGCAGCCATCTACCTTGCGGCGCACAGGCAATCCTGCCTGAGACCACGAGGAGTCCAGGATGGTTGACCGCAACGATACCCAGCCTTCGAGCGGAGAGCAGAACCCGGCACCGGGATACCGGGGCGGCCGCCGCGGCACGTTCCTGATCGCGTTGCTGGCGGTGGCGCTGGTTGCCGGCCTCGCTGGGACCATGCTGTCGACCGCATTCGGCCAGAGCTACAGCTGGCAGAAAATCCAATGGCGCCACGGCGGCATGTTCGGCGGGCCACTGACGCCGGCGCAGATCGACGACCAGATCGATCGCGTGAGCAAGCATCTGGCCATCGAGCTCGACGCGACGGAGGAGCAGCGGACCAAGATCGCCGACATCGCCAAGGCCGCCGTCGCCGACCTGCGGCCGCTGCGTGAGAAGGCCGAGGGCTCGCGCAAGCAGGCGATCTCGCTCTTGACCGCGCCCACCATCGATCGTACTGCCATTGAGCGCTTCCGCGCGGAGCATATCGGACTGGCGGAAACCGCGAGCAAACGCATCGCGCAGGCGCTGGCCGACGCCGCCGAGGTGCTCACGCCCGAGCAGCGCCGGAAAGTTGCGGAATGGATGACGCTCGGTCCGACCTGGTTCCGCTGGCATCACGGTTGACGGACACTCGATTGACGGATCATCGTGGGCGAACGCCTTCTTCTGATCGAAGATGATTCCCGCCTTGCCGATATGGTGAGGGAGTATCTCGGCAAGGCGGGTTTTCACGTCATTCATGCCGAGAACGGCCGGCGCGGCCTGGCGCTGCACGGGCGGGAGCGGGTCGATGCCGTCATCCTCGATCTTATGCTGCCGGACAGCGACGGCCTGGAAATCTGCCGCATGATCCGCGCGCGCTCCGACAGTCCGATCCTGATGCTGACTGCCCGCGGCGATCCGATGGATCGCGTCATCGGACTCGAAATGGGGGCGGATGACTATCTGCCGAAACCGTTCGAGCCGCGCGAGCTGCTGGCGCGGCTGCGCGCCATCCTGCGCCGCCGCCGTGCCGGCCCGGAGCCCGACGTGCTGCGCTACGGTCGGCTCGAGATCGATCGCGGGTCGCGCGAAGTGCGCCTCGACGGCGCGCCGCGCCCGCTCACCGGCTATCAATTCGCCCTGCTGCTAGCGCTGGCGGAGCATGCCGGCCGCGTAATGTCGCGCGACGCGCTCATGGACCTCATCAAGGGTGAGCAGATCGAGGCGTTCGACCGCTCGATCGACGTACACGTCTCGCGCATCCGCGCCGCCATCGAGGACGATCCCAGAAAGCCGCGGCGGGTAATCACGGTGCGCGGCATGGGCTACCTGTTCGCCAAGGCGCAGGAATGAGACGCCTTTATCTCCAGGTCTATCTCACGATCGTGGGCAGCCTCGTTCTGGTCGTGCTTACGGCCGGTCTGATCTGGCATTTCATCGCCGGCGTTCCGCCCTTCGGCCAGCAGTTCGAGGTGGCCGGCGAGATCATCGCCGAATTCGTCCCGGCGGTGAGTGCGCCGCCGCAGGTTCAGCAGCAGGCGCTCGATCGACTGGCGGAGCGCCTCGGCGGAGACCTGGCGCTGTTCGGCCGCAGCAATGAGCCACTGGCCGCCGCGGGCCGTCCGCTGCCGGCGCCCAATGGCATCGGTCGCCCTGGCGGCTGGTTGCGAACGCCCGGGGGGGTCGCGATCTCGATACCGCTTCCGGACGGCCGGCGGCTGGTCGCGCGCCTGCCGCTCCGTCAGCGCCCGAGCGCGCTTCTGCTCGCAGGCTTTCTCGGCGCCATCGCACTCGTGGTCGCGCTCGGGGCCCGCCCCGTGGTGCGACGCCTCACTGGACGGCTCGAGCGATTGCAGCGCGGTGTCGAGTCGCTCGGCGCCGGCGATCTGCGCGCGCGCGTCAAGGTCGAGGGCCGCGACGAGGTGGCGCGCCTAGCGCGGAGCTTCAACCAAGCGGCTGCGCGGATTGAGAGCCTGGTCGACGCGCACAAGATGCTGCTCGCCAATGCCTCGCACGAGTTGCGCACCCCCCTCACCCGCATCAGGCTCGGCCTCGAGCTCGCCGAGGCAACGCCCGAGCGCAAGGCGCAGCTCGCGAAAGACATCGCCGAGCTCGACCAGCTCGTTGACGAGATCCTGCTGGTCAGCCGCCTCGATGCCGCCGAGCAGCTCGATGTCCAGGAGGAGATCGATCTCGCCGCACTCGCCGCCGAGGAATGCGCGCGCTACGATGATTGCTCGGTAGAAGCGACGCCGGTCACGGTGCGCGGCGACCCGACCTTGCTGCGGCGAATGATCCGCAACCTGGTGGAGAACGCGAAGCTCCACGGCAAGCCTCCCATCGAAGTCACGGTCGGGCGCCGCGACGATCAGGCCGTGCTCTCCGTCCTGGATCATGGGCCGGTGATCGCCGAAGAGGCGCGCGAGCGGCTGTTCTCGCCCTTCTACCGTATTCCGGGAGAGTACGGCCCGAAGGGCACCGGGCTTGGTCTCGCGCTCGTGCGACAGATTGCACGCCGGCACGGCGGCGATGTCAGCTACGACCC
>JBKPUA010000185.1:0-10462 GCA_046735815.1 Pseudomonadota bacterium
TGGTCCAGCCGTGGCCGTTGCCGGCGATGTAGCTCTTGCGCTCCTTCCAGGACGCCGCCGTCTGCTTCTTTTGGGTCTCGACCACGGTGGCGCCCTTCTGGTCGCCCTCGCGGCGGGCGAACTGGACGCCCTGCTTGTTCACGGTCGAGGCGTGGCCGAAGGGCACGTGGTAGGAATCGAGCACGTTCTCGACCTGGAGCTTCCAGTTGCCGTTGTAGACGTAGCGGTGCATGCCGGCATCGAGCGCGAGCTCGCCCTCGGGCGCGCGGTCGACGAGGTCGTCGATGTTGCCCTTCATCGGGCCGACATGGTCCTCGAAGCTCGGGCCTTTGGGCGCGAGGCTCGCGAACACGAAGCCGCGATATTCGCCGACGCGCGGCACGCGGGCGAGGCCGAACGCCGACATGTCAAAGTCGGCGGCGCAGCCCTCCGGCACCGGCACGGTGACCAGGCGGCCGTCGGTGTCGAAGGTCCAGCCGTGATAGCAGCACACGAGCCGCGGCGCGTGGCCCTTGCGCTCGTTCACCACCTTGGCGCCGCGGTGGGTGCAGCGGTTGAACAGCACGTGCACGCTGCCGTCGCGGTGGCGCGTCATCACCACGGGCTGGCGGCCGAGCTCGGTGGTGACGAAGTCGCCGGGGCGCGGCACCTGGCTGACATGGCCGACGGACAGCCAGGCGCGGCCGAAGATGCGCTCCATCTCGAGCTCGAACAGGTCGGGATCGGTGTAGACGTGCCGGTGCACGCGCCCGGGCTCGATCAGTTTCGCGATGTCCTCGCCGTGTCCGTTGCGCATGGGGTATTGCCTCGCTCTCACCAGATGTCGTCCCCGCGCAAGCGGGGGACCCATCGTGCCATACTCCGCGCTCTCTGGAATATGGGTCCCCGCTTTCGCGGGGACGACAAGACAGCAGAACTCACATGCCCCGCACGTGAGACGCAGGTTTACTCCGCCGCCTGATGGGCGTGACGCTGCACGTCCATGTTGACGAGATCGAGCGGGGAGGCGGTCTCTTCCAACATGCCCCAGCTCTTGAGCCAGTCGTAGGTGCGCTGCATCTCCTCGAGCGGGATCGGCGCAGGATCGCAGACGACGAGGCGGCTCTCGCGCAGGTCCTCGACCTTGAGCGCGGCGATCTCGGGGTCGCTCTTGCCGTGGTAGTCGATGAAATAGTGCAGATAGGCGCGCTTGTCGGCGTTGATGCGGCGCACCGCCTCGCGCACCGCGCGGTTGAAGGCGGCATAGGTCTCGGGATCCACCCGGTCGGAGGCGACCTCGGTGCCGTGGAAGATCGCCGAGCAGATGGTGCGGCAGCCTTTCTTCTCCGCAAGCGTGACGTGCGGCTCGGTCAAGGTGGTGGCCTCGACCTCGCCCTTGAGCAGGGCGTCGAGCCGGTAGCGCGAGCCGTTGGGCGCGCGGCAGAGCTTGATCTCCTCGCGCGGCAGGAACCCTTCCAGCATGTGCAGCGCGATGTAGTGGGTGCCGAAATAGAACGGCACGCCGATGGTCCGGCCGGCGAGCTGCTGCGGGGTGAAGACCGGCGAATTGGGCGCCACCACCAGCGCGGAATAGGTAACAATGGCGCGGCGCCCGACCTGGCGGCTGCCGGCGCTGGTGTCCTGCACGCGGCAATAGTTGCCCCACTCGCAGGCGTTGTACATGTCGGCCTTGCCCTGCTCGAACAGCTTGCCGTGGCTGGCGAACGGATTGACGCCTTTCGGGCTGGTGACGTCGGTCTCGACCTTCTTCTCGACGCCCTGCTCGCGGTCGGCCCACTCGACCAGGAGCCCTTCATTTTCGAACAGGCCCTCCTCGTAGGCGACGAGCTCCGGCAAGCCCTGGAACGGCGCGGTGGTCTCCAAAGTGAGCTTCTTCATGGGACATGCTCCAAGGGTGGGTGGGCCGGACGTCGGCCGCGAGCCGCGGGTCAAGTTCCTTGCCTAATCGGGCGCAGTTCAATACCACTGAGCGGTTGCGTCAAGCGCCCGATGGTAGGATTGTTCAACAATGGCCTACAACCCTTCCCCGATCAAGCGCGAAAGCGTGATCAGCCAGGCGGCGCAGGAAATCTGCCGCCTGATCGAGGCCGAGAAACTTTCCGCCGGCGACGCCTTGCCGCCGGAGACGCGGCTCTCGCAGATGCTCGGCATCAGCCGCAATTCCGTGCGCGAGGCGCTACGCGTGCTGCACGGGCTGGGCCATGTGGAGAAGACGACGGGGCGGCGGGTGGTGGTCACCGCCTCCGCCCAGGGCGGCAAGAGCGTGTTCGACGAAAGCGTGCTGATCGAGGCGGCGCCGATCGCCAACGATGTGCGCTCGCATATTGCGCAGAAATGTGCGGAGCTCGCCGCCTCCCGCATTACCGCCGCCGAGCTCGCCGAGCTTGAACGCGCGCTGGCCGCACTCGAACGGGCGATCGCGCGCAAAGATCGCGCCGCGGCGAAGAGCGCGCACGATGCCTTTCATGGACGATTCCTGGCCAGTGCGCGCAATCCGTTGCTGGTCGCCATGTTCAACCAGGCGCAGGTCGCGCGGCTCTCCAATGTCTCGCCCGAGCACAAGAGCTTCTACGATCCGCGCCATCTTGAGCATCACCGCGCGCTCTTGCGCGCGCTGCGCAAGCGCGACGCGCGTGCGGCCCGCGCGGTGGTACGCAAGCATTTCCAGAGTCTCGGGCTGATGCTCGACTTCGTCAGCCGCACGCAGGCGAAGCCGCCGGCGCCGGTGGTGTCATTGACGCCGCGTGCGCGCGCTGCGTTGCGGTGACGGTGAAGTTATCTCCGTTTTCGTAGCCCGGATGGAGCGAAGCGTAGTCCGGGATTCGTGCTACGCTGAAAAACCGCCCCGCATTCCGCTGCGCTCCATGCGGGCTACAAGCGTCTATACCCTGGGCCGAAGGCGCTGGATCTGCAGCTGTGCCAGGAACGGCACGAGCGGGTGCGCCCCCATCTTCACGATTGAAGGCAAATCGAGCTTGATCAGCGCCTCGCGCTGATCCGGCGGCAGGTGGAACTTGTCGGCGAAGGCAGGCGCGTCGGCGAGATATTGCGCGCGCAGCTCGGCGTCATGGGCGAGCCCGTGCAGCGCCGAGGTGAGCTCCACCAGCTCGGGCTTGATGGCGGGATAGTGCGCGGCGTGCTGCGCTTCGCCGTGTCGCTCGGTCCAGCCGAGCGAAGCGTAATTGTGGTGCCAGCTCGGATCCAACGACACGACATCCGGCTTGCGCTCGCCCAGCGCGCCTGCCGCGCAGGCCCAGCAGCGCAGCTCGATATTGCCGGTGTCGTCGAGCTCGGCCTCGTCGTAGCCGATCAGCGACTTGAGCTTGCCGCTGCGCAGCTGCTCGAGCACGCGCTTGTCCCAACTAAGCTCCGGATTGGAGTAGCGGTCGGTGCCGGGAAAATGCGACATGCCGCCGCTCGCCAACACCACCGTCTTGAGCCCGAGCGTGGTGACCGTGCGGGCGATCGCCTGGCCGAAGGCGTAGCAGCGCTCCATGGTGGGCTGCGGCGGCAGATAGGCATTGACGTAGATCGGCAGCACCGCCTCGGTATGGCCGAGATGGGTAAGCGGGATGCCGATGGCGTAATCGATCTTCGCCGTGCTGGTGAAGGCTGGGTCGAAATTCTGCCGGTAGAGCTGGCGCACGATCTCGAAGGCGATCTCGCTCGGGATCTTCCAATGAAATTTGCGGCCGGCGAAATCGCCGCTGGCCTCGCCGCCGACATGGACCGTGAACGGCGGCGCGGCGTTGTGGAAGAACTGCTCGGCGTGGTCGTTGGAGAAGATGATCCAGAGGTCGGGCTGCAAGGCGCGCAGCTTGCGGCCGATCTCGGCCGCGACCGCGCGCACGTGCTCGACGTTCGCCTTGTCCTCGGTCTCCGGCATGGTGAAGAACTGAGGGGCGTGGGGCAGCATGGCGCCCCCGATCACGGTCGACATCATCGCACTATCTCCTTCGCCGATCCCGGCGCGCGCAAAACGCGCTCGCGGCCGGCCCCATCGTCTTGCAAAAAATATCCCCCAAAGCAGCATCCAACAAGCCGACCCTTCACAGCCGAAAGGGAAGCAAGTACGTTGCCCGCGAGATCACACCCGAGGGCGCTGTTGCGCCCACCCTTTCCGACCACCCATCCGACGAGGAGGCCCCATGGTCGAGGTGCCGATAACGATTGCGTGCGGCAATTACGACCGCACCCGCGCCATCCGCGATGGCCACGTGAAGGTGGAGGGCTGTGAGGCCACCTACCTGCCGCTGTATCCGGAAGAGATCTTCTTCCGCGCCTTTCGCTACCAGGAATTCGACGTCTCGGAGCTGTCGCTCTCGAGCTATATCCGCACCGTGGCGGCGGGCACGTCGGCCTATATCGGCATTCCCGCCTTCGTGTCGCGGCTGTTCCGCCATTCCGGCATCTACATCCGCGCCGATTCCGGTATCCGCGAGCCGGCCGATCTGCGCGGCAAGCGCGTCGGCCTGCCGGAATATCAGATCACCGCGGTGGTCTGGATGCGCGGCATGATGCAGCACGAATACGGCGTGGCGCCGACCGAGATCCATTGGCGCAGCGGCGGCCAGGAGGAAGCCGGGCGCGACGAGCGCACGCCGCTCAAGCCGATCCCGGGCCTCGACCTCAAGCCGATCGGCAAGGAGCAGACCCTCGTGGGCATGCTGCGCGACGGCGAGCTCGACGCCTTGTTCACCGCGCGCGGGCCGTCATCGTTCCTGCGCGGCGAGCCGCACATCAAGCGCCTGTTTCCCAATACCCGCGCGGCGGAGCAGGCCTACTACAAGAAGACCGGCATGTTCCCGATCATGCATCTCATCGGCATCCGCAAGGAGCTGGTGCAGAAATATCCCTGGCTTGCCTCCAGCGTGTACAAGGCGTTCTGCGAGGCCAAGGCGCTCGCCATGACCGACCTGCTCGACGTCAACGCGCTGATGGTCACGCTGCCCTGGCTCATCCCGGAAACCGAGGAGACCATGGCGCTCATGGGTAAGGACTTTTGGGCCTACGGCATTCACGAGAACATGCGCGAGCTCACGGCGCTGACGCAGTATGCGCACGAGCAGGGCCTGACCGAGCGCAAGGTGGCGGTGGAGGAATTGTTCCACCCCTCGATGGTCGAGTTTTCGAAGGTGTGATCAAACCCGAGAGCCGTAGCCCGGATGGAGCGAAGCGAAATCCGGGATTATTGCCAGGCCGCAAAACTGTCCCGCATTCCGCTGCGCTCCATGCGGGCTACGAACACGACAAGAGTGAGTTGTCTCACCCCTGCGACTTGGTGTGTATATTGATGCGATCCGGAGCGGATGATGCAGGCAGACGAGCGGGTGATCGTGGTCGGTGCCGGGCCAGTGGGCGCGGTGACCGCGCTCGCTTTGGTCAAGCGCGGCATTCCGGTGCTGCTGATGGAGGCGGAGGCGGAACCGCCCGAGGACCAGCGCGCCGCTACCATCCATCCGCCGACCGTGGAAATGCTGGCCGAGCTCGGGCTCAAGGACGAGGCCTTCGCCGAGGATGCGAGCGGCGGCATGCTGTCGCCGATCTTCCAATTCCGCGACCGCGTCACCGGCGAGCTCGTCGCCGAGTTCAACATCAGCTTGCTTGCGGGCGAGGTGCCCTATCCGTTCGTGGTGCAATGGGAGCAGTACAAGCTGGTGCGCGCGGCGGTGCCGCACATCCTGGCGAGCGGTATGGCCGAGGTGCGTTTCTCCACGAAGGTGGCGGCGCTCGAACAGGGCGCCGACCACGTGGACGTCACGGTGATCAACGCGGAGGGCGAGAGCGAAACCCTTCGCGGCCGCTACGTCATCGGCGCCGATGGCGGACGCAGCACGGTGCGGCGGCTGGCGGGGATCGAGTTCGAAGGCTTCACCTGGCCGGAGCGCTTCATCAAGATCGCCACCACCTTCGACTTTGCCTCCACCGGCCAGGGCTTCTGCACCCGCAACTATTTCTCCCATCCCGACGAGTGGCTCAACCTGTTCAAGGTCAAGGGCAACGGTGAGCCCGGCATCTGGCGCGGCATCATGCCGGTGCCGGCGGAAGAATCCGACGAGCAGGCCCTGAGCAAGGATGCCATCCAGCGCCGGCTGCGGAGCATTCACGCCAGGAGCGGCGACTACGAGATTCCCTACTACGCGCTCTATGCCGTGCATCAGCGGGTGGCCGCGACCTTCAACAAGGGGCGCGTGCTGCTCGCCGGCGACAGCGCCCACGTCAACAACCCGATCGGCGGCATGGGCATGAACGGCGGCATCCACGACGCCATGAATCTCGCCGAGAAGCTCGCCGACATCTGGTTCGGCCGTGCCGATCCTGCCGTGCTCGACCGCTATACCCGGCAGCGGCGCAAGGCGCAGATCGACTACGTGCAAGCGCAGACCATCCAGAACAAGAAGTCGCTCGAGGAGAAGGACCCGGTGATCCGGCGCCGCCATCTCGACGAATTGCGCCGCATCTCCGAGGACGTGAAGCTGCACAAACAGTTTCTTTACCGCGCCGTCCTCATCGACAGCCTCAACTCCGCCAACGCCGTGGAGTGAGCAACTCGTCGAGAGCGGCGGCCTGCGGATGACGTGCGCGCCCCTGCATGGCATGGTCGCAGGATGGATGTCGTCGTTGAGGACGTGTCGCAGGTCTGGCCGGGCGCCGGCGGCACCAGCGTGGTCGCGCTCGAGCACGTCTCCCACACCTTTCGCTCGCGCCGGATCACCTGCCTGCTCGGGCCCTCGGGTTGCGGCAAAAGCACCCTGATCCAAATCATCGCTGGCCTCGAGCGCGCGACCAGCGGCAAGGTACGCATTGCCGATCCGCAGCATCCCGATGTCCGGCATCCGCTCGGCGTGCATTCGGTGATGGTGTGGCAGAACCTCAACCTCTTTCCCTGGCGCAGCGTGATCGACAACGTCGCCTTCGGCCTCGAAATGCAGGGCATGGCCAAGGCTGCGCGCTACGAGCGCGCCCGCGCGTTGATCGCCGCTGTGGGCCTGCGCGGTTTCGAGCGCCATCTGCCCGGACAATTGTCCGGCGGCATGCGCCAGCGCGTGGCGCTGGCGCGCGCGCTCATCATGCAGCGGCCGATCCTGCTGATGGACGAGCCGTTCGCGGCGCTCGACGCGCAGACCAAGATCGTGATGCAGGAGGAGTTGCTGCGCATCTTCGACGAGACCCACAAGACCATCCTGTTCGTCACCCACGCGATCGAGGAGGCGATCCTGCTCGGCGACGAGGTGGTGGTCATGACCGCGCGACCCGGCCGCATCAAGGATGTGATCGCCGTCGACCTGCCCCGCCCGCGCTCGCTCGAGATGGTCAATTCCAAGGAATTCGGCGCCCTGTTCGACCGCACCTTCCATCTCATCCGCGAGGAGGTGAGCAAGAGCCTGGAGCAGCAGGCCGCGGTGGTCGCGCTATGAAAGCCGCGCGCGCTTCGCGCATCTGGCAGATGCTGCTGCCGGCGCTGACCGTCGTCGCCGTGGTGCTGGCGTGGGAGGCGCTGGTGCAATGGCACGGCATCGCGCCGATCTATCTGCCGGCACCGTCGTCGGTCGCGGTCTATCTCTGGCGCATGATCGCCGACGGCTCCATGCCCTACCATCTCGGCATTACGCTGTTGCGCATCTTCGTCGGCTTCGTGCTGGCGGCCGTGTGCGGCGTCGCGCTCGGCGTTCTCATGGGCATGTCGCGCACGGTGGCGCGGGTCGCCGACGTGTGGATCGCCGCGCTTTATCCGCTGCCGAAAATCTCGCTCATCCCGCTGCTGATCATCTGGGTCGGCACCGGCGAAGCCTACAAGATCGTGATCAGCGCGGTGAGCGCGTTCTTTCCCATCGTCATCAGCACCTATTCCGGCATCCGCCAGACCGACCGCGGCCTGATCAAGGCCGCCAAGGATCTCGGCGCGAATGCGCGACAAATCCAACTCAAGGTGGTGATCCCCGCCGCCATTCCCAGCATTTTCGCCGGGCTACATCTCGGCATGGGAGTTGCAATCATCCTGGTGGTCGCCGCCGAGATGATCGGCGGGTCGAGCCAGGGTGGCATGGGCTGGCTGCTGATCAGCTCCGGACAGGTGATGGAGACCGAGAAGGTGTTTGCGAGCCTGGTCGTGCTTGCAGTGGTGGGGGCGGTTGTCATCAAATTGCAGCAGTGGGTCGACCGCAGGGTCGCGCCGTGGGTCACCGACCATCACGGCTGAGAGTCAACGGAGGCGCAGATGATGAGATTTGCGAAGGCATTGTTGGCGGCGGGCGTGAGCATCTGCGCGGCGCTGGCGGCACCAGGCGCCGGCGTCGCGGCCGACCTGGTGCGCGTGGGCGAGGGACCCTTCATCACCGGCGGCGCGTTCTTCATCGCGCGCGAGAAGGGCTACTTCAAGAAGCTCAACCTCGAGATCGAGACCCGACGCTTCGAGGACGGCGCCTTCGCCGTGCCCTCGATGATCGCGGGCGAGCTCGAGTTCACGCTGATGACCGCCAACGCGAGCCTGTTCAACAGCATCGCCAAGGGCGCCCCGCTCGTGGTCGTTCTCGACCGCGGCCATAACAAGCCCGGCTTCGGCTATACCGTCATCAACGTGACGCAGGCGCTTTACGATCAAGGCGTGCGCGGCACGCCCGACTTCGCCAAGCTCAAGGGCAAGAAATTCGGCGTGGGTGCGCTCGGCAGCGTCAACCAGTACAACGCCGCGCAGGCGCTGCTTAAAGCCGGGCTCGATCCCGCCAAGGACGTGCAGTGGATCGTGAACGTGCCGCAGCCCGACCTGATGCGCATGCTGGGCCAGAACCAAGTGGACGCCACCGACCTCGCCTACCAGTTCGGCTTCTTCGCGCAGAACAACAAATGGGGGCCGATCATCGCCAATGGCGACCAGATCGTGCCCGGCGCAGAGATCGCGACCTATGCCGTGCGCAAGGATTTCCTCGCCAAGAACCGCGACGCGGTGGTGCGCTTCGCCATGGCCTATCTGCAGGGCATCAAGGAGTTCAACGCCGCCGCCAAGGATCCCGGTGCCTATCCTGCCATTGTCGATATCCTGGCGCAGAACACCGCGCTCAACAAACCCGAGCTGGTCAAGGCGATCGCGCCGAACTGGTCCTACATCGCCGACGACGGCCTGCCGCTGGTCGATTCGATCATGGAGATGCAGGACTTCTGGAGCGGCAAATATTTCACCCTGGTGGAGAAGAAAGTGCCGCGCGAGCAGCTCTTCGACCTCGATGTCGCGAAAGAGGCGAAGGCACGGCTCGAACGCGACAAGCCGTTCGATTGAGTATGGCTCCCCGCTCCCCTCCCCCGTCACCCTGAGGTGCGAGCCCGTCTTCGGGCGAGCCTCGAAGGGCGACGGCCGGGCATCGGGCCGATCATCCTTCGAGGCCCGCGCGCAATAGATTTGCCCACATGGCTAGATCCGCGACTTGCGCGGGCACCTCAGGATGACGGGGAAGGATCTCGCTCTCATCTAAACATTTTCCCCCACTTCTCCTCGATCGCGCGCGCCTCGTCGAGCGACAGTGCAGAGGTCGGCGGGAACTGGTCGATCCAGGGGAACGGCCGGCAGGCTTCGATGATCACCTTCGAATGCGAGGTGATGCCGCGCTGCTTGTCGGCCGGCGCAATGCGGGGATCGAGCGCCGAGCTCCAGGCGTTGCGCATGATGTCGATCTGCTCCGACGGCTCGCAGCGGGTCGCGACCGCCCACATCACGTCGGCGAGGTTGGAGGGATCGACGTCGTCGTCCACCACCACCACGATGCGCGCCATGTAGCTGTGGGCAGCGGCGACCAGCGCGGCACGCTTGGCGTGGCCGTCGTAGCGCTGCTTGAGCGCCACCACGGTCATCAATTGCGAGACGTGCTGCCAGGCTCCCACCACGTCGGTGACGCCGGCGGCCTCGAGGTTCTGCCAGATGGTGGCGGCGCGGAAGGGAAGGCCGAAGTGAAAGCGTGGCGGCTTCATCGGCGGCGATCCCAGCAGGATCGGATCATTGCGATGATGGATCGCCGCCACCTCCATCACCGGCGCCGGCCGCGCCTCCGAGGCGTAGTAGCCGGTGAATTCGCCGAACGGCCCTTCCGGCAGTGTCGTCTCGCTCATCGGCAAGAGCTGGCCTTCGAATACGATCTCGGCGTGCGCCGGGATCGGTAGGCCGGTGAGTGGTCCGGGATAGACCTCGATCGGGGCGCCCTTGATGGCGCCGGCAAACTCATACTCCGATTGTCCGGCCGGCAGATATTCGAAGCCGGCGATGAACAGCGCCGGGTCTTCGCCGTTGACCACCGCGAGTGGACAGGGCTTGCCCTGCTCCCAATATTTCTTCGCGATGATGGCGCCATGCCGCCCGGCATGGTCGAACTGCACGGTCACCTTGTTGCGGCCGTGCACCTGCACGCGATAGATCGAAGCGTTGATCCAGCCGCCGCCGTCGGGCCGGTCGGGATCGCGCATGATCACGATCGAG
>JBKPUA010000186.1:0-8106 GCA_046735815.1 Pseudomonadota bacterium
TCGGGGGGCGAGCTCAAGCGCGCGCGCGCCGCCGGCATTCCGCCTGACAAGATCATGTTCTCCGGCATCGGCAAGACCGCAGAGGAGCTTGCGCTCGCGGTCGAGGAAGACGTCCTCTGCGTCAACGTCGAATCGGAAGCCGAGCTCGACCTGCTGTCATCGATCGCCGCCGGAAAAGGCCGCACCGCGCGCGTCTCGGTCCGCGTCAATCCGAATATCGATGCCAAGACCCATGCCAAGATCGCGACCGGCCGGGCCGAAGACAAATTCGGCATCCCGATCGGCCGCGCGCCCTCGGTCTACGCCCGCGCCGCCGAGCTCCCCGGCCTCGAGGTGACCGGCGTCGACATGCACATCGGCAGCCAGATCACCGCGCTCGAGCCGTTCGACGAAGCTTTCGGGATGCTGTCCGATTTCGTCCGCAGCTTGCGCGCCGACGGCCACGCCATCAGCCATATCGATCTCGGCGGCGGGCTGGGCATTCCCTACCGCGAGGACAACGAGCCGCCACCGCATCCCGACGCCTATGCCGCGCTGGTCAAGCGCGCCACGCGCGACCTCGGCTGCACGCTCATTTTCGAGCCAGGTCGCCTGATCGTCGGCAACGCCGGCATCCTGGTCACGCGCGTGCTCTACCTCAAACGCGGCGACAGCAAGCCGTTCGTCATTGTCGACGCCGGCATGAACGATCTCATCCGTCCGACGCTGTACGACGCTCACCACGATATCCGTCCGGTCCTGGAGCCCCGCCCAGAGGCGCCGCGGGTGGTCGCCGACGTGGTGGGGCCGGTGTGCGAATCCGGGGATTTCCTGGCACTCGAGCGCGACATGGTTTCGCCGCAGCCCGGTGATCTCCTGGCGGTGATGACCGCCGGCGCCTATGGTGCGGTCCAGGCGGGCACCTACAACACCCGCGCCCTGGTCCCCGAAGTGCTTGTTCGGGAAGGTGAATGGGCGCTGGTGCGGCCGCGCATCGAGGTTGCGGAGTTGATCGCGCGCGATCGCCTGCCGCCGTGGTTATGAGCCGCAGTTGCTATCTTCCGGCCTGAACCATATTGCGGCGCCGTCGTTTTGGTCATGGGTGCCTCCCTTTTGCCCGCTGGCAGCAGGGCAGCGGCGTGTTAACATGGGATTAATCAGGTAGATTCTCGTTGCAGGAGACATATTTGACCGATCGCCCCCTGGACGCCGCCCCGCGCCAGGCTTCGACCCAGCAGCCAGCCGGCGGTGACGCGCTGGCGCGCGCTCTCGGGCGCGCCCGCTGGACGATCTTCTGGGAGCGGCTGTGGCCGGCGCTCGCCTCGGTCGCAACCGTGGTCGGGCTGTTCCTGGCGTTGTCGTGGCTCGGGCTGTGGCTCTGGTTGCCCCCGATCGGGCGCGCCATCGGGCTTGGCGTGTTCTTTCTGCTGACCGCGGCGGCATTCGCGCCGCTCACCATGTTGCGCGTGCCCAGCCGGATGGAGGGGTTGGCGCGGCTCGACCGCAATTCCGGCCTGCCTCATCGCCCCGCTACCGCGATGGCCGACGAGATCGCGGCCCCGACCCAGGACACTTTCTCGCTCGCACTCTGGCGCGCTCATATCGAGCGCGCGCTGCGCGCGGCCAAGACGCTCAAGGCCGGCTCACCTGCGCCGCGGCTCGCGCGGCGCGATCCGTTCGCGCTGCGCGCGCTCGTCGTGGTGCTGGTCGTCGCCACGTTCTTCGCCGCCGGCGGGGAGCGCATGAAGCGCGTCGCCGCCGCCTTCGATTGGCAAGGCGTCATGGTGCCGGCGAATTTCCGCATCGACGCCTGGGTGAGCCCACCCACCTATACCGGCCGGCCGCCGGTGATCCTGCAGGGCCTGCGGCCGGGTGAACCGGTGCCGACCGCTGCCGCGCTGTCGGTGCCGGCCGGCAGCACGCTGGTCCTCCGCGCCACCGGAATTCACCTCGACGTGGTGACGAGCGGCGGGCTCGCCGAACCATCGTCGGGCGCGCACAGCAGCAACGCCAACGGCACCGAGGAGCGCCGCTTCGTGATCAACGAGGCGGGCAGCGCCACCGTGCGCGGCGCCGCGTCGAGCGACGTCAGCTGGCAATTCACCGCCATCCCGGACAAGCCGCCGACCATTGCGCTCGCCAAGGACCCGGAAGGTCAGGCGCGCGGCGCGCTGCAGCTCTCCTACAAGGTGGAAGACGATTACGGCGTGGTGGGCGCGCAGGCCAAGTTCAAGCTGCTCAACAGCGAAGGCACCAACCGCCAGCCGCCGCGCCCGCTCTACGACGCGCCCGATTTCCCGCTGGTGCTGCCGCAGGCGCGCACCCGGAACGGCGTGGGAGAAACCACCAAGGATCTGACCGAGCATCCCTGGGCCGGCGTCGACGTGTCCATGGTCCTCACCGCGCGCGACGAGGCCGGCAACGAAGGCCAGAGCGCGGCGGTCGAATTCCGGGTGCCCGAGCGGCCGTTCTCCAAGCCGATCGCGCGGGCGCTTATTGAGCAGCGAAGGATGCTCGCGCTCGACGCGGACGCGCAGGCCCACGTGCTCAACGCGCTCGATGCGCTCACCGTGGCGCCCGAGCGCTTCAACGTCGAGACCAACGTCTTCCTCGGCCTGCGCTCGATCTTCTGGCAGTTGGCGCGCGCCAAGAGCGACGATCAGCTGCGCGACGTCGTGGCGCGCATGTGGGACATGGCGGTGCACCTCGAGGACGGCAGCGTGTCCGACGCCGAGCAGCAGCTGCGCGCGGCGGAAGAGGCGCTGCGCCAGGCGCTGGAGCGCGGCGCCAACGACGAGGAGATCAAGCGGCTCACCGATCAGTTGCGCGCCGCCCTCGACAAGTTCCTGCAGGCGCTGGCGGAGCAGATGCGCAAGAACCCGCAGCAGCTCGCCCGGCCGCTCGATCCCAATACGCGCCAGCTGCGCCCGCAGGATCTGCGCAACATGATCGACCGGATGGAGCAGATGGCTCGCTCCGGTGCCAAGGACGCCGCGCGCCGCATGCTGCAGGAGCTGCAGCAGATGCTGGAAAACCTGCAGATGGCGCGTCCCGGCCAGCAGATGGACGGCGACGGCGACGACGACATGATGCAGGCGCTCGACGAGCTCGGCGACATGATCCGCAAGCAGCAGCAGTTGCGCGACCGCACCTTCCAGCAGGGCCAGGACCAGCGCCGTGACCGCCAGCGTGGTCAGCGCGGTCAACAGGGCCAACAAGGCCAGCAGGGGCAGCAAGGCCAGCAGGGCGACCAAATGGGCGACCTGCGCGAGAACCAGCAGGCCCTGCGCGAGCAGCTCAAGAAGCTGATGGAGGAGCTCCGCAAGAAGGGCTTCGGCCAGGGTCAGCAAGGGCAGGGCCAGGGCGAGATGGATCAGCTCGGCCGCGCCGGCGAAGCCATGGGCGATGCCGAAGGCCAGCTCGGCGAGGGCAATGCCGATGGCGCCGTGGACTCGCAAGGCCGCGCGCTCGAAAATCTGCGTCGGGGCGCGCAGAACCTCGCGCAGTCCATGCAGCAGCAGGGCATGATGGGGCCCGGCCCCAACGGCCAGCCCGGCCGGCTCGGGCCGCCACGCGCGCAGCAGGACACCGACCCGCTCGGCCGGCCGTTGCGCGGGCGCGATTACGGCGACGACACCACCGTCAAGGTGCCGGGCGAGATCGACGTGCAGCGCGCGCGCCGCATCCTCGAGGAATTGCGCCGGCGCTTCGGCGAGAGCTTCCGCCCGCAGCTCGAGCTCGATTACATCGAGCGGCTGCTGCACGATTTCTGAGATTCAGCGAATAGCGAATAGTGAGTAGCGAATAGTTGGGAGTGACTTTCGCTACTCGCTATTCGCTCCTTTTCAATTCATCCGCCGCGGAGCGCGCAGCGCGTCGTTCACCGCGCGGCGCACGGCGCCGAGCGAGAACGGCTTGGCGATGACGTCGTGGATCAGCGCCTCGAGGTCTTGGGCGCGCTCGCGCTGGTCGGCATAGCCGGTCATCACCAGGATGGTCACGGCGGGATGCTGGCGCGCGGCCGCGTAAGCAAGCGCGATCCCATCCATGACCGGCATGCGGATATCGGTGAGCAGGAGCTCGAAGGCGCCTTGCTCGCGGGCGAGCACGTCGAGCGCTTGGGCGCCGTCGTTGGCGGTCATCACGTCGTGGCCATCCTGCCGCAGCGCGCGGGCGATCAAAGTTCGGATCCCGTCCTCATCCTCGGCGATCAGAATGCGGGCCATGGCACACTAGTCCTGCGTTGGCCCGGAACGCTAACGGGCGTCCGGTTAACGAACCGGAAATTGGCGGGCGGGGCGCGTTAACCCGCCGGCAGTGCGCCGGGAACCTGGACGTCCGCCGCCGGTTGCCGCCCCGTGGGCTCGCGCGCCCGTTCATGGCGCCATGCGAGGCGAGGTGGAACGGCGCTCCCCTGCTATAAAGACTAGGCTGGGCTGGAAAGACTAGGCTGGGCTGGGCGCGGGCGGCGTTCGCGAGGGGGAGAGTCAGGGTGGTCCGGTTCGAGCACGTGGGGTTGCGCTACAGTCTCGGTCCGGAGGTGCTGCGCGACCTCACCTTCCGGATCGAGCCGAATTCGTTCCAGTTCCTCACCGGTCCCTCGGGCGCCGGCAAGACCTCCCTGTTGCGCCTCCTCTTCCTCGCGCTGCGGCCTTCGCGCGGGCTGATCACGCTGTTCGGCCATGATGTCGCTACGCTCAGCAAGGAGGCGCTGACGACGCTGCGGCGGCGCATCGGCATCGTGTTCCAGGATTTCCGGCTGCTCGACCACATGACGACCTACGAGAACGTCGCGCTGCCCTTGCGGGTCATTGGCCATCCCGAGGACAGCTATCGCGAGGAGGTGGTCGAGCTCTTGAACTGGGTCGGCCTCGGCGAGCGCATGTCGGCGCTGCCGCCCGTGCTCTCGGGCGGAGAGAAGCAGCGCGCGGCGATCGCGCGCGCGGTCATCGCGCGCCCTCAGCTTCTGCTCGCCGACGAGCCGACCGGCAATGTCGATCCCAGCCTGGCACAGCGCCTGCTGCGCCTGTTCGTCGAGCTGCACAGGACCGGCACCGCGGTGGTGATCGCCACCCACGATATCGCGCTGATGAATCGGTTCGATGCCCGCCGGCTCGTGCTGCACGAGGGCCGCCTGCATGTCTATGACTGACGCGAGCGAGCGGCCGGCGCACGAGCGCGATGGGCCGCCCCAGCCGCAGGCCGCGCCGCTGCCGCGGTTCGAGACGCCGATCGTGCCGCGCGCGACGATCTCCGCGCGCGCCCTGGTCGGGGCCATCGCCATCATGACCTTCCTGGCCGCGCTGACCACGGGCGGGGTCATGCTGGTGCGCGCCGCCGCCAAGGAGTGGCAAGGCGACGTCGGCCGTGAGGTCACCATCCAAATCCGCCCGGCCGCCGGTCGCGACATCGAGGCCGATGTTGCGAAGGCCGCGGCCATCGCCCGCGCGGTCGCGGGCGTCACCGAGGTGCGACCCTATTCCCGCGAGGAGACCAACCGCCTGCTCGAGCCGTGGCTGGGCGCCGGCGTTCAGCTCGACGACCTGCCGGTGCCGCGCATCATCGTTGTGCGGATCGCTTCCGAAGCGCCGCCCGATCTCGTGCAACTGCGGCAGGCGCTGAGCGAGCAGGTCGCGGGCGCGAGCCTCGACGATCATCGCGCCTTCGTCGCCCGCATGCGCGCCATCTCCAGCGCGGTGCTAGCCGCCGGTCTCGGCGTGCTGCTGCTGGTGCTCGCCGCCACGGTGCTCTCGGTGGCGTTCGCGACCCGCGCCGCCATTGCCACCAATCGCCCGGTGGTCGAGGTGCTGCACCTCATCGGCGCCAAGGATAGTTTCATCGCCGGCCATTTCCAGCGCCATTTCCTGCAATTGGGCTTGCAGGGCGGCTTGATCGGCGGCGGCGCCGCCATTGCGCTGTTCGCGCTCGCACAGCTCACCGGCGACCGCCTGTTGGGGCGGGCGGGGGGCGAGCAATTCGCAGCCTTGTTCGGAAGCGCGTCTATCGGTGCGCTGGGCTACCTGGCGGTGGTGGTACAAATCGGCGTGATCGCCGTCATCACCGCTGCGGCGTCGCGCTACACCGTGCAGCGCACGATCGAAACGATTGATTAGGGAAAATCGGCGCGCATCCCGATTGCCACCGGACAGCCGAATTTTGCGCTATGATTACAGTCGGGTGACAAGAGATGCCGATGGTTGGATCCAACACCGGTGACGGCGCTGTCGAGGTGCCGCGTTCGACCAAGCCATCCTCGTCGCCCGGGCTGCTGCGGCGCCTGGGCCTGTGGACCGTCGCCTTCTGTGTCGGCGCGGCGGTGCTGGCGGGCGTCGGATTCCTCTGGTTCATCTGGCGCGTGCCCGCCGATGAAGTGGCGCTTGACCGTAACGCCGACGGCATCGTCGCGCTCACCGGCGGTGCCTCGCGCATCGCTGACGCGATCGAGTTGCTGGCTTTGGGCCGCGGCAAGCGCCTGCTCATCAGTGGCGTCAATCGCGCGACCAGCTCCAAGGAGATCTCGCGCCTCAATCCGGAATTCGAACGCTGGGTGCGCTGCTGCGTCGACTTCGACCGCTCGCTTAACACGCTGGGCAATGCGATCGAGACCCGGCGCTGGGCCGAGAGCCGCGGCTTCCGCTCGCTGATCGTGGTGACGTCGAACTATCACATGCCGCGGGCGCTGGCCGAGCTCTCGCATCAGCTTCCCGAAGTCGCGCTCGTGCCGTTCCCGGTGGTGACCGACCGGCAACGCGCCGACCCATGGTGGGCGGGCGGCGCAACGGCGCGGCTCATGCTCACCGAATATGCGAAATACGTGTTCGCCAAGCTTCGCATGGGGCTGCATCCCGTTGTCGGCGCCGGCGCGGCGAGCTAGCTCTGCGGCCGAAGGACTAGTGCCCCGAACCCGAAGTTCGCATACATCGTGCTACAATAGCGGTTGCGAACTTCGGGTTCAAAAGGGGCACTAGAATCATAGAGTTGCTAGTGTCCCTTTGATTCCGAAGTTCGCATCAGGGGTCGCCGCAAGGGTATGCGAACTTCGGAATCGGGACACTAGGCCCGTGCTGCTCATCCGCTCCGTGCTGTTCAACGTTCTGTTCTACCTCAATCTGGCGGTGCAGATCATCGCCGCCTTGCCGACGCTGCTGATGCCGCGCTGGGGCATCCTCGCGGTCGCGAGATTCTGGGCGCGCACCAATCTCTGGCTGCTGCGTGTCGTCTGCGGCACCAAGGTCGAGTTTCGTGGGCTGACAAAAATTCCGCCCGGACCGCTGCTGGTCGCAGCCAAGCACCAGTCGCTGTGGGAGACCTTCGCGTTGCTGCTGATCCTGTCGGATCCCGCCTACATCATGAAGCGCGAGCTAATGTGGATCCCGTTCTTCGGCTGGTACGCCTGGAAGGCCGGCATGATCCCGATCGATCGCAGCAAGCGTGGCCAGGCGCTCGCGGAGATGAACGAATGCGCCCGCCGTGAGCTCGCGCGCGACCGGCAGATCATCATCTTCCCCGAAGGCACGCGCCGCCCCCCGGGCGCCGAACCGAAATACAAGTATGGCGTCGCCCATCTCTACGTGGAGACGGGTGTGCCCTGCGTGCCGATCGCGCTCAATTCCGGCCTGTTCTGGCCGCGCCGCTCGATCCGCCGCTATCCCGGCACCATCCGCGTCGAGGTGCTCGATCCGATCCCGCCGGGCCTTGCCAAGGATGCTTTCTTCGAGCGGCTGCAGCGCGATATCGAGATGGCGACCGCGCGTCTGATCGCGGAGAGCGAGCGCGATGTTGCGAACAATGCGGCGGGCGATGCGTCGCTCGCGTCGTTGCGGTGATGCTCGCTGCACGCGGCGCGTGCCGCGGGCGAGTTGTCTGTTGTGGCGCCCTCTCCCCCTCGCGGGAGAGGGCAGCTCGAATGGCTCAACGCGGAAGAATGGGTGAGGGGGTGTGCGAGATCCCCTCACCCCTTTGGAGTTCGTGGACACACCATTGAGCCCCTCTCCCGCAAGGGGATAAGACAACCATCTCATCCAAATAAAATATCGCGCTACTTCAAGTGCTTGCGTCGCATTGGACTTTCGGAACGACGTGCAGGCTGCACATAGGTAGCATCTCGGACAAGGAAGCGAGCGATTT
>JBKPUA010000187.1:0-2737 GCA_046735815.1 Pseudomonadota bacterium
TCGGGTCCCGGCTCATCCTCTCACCTTGCCGGGTTGCTGCTGAGGGTGAAGGCGCGGATCGACCTGGTCGATGTGCCCTATCGCGGATCATCCGCCGCGATGCCGGACATCTTGTCGGGACGGGTCGACGCCATGGCGATGGGGCTGCCGGAGTCGCTGCCATTCGTGCGCGACGGCAAGCTGAAGGCGCTCGGCGTGACCTCCGACAGGCGCGCGACGGCTCTTCCGAACGTCCCGACCTTCGCGCAGGCCGGCGTGCCGGACTATTCGTACCTCGGCTGGCTCTCGCTGTTCGTGCCGCGGCGGACGCCGGCGGCCGCGGCCGAAAAGCTCAATGCCGCGTTCGGAAGATCACTGCAGTCTCCGGCACTACTCGCCCGCTTTGCCGAACAGAGCATCGAGCCGGTCGGGGGATCGGCCGAGCTTGCCGGCAAACTGCTCAAGTCCGACATTGTCCTCTGGCGGCAGATCTTGGAAAGCAAGCCGAGGGATTGAGGTTGCGCTCGTGGGAGCCTGAGGCTCTATCGCGGAGATGCCCCTTGCCGGCGCTTATCGGACAATCATGCGCGGCATGGGAAGGGAAGCCCGCCTGAGGCGGGGTTGTGGTGTGGCTCGAATTGCCGCATTGCGGCTGCGGCGATTGCGGGCCTCAACTGCCGGCCCCATATTCCCCCAAGTTTGCGCCTTTGCTGGCGAGCGGCTACAAGGGCGCGGCCCATGGCGGCTTGCGGCGTCGACGACGGCCGCGGGCCAATCGGACTAACACACTGAATATGCAGTAATTTTCATCCACCGGTGGACGGGGTCGCCGACTCGGCGGCGCCTGCGGGGCGCGGCACGGGAACGATGAGAGGCAGATGGACGAGAGGCAGATGAGCGTGACATCAGGCGCGAAGCGGAAAGAGGGCGGTATTGCCGAAACCGGGCGCGTAATCTTTCACGCCCTGATCATCGCGCTCGTGATCCGCACCTTCCTGTTCCAACCGTTCAACATTCCGTCCGGCTCGATGAAGGAGACGCTGCTGGTCGGCGACTACCTGTTCGTGTCGAAATATTCCTACGGCTACAGCCACTATTCGCTGCCGTTCTCGCCGCCGCTGTTTCCCGGCCGCATCTGGGCGTCGCAGCCCAACCGCGGCGACGTGGTCGTGTTCCGGCTGCCGAAGGACGATTCGACCGACTACATCAAGCGCGTGATCGGTCTGCCTGGCGACCGCATCCAGATGATCGACGGTGTGCTCCACATCAACGGCGAGCCGGTGAAGCGCGAGCGCATCGACGACTTCATCGAGACCGAGGAGGGCACGCGCGCCTCCCGCGTCAAGCGTTGGCGCGAGACCTTGCCCAACGGCGTGAGCTACACCACGCTCGATCTCGTCGACAACGGCTTCTACGACAATACGCCGGTCTATCAGGTGCCCGCCGGCCATTTTTTCATGATGGGCGATAACCGCGACAATTCCACCGACAGCCGCGTGCTCAGCCAGGTCGGCTACGTGCCGTTCGAGAACATCATCGGCCGCGCCCAGATCATCTTCTTCTCGATTCGCGAGGGCGAGCACGCGTGGATGGTCTGGCGTTGGCCGTGGTCGGTGCGCTGGAACAGGTTGTTCACGATCGTGCGATGAGCCGCGGGCGCTCAAGCAAGCTCATTTCCCTCGACGCGCCTACCCCTCAAGCGGACGGCTTCGCGACTAGCCCGATTGCCGACGAGAGTCCAAAGCCCGCGGCCAAGGAGGGCCGGCGCCGCCGCCGGAGCACGGCCGAGTTCGAGGCGCGCATCGGCTATCGGTTCAAGGACCAGGCCCTGCTCGAGCAGGCGCTCACCCATATTTCCGCGCTCACCGGCGCGCGCAACCGCGCGGGGTCGTACCAGCGGCTCGAATTCCTGGGCGACCACGTGCTCGGGCTGGTCATCTCCGACATGCTGTTTCGCGCCTTTCCCAAGGCCGACGAAGGTGAAATGTCGCGTCGGCTCGCCGACCTCGTGCGCAAGGAGGCTTGTGCCGATGTGGGGCGGGCCATCGACCTCGGTGCCGCCATCAGGCTCGGCGCGTCCGAGGCCAATGCGGGCGGCCGCAACCGCATCGCCATCCTCGCCGACGTGTGCGAGGCGCTGATCGGCGCCGTGTTCGTCGACGGCGGCTACCCGGCGGCCGCCGCCTTGATCGAGCGGCTGTGGAGCGAGCGCATGCGCACGCCCGCGCGGCCGCTGCGCGATTCCAAGACCATGCTGCAGGAATGGGCGCAGGCGCGCGGCCTGCCAACCCCCGCCTATCGCGAGATCGAGCGCAAGGGGCCCGACCACGATCCCGAGTTTCGCGTCACCGTCGAGCTGCCCGATCTCGCGCCGGCGGAAGGGCTCGGCCGCTCCAAGCGCGCCGCCGAGCAGGCCGCCGCCGCCGCCATGCTCACGCGCGCCGGGGTCAAGGCGGACCATTCCGATGCCTGAGACGCCACGCCGCCGGACCGCGGCGCCAGGGCGCAACGCCGACGCGGCGCAGGCGGCAAACACGTCCGTCGATCAAGTCCACCCCGGCCACGACGCCCACACCCGCTGCGGCTTCATCGCGCTGATCGGCGTGCCCAATGTCGGCAAATCGACGCTGATCAACGCGCTGGTCGGCAGCAAGGTCGCGATCGTGTCGCACAAGGTGCAGACCACGCGCACGCTGCTTCGCGGCATCGCCATTGCAGGCGCCTCGCAGCTCGTCTTCATCGACACGCCGGGCATCTT
>JBKPUA010000188.1:0-6530 GCA_046735815.1 Pseudomonadota bacterium
CCACCAACTAGCTAATCAGACGCGGGCCGATCCTTCGGCGATAAATCTTTCCCCGTAAGGGCTTATCCGGTATTAGCCCAAGTTTCCCTGGGTTGTTCCGAACCAAAGGGTACGTTCCCACGTGTTACTCTCCCGTCTGCCACTCCCGTGTTGCCACGGGCGTTCGACTTGCATGTGTTAGGCCTGCCGCCAGCGTTCGCTCTGAGCCAGGATCAAACTCTCAAGTTGGATGAGAACTTTTCCCGGCTGATCACAACGTTTGACGAGGTCCCACTCCGGTTCGCGCGCGTGACCGGGCACGCGCGATTGTGCATCGCACGCGCCTTGCCGTTTGCGCGGACCAGGGTGTTGACCTGAAACGTCGACCGCCGAAGTCTCGTCCGGCCGCACCGCAATCGAAGACAGGTCCTCGATCGAGGAAGCGGCCCGCAGGGACTCCGCCGTCCACGTTTCTCTTTCTTCCGATTCACCTATCAAACAGCCCGGGGACCGAGGCGGCCCCCACCCTCCGGTATGCCGGAGAGCCGTCGAACTTCTCCGCCTCCGATTGGGATCGGAAGCCTTGTCACCGAATATCAGTGAGGAGCTTCGAAGACGCGCCGTCGCACCGAAGGCGGCGGCGTGTCCGATAACTGTTATATAGGCGCTCGCCTGCCGGCATGTCAACCACCCCGGTAGGGAAAATCCACCCCGCCCGGTGCAGCCCGGCAACAGCCATCTTCCCAAGTAATATAGGGAGCTTAGACGGTAGGGAAAGGGGTGCCCACGCCGTACTGCAGCCACATTCCTCCGCCCCTCTAGTCGGCGCAGTGGGAGGTGTCACTTCGGGGGGAACTTGCGCCGGCATCCCACGCTCTGGATGCACGGCGTCACCCAACGATTAGGCCAGAAGACTTCGGACGCGGTCGTTGACGGACCGTGAAGGCGGCGGTGTGCGCCGGTTCTTCATGTCAACGCCCTTCGTCCCGGTCGCGCGTGGTGCCTTCGGGTTGCGGTGACCGTCCGCGCATGCGGGCGGAGGGGACGTCGGGCTTGGAACAGGGCAAACGACGCGGGGCAGTCCGGTCGAATTGGGAAGCCGAGCGCATCGATCTCGGCAACGAGCCGCCGTTGTCGGTCGACGGCGAGGACGCCGGGCTGGTCGATCGCCATCGCATCTCGGTGCAGTGGTTCAGCGGCACCATCCTTGCCGGCCTGTGCGGGGCGGCCCTGATGAGCGGTGCGGTCTTTGCCGCGCTCGACGGCGAGACCAATTTCGCCACCGTGCCGGAGCGGATCGAAGCGAGCTTGCGCAGCAGCGTCGGCGCGGTCGTCGATCGCATCGCCAACAGCGCGCGCAAGGCCGACCGGCTACCGCCGCCGGGCGAGGCCAATGCCGCGCGCCAGATCATCCGCGAGTCCACCACCACCCGCGGCAGCGGCAACCGCGAGATTGTGCGGGTGCGTCCCTTCATCCGCGTCGCCGGCAACTTGTCGCTCTCGGTCTCCGAGCTCTCCGCCAATATTCCGGCCTTCAACGCGCAAAAGATCATCGCCAAGTCCGAAGGCATCCCGGTCAATGAGGACGCCGCCGGCGCCGAGCCCGACGCCGAAGTCTCCTTCGTGACCCGCGACCTTGCCACGGTCTTGCCGCGCTCGAAGATCGCGGCGGTCGCTTCCCTCGACGAGGTGCTCGCACGCGTGCGCGAGGCTGCCAACTGGAACGGAAATTCCGTGCAAAAAGCGCCGCTGCTCGCGAGCGCAATGCCGGGGCTGCTCACCGCCTACGCCCCGGAGCGCCAAGGCGATCCCTATGCCGGGTTCGAGCCGCGCATCGTACCGGAGAACGTCACCCTGCTGCCCAAGACTACCGCGCAGGTGACCGGCGGCAATGCGTGGAACGAGCGCACCATCATCCTCAAGAAGGGCGATTCCGTCTCCGCCAACCTGCGCGAGCTCGGCGCGACGGCAGACGAGGTGAAGGCGATCACGACGGCGTTCGGCGGACGCGGCAAGGACAGCAGCCCGCGCGACGGCTACAAGCTGCGCGTGCTGCTGGCGCCGGCGAGCGACGGCAGCCGGCTACGCGCGGTGCGCGTCATCATCGCCAGCGACACCAGCGTCGAGGCGATGGTGGCGTGGTCGGACATGGGCAAATACGTCGCCGTCGACGTGCGCAACGCCAACAGCGTGGCGTCATCGGCCAACGACGATGACGACGACGACGGCAAGGCCGTGCGCCTCTATCAGAGCATCTACGAGACCACGCTGCGCAATCACGTGCCCCGCCCGGTGATCGACGACCTGATCCGTATCTACTCCTACGACGTCGACTTTCAGCGCAAGGTCCAGCCCGGCGACTCGTTCGAAATCCTCTATGCCGGCGAGGACGAGAACATCAACGACAACACCAAGGCCGAAATCCTGTTCGCCTCGCTGACGACCGGGGGCGAGACGCGCAAATTCTATCGCTACCAGACCGGCGACGATAACCTGGTCGACTACTACGACGAATCCGGCAAGAGCGCGAAGAAGTTCCTGGTGCGCAAGCCGGTGTCCGACGGCAACATAACGTCGGGCTTCGGCGGCCGGAATCATCCGCTGCTCGGCTACAGCAAGATGCACACCGGCGTGGACTGGGGCTCCTCGACGGGCACGGCGATCTTCGCCGCCGGCAACGGCATCATCGACAAGGTGGGTTGGGAAGGCGGCTATGGCAAGTACATCCGCATCCGCCACGCCAACGGCTACGAGACCGCCTACGGCCACATGTCGGCCTTCGCCCGCGGCATGGAGCAGGGCAAGAAAGTTCGCCAGGGGCAGGTGATCGGCTATGTCGGCTCGACCGGGCTATCGACCGGCGCGCACCTGCATTACGAGATTCTGATCAACGGCCGGTTCGTCGATCCGATGAAGATCAGGTTGCCGCGCGGCCGCGTACTCGAGGGCGGATTGCTTGCGGGCTTCGACCAGGAGCGCACCCGGTTCGATGCCATGCTGACGCGCGCCGTGCCTTCCCGCTACGCGCAGACCAAGTAGCAGAGGTCAGAGATCTTATTGCTGACCTCTGACTCCCTGATCAGGCTGCCTGCGCGAGTTTGCCGTTGAACGTCAGGCCCTGCTTGTCAGCCGAGATCACGATCTTCTCGCCGTCCTTGACGCGCCCGGACAGGATCAGCTCGGAGAGCGGGTCCTGCACCGACTTCTGGATCACCCGCTTGAGCGGGCGTGCGCCGTAGGCGGGATCCCAGCCCTTCTCGGCGAGCCACTCGCGCGCCGGCGGCTCGAGCTGGATGGTCATCTTGCGATCCTCGAGCAGCTTCGCCAGGCGCGCCATCTGGATATCGACGATCTTGGTCATGTCGCCGCGCTTGAGCCGGTGGAACAGGATGATCTCGTCGATACGGTTGAGGAATTCGGGCCGGAAGTTCGCCCGCACCACTGCCATCACCTGATCGCGCACCGCGTCGGTGTCCTGGCCTTCCGGCTGGTTGGCCAGGTATTCGGAGCCGAGGTTCGAGGTCATCACGATCAGCGTGTTGCGGAAATCGACGGTGTGGCCCTGACCGTCGGTCAGGCGGCCGTCGTCGAGCACCTGCAGCAGCACGTTGAACACGTCGGGGTGGGCCTTCTCGATCTCGTCGAACAGCACCACCTGGTAGGGCCGTCGCCGCACCGCTTCGGTGAGCGTGCCGCCCTCCTCGTAGCCGACGTAGCCGGGCGGCGCGCCGATCAGTCGCGCGACCGAATGCTTCTCCATGTATTCCGACATGTCGATGCGGATCAGGGCGGTCTCGTCGTCGAACAGGTATTCGGCGAGCGCCTTGGTCAGCTCGGTCTTGCCGACGCCGGTCGGACCCAGGAACATGAACGAGCCGATCGGCCGATGCGGGTCCTGCAGGCCGGCGCGCGCGCGACGCACCGCGGTCGACACCGCCTTGACGGCTTCCGCCTGGCCGATGACCCGCTTGCCCAGCTGCTGCTCCATGCGCAGCAGCTTTTCCTTCTCGCCTTCGAGCATCTTGTCGACCGGCACGCCGGTCCAGCGCGAGACCACCTGCGCCACGTGATCGGCGGTTACCGCCTCCTCGACCATGGCGCCTTTGCCTTCCGCCGCCTCGATATCCTTGAGCTTCTTTTCGATCTCGGGAATACGGCCATAGGCGAGCTCGCCCGCGCGCTGGTATTCACCCTTGCGCTGCGCGTTCGCGAGCTCCACCCGCAGGTGATCGAGCTCGGTCTTGAGCTTCTGCGCGTCGGAGAGCTTTTCCTTCTCGGACTTCCAGCGCGCGGTGAGATCGGCCGATTGTTTTTCGAGCGTGGCCAGTTCTTTCTCGAGCCGCTTGAGCCGCTCCTTGGAGCCGGGATCGCTTTCCTTCTTGAGCGCCTCCTGCTCGATCTTGAGCCGCACGATCTCGCGATCGAGTGAATCGAGCTCCTCGGGCTTGGAGTCGACCTGCATCTTGAGCCGCGCCGCGGCCTCGTCGATCAGGTCGATAGCCTTGTCGGGCAGAAAGCGGTCGCTGATGTAGCGGTGCGAGAGCGTCGCCGCCGCCACCAATGCCGAATCGGTGATGCGCACCCCATGGTGCTGCTCGTAACGATCCTTCAGGCCGCGCAGGATCGAGATCGTGTCCTCGACGCTCGGCTCGTTGACGTAGACCGGCTGGAAGCGGCGAGCGAGCGCCGCGTCTTTCTCGACGTGCTTCTTGTATTCGTCGAGCGTGGTCGCGCCGACGCAATGCAACTCGCCGCGCGCGAGCGCCGGCTTGAGCAGGTTCGAGGCGTCCATGGCGCCCTCGGCCTTGCCGGCGCCGACCAGCGTGTGCATCTCGTCGATGAACAGGATGATGCCGCCCTCCGACGACGTCACCTCCTGCAGCACGCCCTTGAGGCGCTCCTCGAACTCGCCGCGATATTTCGCGCCGGCGATGAGCGCGCCCATGTCGAGCGCGAGCAGCTTCTTGTCGTGCAGGCTTTCCGGCACGTCGCCGTTGACGATGCGCTGCGCCAGGCCTTCGACGATCGCGGTCTTGCCGACGCCGGGCTCCCCGATCAGCACCGGATTGTTCTTGGTGCGGCGGGAGAGCACCTGGATGGTGCGCCGGATTTCCTCATCGCGCCCGATCACCGGGTCGATCTTGCCGTCGCGCGCGGCCTGGGTGAGGTCGCGGGTGTATTTCTTCAGCGCTTCATAGGCGTTCTCGGCCGAGCTGGTGTCGGCGGTGCGGCCCTTGCGCAAGGCATTGATCGCGGCGTTGAGGTTTTGCGGGGTCACGCCGGCGGCGGCCAGGATCCGTCCGGCTTCGCTGTCCTTCTCGAGCGCGAGCGCCAGCAGCAGGCGCTCCACCGTGACGTAGCTGTCGCCGGCTTTTTCCGCGACCTTCTGCGCCTGATCGAACATCCGCGCCAGGCTCGGCGCCAGATAGACCTGGCCCGCGCCACCGCCGGACACCTTCGGAAGCTTGGCGAGCGCCGCCTCAACCGCCTTGAGCGCCTCGCGCGAGCGGCCGCCGGCACGGTCGATCAGTCCGGCCGCCAATCCTTCCGGATCGTCGAGCAGGACCTTGAGCAGATGCTCGGGGGTGAATTGCTGGTGGCCCTCGCGCAATGCCAGCGACTGGGCCGATTGAACGAAACCGCGGGCGCGGTCCGTATATTTCTCGAAATCCATGTCCTCTCCCTCGGCCTGTTCCTCCGCTCTTGCGGCACGTGCGGGGCATCGTCAACGCCCAGCAATCCCCGGCCATTGAGCTAAGTCAAACAGCCGTGGAGGAGCAATCGGCCTGAACTCGGAATTGCTATTTCCAGATCGCTATGTGGGAACCGACGCCTGCCGGCGGTAGAGGCGTCGTCGGATTTTCGACGTTCAAAGCGCGCCGCGCCCATCTAGGCAAGGGACGGTCCGCCCGGTAACCAAGCTGCATGAGCCCCGAGCCGCCAAAACTCCACGCCATCTACCGGTATCCGCTCAAGGGCCTTTCCCCCGAACCACTGGAGCACACGGTCGTCACACCGGGCGAGACCCTGCCGGCCGACCGGCTCTATGCCGTGGAGAACGGCCCATCCGGCTTCGATCCCGTCGCCCCGCGCCATCAGCCCAAGCAGCGTTATCTGATGCTGATGCGCAATGAGCGTCTGGCGCGGCTGCGCACCCACTTCGACGACACGAGCCACACGCTGGTGATCGCGCTCGAGGGGCGCGAGGCGGCGCGCGGCGACCTGCGCACGCCCGACGGCCGCGCTGCGATCGAGCGCTTCTTCGCGCAGTTCTGCGCCGACGAGCTGCGCGGTCCCCCACGCGTGCTGCAAGCGCCGGGCTTCAGCTTCTCTGATGTCGCGAGCAAGGTCGTCTCGATCATCAATCTCGCCTCGCTCGCCGCGATCGAAGACGTGCTCGGCGTGCCTGTCCATCCGCTGCGCTTTCGCGCTAACCTCTACGTGACCGGCTGGCCCCCCTGGCGCGAGTTCGATCTTCTCGGACAGGAGCTCGCCGTAGGTCCGAGCGCCCGGCTCAAGATCGTCAAGCGCATCGTGCGCTGCGCCGCGAC
>JBKPUA010000189.1:0-4201 GCA_046735815.1 Pseudomonadota bacterium
CTTGGCGGCAACGTCGAAACCTCTGTAGCCGAGCTCGGCACATGTGGGGACGTTCGCAATGGTGGCGGCGCGGTCGGCGGTGCTGATGCAGAGCGCGCGCAGTTGGCCGGTCTCGATCAATGGCTTGATGTTCGGAATGCCCGACCACCCGGCCTCCACCGTGCCGGCGAGGATCGCCGCCACCATGGCTCCAGCGCTGCGAAAGGGCACGTGCTGAAGCCTGATCTTGGCCTGCTCGGCGAAAATTTCATGGGTGAAGTGGTGTATGGAGCCGACCCCGGGAGAGCCGAAATTCATCTCCCCCGGTTTCGACGACGCCAGCGCGACAAACTCCTTGAGCGTGTTTGCAGGGACGCCAGGGTGGACCATCAGCACAGTCGGAACATTGACGAGCGCGGTGATCGGCGTGAAATCCCGCAATGAATTGTAAGCGAGCCGAGGGTTGAGCGCGGGATTGATCGCGAGCGTGCCCGAGTCTCCCAGATAGAGAACGTAGCCGTCGCCGCGCGCCGAGCTCACGAATTTGGCGGCGAGCGCGCCGCCGGCGCCCTGCATGTCTTCGACAACAAATGACTGGCCCAGCGTCGCCGTCAGCCTTTGCGCGAGCAGCCGCGCGAGAATGTCGGGATTGCCCCCGGGCGAGTTGACGATGAGGCGAACCGATCGGCTGGGATAGACCTCGGCTTGTTGCGCGCCGGCCGGCACATTGATGGCCGCCATGACTGTTGCAAACACGAAAGGGAAAACTCGGCTTCCGATGCGCATGCCCGTGTTGATCATGGCTCGCCGCCTACCTCCTCCACAGCACTCTGGACGCTTCGCGCGCCCCTTCGGACAACGTCTTGAGCTTTGCCCACGCGATCTGCGCGTGCACCCGATAGCCCAAGCCGCAATCCGTTCCTGCAATGATACTCTCCCGCGGGACCACGCTGGCAAAGTTCTTGATCCGCCATGCGACGAGCTCGGGATGCTCGACGACGTTCGTCGCATGCGAAACCACGCCGGGGATGAGGATCTTGTCCTCGGGCAGCTTGATGTCGCCCCAGACCTGCCATTCGTGCTCGTGGCGGGCGTTGGCGGCTTCGACGACGTAGCCCTGCGCGCCCACCTTCAGCAGGATGTCCACGATGTCCCTGAGCGGAAGGTCGTGAACGTGCGGGCCGTGCCAGCTGCCCCAGCAGATGTGGTACCTGATCCGGTCCTCCGGGATTCCGCGCAGCGCATGATTGACCAGCTCGACGTAGCTCTCGGCTTGTCGGCGATACGCCGCCACGGTTGTCGACGCGGATTGCCGCTGCCACAGCTCCGGTAGATAGGGGTCATCGATCTGGAGGATGAAGCCGGCGTCGACAATGGCCCGGTATTCGACCCGCATCGCTTCACCGACGGCGGCATAGTAGTCGATGTCGGACGGATAGTACGCATTCATTCCCGGCCGTACCGGCGAGGTGGACGGAACGAATGCCTCGACACCCCCACTCTTCTCGACCGCCAAACGAAGAAACGCGAGATCCTGCTCGAGCTCAGCATGACCGCGGTAGCTCACTCGACCGGTGCAGGCCCAACGCTTGCCCGCTGGCGCGGCCTGACCGGGAGACTTGTAGTAGTGCGCGCCGCCGCGCTCGAGCTCTTCATAGAACGCGGCGAAATCCTGCCGATCGCGCGAGCTGATTCCAGGCGACGGAAACTGAGACACAGGCACCAGCTCGTGACCGGCGAGACGACCATTCAGGTACGTATTCCAGCTCAGCTTCCCGAACTCGCCGTCATTGACGACATCGAGACCAGCTTTGACCTGAGCGCTGACGATATCCGAGACGGCCCGCTCGAGTTGCTCCGCGAAACCAGCATCCGCGGGGCGGCCACCAGCATGCTGCTCCATCGCTTTGGTGATGGCTTCAGGGCGCTCAAGGCGGCCCGCATGGGTGGTCAAGATGCGGTCGCGACTGCGGTCCATGGGATCCTCTTTGTGGGAGGTCTCACTATTGCAGATTGACCATCACCTGACACGCGCGCGAGCGCGCGTAGACGCAAGCCGGATGAAAATCCGACTTGCGTCTACGTCGACTCAGAAGAACCGAAGAATGCCTAGCGCGCCATCGCCGAGGGCAGACCGAATAGCCCCGTCGCGGGAGGCGGAGCCGGCGGCTGCGGCGGCGCGGCTGCAGGAGCCGGCGCGGCCGCGGCAGTGCTTGCCGCCGGCGGCTTGCCCGGCAACACCACCACGCGGGCACCGACCTTCACGCGGCTGTAGAGGTCGGTGACGTCATCGTTGGTGAGCCGGATGCAGCCCGATGACACGAAGGTCCCGATGGTCGACGGCTGATTGGTGCCGTGGATGCGGTAAATGGTCTTGCCGAGATAGAGCGCGCGCGCACCGAGCGGATTGCCGTCACCGCCGGCCATGAAGCGCGGCAGATAGGGCTGGCGCTCGATCATCTCTTCCGGCGGGTGCCAATCGGGCCATTCCGCCATCCGGGTAACCTTTTCCGCGCCCGCCCACGTGAAGCCCTCGCGGCCGACGCCGATGCCGTAGCGCAGCGCCTTGCCGTTGCCGAGCACGAGATAGAGGTAGGTGTTAGGCGTATCGACGATGATCGTGCCGGCCGGCTCCTTGGTGTAGTAGTCGACGAGCGTGCGACGGAACTGCGGCGCCAACTCCTTCTTCGGGCCGGTCTCGGGCCGATCCTCCGGCGGTAGCGCGGCGTAACGCGGATCGCCCTGGGTCGATCCGGTGGCACCGGGATTGATCTGTCCGGGCCCGATCGGCAGCGGCGGCCGGGTCGCCTCCTGCTCGCTCGCAGCCGGTGGAGCCGCGGGCGCGCCATAGTACGGGCGCGTGCCGGCAGCGGCCGGCTCATAGCCCTGCGGAGCTTGGCCCTGCTGGGGCGCTTCACGGTACGTGGCCGGCGGCGGAAGGTAGGCACCACCACCGGGCGGCGGCGACGCGTCGCGGTAATAGCCCTGCTGGGGGTAACCCTGCTGCGGATAACCTTGCTGCGGAGAGCCCTGCTGCGGGTAGCCTTGCTGGGGCGCTTCACGGTACGCGGCCGGCGGCGGAAGATAGGCACCACCACCGCCGGGCGGCGGCGGCAGCGGCTCGTTCGTCACCTCGGCCGGCGGCAACGGGCGGCCTTGCGCCGCCTGCGAGCCGGAGCCCGGCGCGTCATCCTCGGCATCGGCGACCGAAGGGAGCGGCCGATAAGGCGAATAGCCTTGCGGCGGCGGATAGGCCTGTGGACCCGGATAGTACTGCGCCAAGGTTTGGCCGCCGGCCCCGCCGAGGCCAACGAGCAGCGCTGCGATCGCACCAGCTGTGCGGAAAATCATTCCCCCTCCCCCTCACGCGAACCCCTAGTCGGTCAAACGAAGTCGCCCATGAACAAGGCGCATTCAAGACCATAGGCGGAAAAAATCACCAACCCATTGACGCGGCGCGCCGATGGAACTCGTTGGCACTCAATGGCTTGTGAGGAATGACCGGCGAATGGGGAGACTTTAGGGCTTGTTCTCCGCACTGAGCGCCGCCTTGGCGGCGCGGAAGCAATCCACCCCGACCGGGATGCCGCAGTAGACCGCGATCTGGGTCAGCACCGCGCGAATCTCGTTGGGCGTGAGCCCGTTGCGCAGCGCGCCGCGCACGTGGGTCTGGAATTCCTCCATCTTGCCGAGCGAGGCGATCATGCCGAGGTTGAGAATCGAGCGCTCGCGCGGCGTGAGCGTATCGTCGCCCCAAGCCTCGCCCCAGCAATACTGGGTGACGATGCGCTGAAAATCGCGGTTGAAGTCGTCGGCGCTCTTAAGCGCGCGATCGACATACTCGGCGCCGAGCACCTTGCGACGCATGGCGAGACCGCGGTCATAGACGTCCTGGTCCATCTCATTTCTCCGTCTTGCGCTCGAGGCCGTTGAGCGCCGCGAGCAGGGTTTCGATCGCATCCTTGGGGAAAGCCTTGCCCCCCATTGCCTCGTAAGCCGCAATATTGGCACGCGCGGCGGCATCGAGCGACGGCGCCTCGCGCCCCCACAAGGCGGCGCGGGCAAGCTCGTACATCGCCTCCTGCTGCAGGCGCTCGGCCTCGAGCTCGACCGCCTTGATCCTGGTGCGAAAGAGCTCCGCGGTCGCAGGCGCGACCAGCGCCGGCGGCGATTTGAGCGCGCGCCGCACGCCGCGCAAGGGAATGACCGTCATGTCGCGCCA
>JBKPUA010000190.1:0-11738 GCA_046735815.1 Pseudomonadota bacterium
GTGCGGATGTAGCCAACCCCTTGCGGGCTCACCTGCGTGGCCTCGCTCACGATCAGACCGGCGGAGGCGCGCTGGGCGTAATAGGTGGCGGCGAGCGGATGCGGGACATTGCCATCGAGCGCGCGGCTGCGCGTCATCGGCGACATCACCAGTCGGTTGGCAAGCGCGAGGTCGCCCAGGCGATAGGGCGAGAACAGGGCGTTGGGCGCGGCCGCCGGGTCGGCGGGGCTGGCGCTTCGCGACGCGGTTGCTGGCTGAAGGCTCATGGCTTGCTCCTGACTGGATGGGTGACGCTCGAAATCGGGTGACGACGGGCCCGGCTTGTGGTACTGACCGGTAACACTACATATCAGATACTGACCGGTAACACCCGTGTCAAGAGGGAGCGCCTCCGTGACCCCCATCGCAGCCGCAACGCACGAAAAGAACAGTCGAATTCCGCCGCGGGCACGCCTCCTCGCAGCCGCTGGCGAGCTGTTCTATCGCCATGGAATCAGGGCGGTAGGCGTGGATGCCATTGCCGAAGCGGCCGGCACCAACAAGATGACGCTCTACCGGCATTTCACGTCCAAGGACGAGCTGGTGGCGGAATATCTGCGTCAGTCCGCCAAGCTCGCGGACACCTGCTGGGAGCGCTTCAGCGAGGTCCATCCCGGCGACGCGCGTGCGCAACTGCGCGCCTGGCTGGCCGAGATGGCGGAGCATGCCGCCAGCAGCGACGAGCGCGGCTGCCCGCTCGCCAATGCCGCGGTCGAGCTGCCGGAGAAGAATCACCCGGCGCGGCGGGTGATCGAGGAATTCAAGGTCGCGCAGCGGGCGCGGCTCATCGAGCTATGCCGCGCCGCCGGCCTCGCCGAGCCGGACATGCTGGCCGACGAATTGGACCTGCTGTTGGAGGGCGCGCGTGTCACCGCGCAAAGCGTCGGCACCGACGGCTTGGGCGCGCGCCTCGTGCGCATGGGCGAAGCCATGATCGCCGCCCATTCGCCCGGTTCGGATTAGCGCTTCGGGGCTTGCCGTTTGGCTGCGGCGGCGACGCCAAGCCGAGTTTACGCCGCCGCCTTCTTGCCCTTCGGCTGCACCTCGGCGGTGTAGTCGGCCATGAGTTGCTGCGTGATCGCGCCGGGCGTGAACTTCCACTGCGCGATCTCCGACACCGCCGTCACTTCCGCGGCGCTGCCGGTGATGAAGCACTCGGCGAACTGCGTGAGCTCGTCCGGCATGATGCGCCGCTCGACCACCTCGATGCCGCGCTTCCTCGCCAGATCGATCGCGGTGCGGCGGGTAATGCCATCGAGGAAACAGTCGGCGATCGGCGTGTGGATCTTGCCGTCGCGGATGAAGAAGATGTTGGCGCCGGTGCACTCAGCCACGCGGCCCTGCCAGTCCAGCATCATGGCGTCGGCGTAGCCCTTGCGCTCGGCCTTGTGCTTGGAAATGGTGCAGATCATGTAGAGGCCCGCGGCCTTGGCGCGCGCCGGGGCGGTCGCCGGATCCGGGCGGCGGTAATCGGCGAGATCGAGCTTGATGCCTTTCAAGCGCTGCACCGGATCGAAATAGCTCGGCCATTGCCACGTGGCGATGGCGAGGTGGATTTTGTTCTTCTGCGCCGAAACCCCCATCATCTCCGAGCCGCGCCAGGCCACCGGCCGCACATAGGCGTCGGCCTGCGCGTTCTTTTCCAGCACGAGGCGCTTGGCCGCATCGATCTCGGCCACCGAATAGGGGATGTCGAAATCGAGTAGCTCGGCCGATCGCTTGAGCCGTTCCGAATGCTCGGTGCTCTTGAAGATTTCGCCGCCATAGGCGCGCTCACCCTCGAACACCGAGCTCGCGTAATGCAGGCCGTGGGAGAGCACGTGCAGGGTCGCCTCGCCCCAAGGCACGAGCTTGCCATCGTACCAGATGACGCCGTCGAGGCGGTCGTAGGGTTTCTCAGCCATGGCATTTCCTCCTCGGAGCGCGTCGCGGCGTCGGCGGGACGCTCCCGCCCCTTATACTTTTGCGTCGCGGACCGACACCCGGTATGTTTCGCCGGACCATGAGAGCGCGGTTGCGCCTCGGGCGCAATCCGCTCGAAGCTGGCGCTCACGCACGATCCTTTCGTGGCGACCGGGGGCTGGATAACAATCTAATCGAAATATGTCAATATGGCTGACCTAACTGTCCCACTTGCAACCGATCGGCCATTTGCTGCCGGGGACCGGTCGGCCCGCGCCAACGAGCCGATCTGGGACGTCATCGAGCTCTTGTTCTTCGCCTATCGCGACTTCATCGGCGACCCCGATGACGTGCTGGCGAAGTTCGGCTTCGGCCGCGCCCACCACCGAGTGCTGCATTTCGTCAATCGCAATCCCGGCATGAAGGTTGCGGAGCTGCTCGACATTCTGAAGATCACCAAGCAGTCGCTCGGCCGCGTGCTCAAGCAGCTCATCGACCAGGGCTACGTGGTGCAGAAGGAAGGCGCCAACGATCGGCGCCAGCGTCTGCTCTACGTCACGCCCAAAGGCGAGAGCCTGGCGATGAAGCTCGCGGGGCTGCAGACCGCGCGCGTCGCGCGCGCTCTCTCCGAGCTCGGGCCGAACGCGCACGATGCGGCCTGCCGTCTTCTCACCGCCATGATCAACGCCGACCACCGCGACTCCGTGCTGCGGTTCATCGCGCGAGCCGACCGGGTGCGGCGCGTGCGCGGCTAGCTCCGGGGCCGGGATGCGGGCCATGACCACGGTATCCACCGCGCTCCCCGACGACGCTCCGCACCTGCTGGTGGTCGACGACGACCGCCGCATCCGCGATCTGCTCTCGCGCTTCTTGTTCGGCGAAGGCTACCGCGTCACCACCGCGGATACCGCCGCCGACGCGCGCGCCAAGCTGCAGGGGTTGCGCTTCGATCTCTTGATCCTCGACATCATGATGCCGGGTGAGACCGGCTTCGACCTCGCGCGCGACCTGCGCTCGTCGTCGAGCGTGCCGATCATCATGCTGACCGCCCGCGACGAGCCGCAGAGCCGCATCGAGGGGCTCAGCATCGGCGCCGACGACTACGTCGGCAAGCCGTTCGAGCCCAAGGAACTCTCGCTGCGCATCGCCAGCATCCTGCGGCGCGCGCGGCCGGCGGTGGCGCAGCCGCTCGAGACGGTGCGGTTCGGCGAGTTCCGCTTCCACATCGTGCGCGGCGAGCTCAAGCGCGGCGAGGAGATCATCCGGCTCACCGATCGCGAGCGCGACATGCTGCGCCTGTTGGCCACCACCCCGGGCGAGACCGTGCCGCGCCAGGCGCTCGCCGGCAACGGCGGCGCCACCGGCGAGCGCGCGGTCGACGTGCAGGTCAATCGTCTGCGCCGCAAGATCGAGCACGATCCCGCCAATCCGCTGCTGGTGCAGACCGTGCGCGGCATCGGATACAGGCTGGTGACGACGCCATGACCACGCTCGATCTCGGCATCGCGGCGTTGCGCTCGAGCCTCTCGATGGCGCGTTGGAGCTTCTCGGTGGCGCGGTCGGCCGCCGAGCGCTGCTACGAGCTCTACGACCGCACCAGCATGACGGTGAAGAACGTCATGCCGAAGGGCCTCTATGCGCGCGCGCTGTTGATCATCATCGCGCCCATGGTCGTGCTGCAATCGGTGGTCGCCTACATGTTCATGGAGCGCCACTACAACCTGGTGACGCAACGGCTCTCCGGCGGCGTGGTGCAGGACATCGCCACCCTGATCGACGTCAACAAGGTCTATCCGCAGGATCCCGACCACGCGCAGCTGCGCCGCATCGCGCAGGAAAAGCTCGGCCTCGTGGTCGACTTTCTGCCGGTCAATGAATTGCCGCCGCCGGGACCGAAGCCGTTCTTCTCGCTGGTCGACCAGGCGCTCTCGGAAGAAGTGAGGAAGCAGATCGGCCGGCCGTTCTGGATCGATACCGTCGGCCGCTCGGCGCTGGTCGAGATTCGCATCAAGCTCGACGATGCGGTCATGCGGGTGTTCGCACCGCGCCGCGCCGCTTATGTGTCGAACTCCCACATCTTCCTGGCCTGGATGGTCGGCACCTCGCTGGTGCTGATCACCGTCGCGGTGCTGTTCCTGCGCAACCAGATCCGGCCGATCCTGCGGCTCGCCGACGCCGCCGAAAGCTTCGGCAAGGGGCGCGAGGTGCCCGATTTCCGCCCGCGCGGCGCGCGCGAGGTTCGCCGCGCGGCGCTCGCCTTCATCGAGATGAAACGGCGCATCGAGCGCACCCTCGAGCAGCGCACCGCCATGCTCGCCGGCGTGTCGCACGACCTGCGCACCATCCTCACCCGCTTCAAACTCGAGCTCGCTTTGATCGGCGACAGTCCCGAGCTCGAAGCGATGAAGAAGGACGTCGACGAGATGGGCCGCATGCTCGAGGCCTATCTCGCCTTTGCGCGCGGCGATTCGGGTGAGCAGTCGGCGCCGACCGACATGGGCGCGTTCCTTGAGGAGCTCAAGGCCGACGCCGAGCGCAACGGTCACAAATCGAGCGTGCACTTCCACGGTCATCCGATCGTGACGGTACGGCCGGCGGCGTTCAAGCGCTGCCTCGCCAATCTCGTCTCCAACGCGGCGCGCTTCGCTCGGTCGATCTCCATCACCGGCCATCGCGACCACCGTTGGCTCAGCATCACCGTCGACGATGACGGCCCCGGTATCGCGCCGCATCAGCGCGAAGAGGTGTTCAAGCCGTTCCTGCGGCTCGACGACGCGCGCAATCAGGACGAAGGCGGCACCGGGCTCGGGCTCGCGATCGCCCGCGATATTGCCCGCTCCCATGGCGGCGACATCATCTTGTCGGACAGCCCGCTCGGGGGCTTGCGCGCGACGGTGCGGGTGCCGGTCTAGCTACGCCGCCACGGTCTCGTCGTCGGCATCGCCGGCGCCCCGGCGCCGGCGGCGGCCGAGGCGGGACGCGCAGGCGGGAATCCGGCAAAGCTCATCGAGGAAGGCCGACCAGCGTTGTCCGCGCGCGAGCGCACGGTCGAGCGCCGCCATGGTGCGGGCGAGGCCCGGATCGTCGTCCCTGACCCAGGTACGCAGCACCGACGCGAACAGCATCGCTAGCCCCTGCGCGCGCACCATACCGCGCGGCCCGGCAGCGTCGATGTCGGCGGCGGTGAGCATCCATTGCTGCGAGCGCACGGCGAGACCGTTCAAGGCGAAGGCCAAGCCGGGATTGCGGCCGGCCGAGCGCAGCAGCGAGCGCACCGCTGCCTTGTGCGGGGCGAGGATTTCGAGCCGGCGCATCAACACGTCGAACAGGCGCTCGCGCGGCGGCTCCTCGGCCATGTCGGCATCGCCGCCCGCGAGCACCGCGCGGTCGATTGCCTTCACGTGCGCAGCGAAGATCGCGAGCGTTGAGCCGAACGCGCCGCGCAGCGCGGAGAGCGAAACGCCGGCGCCCCTCGCGATCTCGGCAAAACCGATCTCCTCGATCGGCTTTTCGGCAAGCAGCGCCATGAAGGCGTCGATGATGCGCTCGCGCTCGGGCTTTGCGTCGCCTGCCGGTGGCCGGGCGGCGGATTTTGGCGGCGGTCTGCGGGCCATGGCACGCTCCTCGACGACTTTCTCCCCTGCCATCAATGTAGGCCGGTCACTCGACGCCTGCCAGGGCGAGGCGCACGCGTCGCAGAGGGTCATATCCGCAAATGCCGCGTGGGACGAAGCGTCAGCCCGCCAACTCGCGCGAGCGCCGCGTCGCCGCGGCGATGGCCTTGGTCATCAACGGTGCGAGCCCGTTCGCTGCCATCAGCACCTCGAGGGCAGCGGCCGTGGTCCCGCCCGGCGAAGTGACGTTCTGCCGCAATGTCGCGGCATCGAGCGGCGAGCGACGCAGCAGCTCGCCGGCGCCGGCGACGGTGGCGCGCGCCAGCGTGGCGGCGAGCGCGCCCGGCAGGCCGGCGGCGGCGCCCGCTTGCGCCATACACTCGGCCAGCAGGAAGACGTAGGCCGGCCCGGAGCCGGAGAGCGCGGTGACCGCGTCCATGAGCGCCTCATCCGCGACCCACTCCACCGCGCCGACGGCGGAGAGCAGCGCGTCGACGAGCGTGCGCTGCGGCTGCGTGACGGCCGCGTTCGCAACCGCGACCGTGATGCCGCGGCCGATCGCCGCCGGCGTGTTCGGCATGGCGCGCACGAGCGGGGCGCCCGGCAGCGCGCCGCTCAGGAACGCGAGCGTGCGGCCGGCCATGATGGACACGACAACCGTCGTCGTGCCCAGGAACGGAGCAAGCGCCGGCAGCACCTCGGGCGCGACTTGCGGCTTGACCGCGACCACTGCGGCGGCGACCTCGCCGACCGCGTCGCGCGACGGATTGAGGCGCAGCCCGCGCGCGATGAGCGCCGCAAGCTCGGGCGTCGGCTGCGGCTCCAACACGGCAACGCGACGGGCATCGAGCCCGAGCGCCAGCCAGCCCTCCAGCATGGCGCTCCCCATCTTGCCGGCGCCGGCGAGGAGGATGGTGCCGGAGAGATTGGCTAAAGTGGGTGCGTCCTTCGTCGTCGAAGCCGATGTCGCCATGGCCGTAACTCGCCTGTCATCATCCCGCGCGGAGCGGATTTGTTGACAGTAAACACAGCCGGGAAAGATTAGCCAACGCTGCGGGAATCGCGCGCGAGGCCGCGATGCTAGGCCTGACCCTGGGTCTCGAACATGGTGGCGTCGAGCGCCGTGCGCGCGGGCTTGCCGGCCCAGACCACGAACTGGAAGGCGGGGAAATAGCGCTCGCAGGCATCGAGCGCGGTGGCGAGGAGCGTCTCACATTGTCGGCCGGTGGCCTCGACCCCTCCCGCGAGCACCAGCGCGTGGCGGTACATGACGAGGCCGTCCTGTGTCCAGAGGTCGAAATGGCCGACCCACATCTGCTCGTTGATCAGCGAGATCAGCTGTTGCACCTCGCCGCGGCAGCGCTCCGGCACCTTGAGCTCGAAGGCGCAGGCGAGATGCAGCGCCTCGATGTCGAACATCCAGGTGTACGAGACCTGGTAGTCGGTCCATTTCCCCCCTGCGAGGATGGTAATCTCGTCCTCGCCGGCGCGCTCGAACGACCAGCCATTGCTGGCGGCGACTCGCTCGACCACCTCGAGCGGGTTGGCCTGTGGCTGTTCGGTAAAGTCGATGAGGGACATGTTGGTTTCCACCCTGCTGCTCGACCTGGGATGCGCACGCGCCCGCACGCAAGCCACAAGCGCTGTTCTTCCGCGGTCCCCGGTGGCGCCCGTTGACCGCGCCGGGGCGAATCACTTGGCGACTCGAATATAACCCCTTCGATTCCAGCGGCTAAAGGCCGATCGCGCGGGGCGGCGGGCAACGATTGGTGGATATCTCGCCCGCTGGGAGTCGATTCTCCACAGGGCGCCTGTCGACTCAGTCGAACAGGCTCGAGACCGACTCCTCGGCGGCGGTGCGGCCGATGGCCTCGCCGATCAGGGTGGCGACCGAGAGGGTGCGGATGTTGCGGGCGACTTTGACCGCCTGGGTGGGCTGGATCGAGTCGGTGATAACCAGCTCCTTGAGGCGCGAGGCGCTAATGCGGGCGACCGCGCCGCCGGAGAGCACGCCGTGGGTAATGTAGGCGTAGACCTCAGTGGCGCCCTGGTCGAGCAGCGCATCGGCGGCGTTGACCACGGTGCCGCCGGAATCGATGATGTCATCGACCAGGATGCAGGTATAACCCTCGACCTCGCCGATCACGTTCATCACCTCGGATTCGCCCGCGCGCTCGCGCCGCTTGTCGACGATGGCGAGCGGCGCATTGATGCGCTTGGCAAGCCCGCGGGCGCGGCCGACGCCGCCGACGTCGGGCGAGACCACCATCACCTTGTCGATATCGAAGCGCTCCTTGATGTCGCGCACCATCATCGGCGCGGCATAAAGGTTGTCGGTCGGGATGTCGAAGAAACCCTGGATCTGCCCGGCGTGCAGGTCGAGTGTCATGACCCGATCGGCGCCGGCGCGCGTGATCAGGTTGGCCACCAGCTTGGCCGAGATCGGCGTGCGCGGCCCCGGTTTGCGGTCCTGCCGGGCATAGCCGAAATAGGGGATGACCGCGGTCACGCGCCGCCCCGACGCGCGGCGCAGCGCGTCGATGATGATCAGCAATTCCATCAGGTGGTCGTTGGCCGGAAACGAGGTGGACTGGATCACGAAAACGTCGGTACCGCGCACGTTCTCCTGGATCTCGACGAAGATCTCCATATCGGCGAAGCGCCGCACCACCGCCTTGGTCAAGGGGGTGGCGAGATAGGCGGCAATGGCGTCGGCCAGCGCGGGATTGGAGTTGCCGGCGACCAGCTTGATCGCTCCATTATTGGGACGCATCGCTGTCTCCTGGCGAGTCCGGCGCGCTCGCGGCGCCCTGATAACAAGGAGGTGCCGAGGCTGGCAATACGAGCGGCGAGGGGCACGAATTTTGTCCCTAGGAATCGCGCTAGTGTCCCGATTCCGAAGTTCGCATCATTGTGCAGCAACCGCCGTGTGCGAACTTCGGAACCGAAGGACACTAGCAACTTGTTGATCTAGTGTGGCTTTGGTTCAGAAGTCCGCATTTCGGACTTGCCGCAAGAACTGATGCGGACTTCTGAACTGCCACACTAGGGTCGGCGGCGTCCCCTCTAGTTTGCGAGCGCTATGGCGTTGATATGGCGGCCGTAGTCGCGCTCGCACCGGTGGGTCGACCGGCGGTAGCTGAAGAACCGCGTGGGGTCGGCATAGGTGCAATGGCCGAGATCCTCCACCTGCCGGATTCCGGCGGCGGCAAGCCGCGTGGCGATATAGCCGGCGAGGTCGAACAGGGCATGGTCCGGCCGCGAGGAGGGCCGGAAAAAACGCGCGTTTGCCTCGTCCTCAGCCCGGAAACGAGTGATGAATTCCGGCCCAATCTCGTAGTTTGCTTGCCGGATCATCGGGCCGAGCGCGGCCACGATGCGGGCGCGGTCGGCGCCGCAGCGCTCCATGGCGGCGATGGTCGCCTCCAGCACGCCGGTGATGGCGCCGCGCCAGCCGGCATGGGCAGCGCCGATAACGCCGGCCTTATCGTCGGCGAGCAGAACCGGTCCGCAGTCGGCGGTGGTGACGCCGATGGCCAAGCCCGGCACCCGGGTCACGATCGCGTCGGCACGCGGACGCTCCTGCGACCCCCATGGCCGCTCGACCGTCACCACGTCAGGCGAATGGATCTGATAGGCGGTAAGCAGGCAATCCGGCGGCACGCCGAGCGCCGTCGCCATGCGCGCCCGATTCTCCGCCACTTTGGCCGGCCCATCGTCCGACCCTGGTCCGCCGTTGAGGCTCGCATAGACGCCCTCGGACACGCCGCCCGCGCGCGTAAAGAAGGCATGGCGGATGCCGGCAAGGCGGGCAAGTGAGGGAGCTTCGAGCATGGCCGCAACGTCATGCCCGGCTTTCCCCTGCGATGACAAGCGCGTCGGCGCGGATTCGCTCATGTTTCGAACCCGGGCAGCTCGTCGAGCTTGGGGCTCGCGATGGCCATGGCCTTGATCAGGCGGCCCATGCCGGTGCGGTCCTCGCTGGTGAGGCGGGCGAGCGCCGCGTCGATGGTGCCGGCGTAGTTGGGCGGCGCCGCCGCCTTGAGCGCCGCCGCCCGCTGCTCGATGCCGAGCCGGCGCAACAGTAGCGCCTGGGTCACCAGTCCATGCGCGCGCGCCCCCATGCCCTCGGCGGCTTCCGCCAACGCCTGAAAATCAACGTGCGCCGTGAGATCGAGCTCCCCGGGCGCCAGCAGCGGCTCGGCGAAGCGATGCCGGCCGACCGCTTGCAGCGTCTCGCCGACAGCGCTCTCGCCGTGGCCGTAATCGAGGATCAGCGCGGCGCCGCCGAAGCGCGCCACGCGGCGGCCGATCTCGAGCGCGATCCGGTCCGAGCGCCACTCGAAGATGTCGCCGAGACTCGCGGCGCGCAGGGTGGCGGGCAGAAGTTTCTCGAACAGCGGAATGGGATCGCGCTCGATGCCGAATTGCAGCGTGCCGTCCTCGCCGATCTCGATCACGCGTTCGTGCCAGCCGTCGGCGCACAGCACCGCCTGATGCACCGGCAAGGCATCGAAGAACTCGTTGGCGAGCAGGAGCAGCGGCCCGTCCGGCACCGCTTCGATCGATTGATGCCACGACACCGGCACCTCGTGCAGCGCCAAAGCCTCGCGCTGCAGGCGTTGCAGCTCCGGGCTGACCTCGACCAGATGCAGTGCGATGGCGGCGCGGAACGCCGGCATTACCTTGGCCGCACGCAAGGCGTCGACCATCATGGTGCCGCGCCCGGGTCCGAGCTCGACCACGCGCACAGGGTCGGGCGACCCCATCGTGCGCCAAACCGCTGCCGCCCACAGGCCCATGAGCTCACCGAACATCTGGCTGATTTCCGGCGCGGTGATGAAATCGCCGGCGGCGCCGAGCGGGTCGCGGGTCATGTAGTAGCCGCGCACGGGATCGCTCAGGCAAAGGTCCATGTATTTCGCTACCGCCATCGGCCCGCTGGCCGCGATGCGCCGGCGAATGTCGGTCTCGAGCGGGGTTCTCTGGTCCACCATTTACATCTGTCCTGCCGGCTTTCTCCGCAGTGCCACCGCGATCAGAACGATGCCGGCGAGCATCAATGGAATCGAAAGCAGGGTCCCCATGGTCAAGCCGCCCCAGAGAAAACCAAGCTGCGGGTCGGGCTCGCGGAAGTGCTCGGCGATGGAGCGCGCGACACCGTAGCCCAGGGCGAAGGCGCCGAGAATCAAGCCCGGCCGTTTGAGCGCTCCCGCGCGAATCAACGCGGCGAGCAGCACGAACAGCAAGAATCCTTCGAGTGCGGCCTCGTAGAGCTGGCTCGGATGGCGTGGCAGCGGTCCGCCGGTCGGAAACACCATGGCCCAAGGCACATCGGTCGGCCGCCCCCACAGCTCGCCGTTGATGAAATTGGCGATGCGCCCGAGGAAGATGCCGATGGTCCCGGCCGCGCAGGTGATGTCGCCGAGCGAAAGAATCGACAGTCGGCGATAGCGTGCGAACAGGATCACCGCGAGCACGCAGCCGAGGAAGCCGCCATGGAACGACATGCCGCCCTTCCAGAGCTGCAGGCTCTCCATCGGGTGGGCGGCGAAATAGCCGGGATTGTAGAACAGCACATAGCCGATGCGGCCGCCCAGGATGATGCCGAGCGTCACCCACAGCACGAAGTCGTCGTAATCGTTGACGGTCATCGGCACCGGGCTTCCCCACAGGTTGTCGCGGCGAATGGTGGCGCGCGCATAGAGCCAGCCCAGGAGAATGCCGACGATATAGGCAAGCGCATACCAGCGAACGGCGACCGGCCCGAAGCTGATCAGCACCGGGTCGATCGTGGGGAAGGGAATGACGTAAAGCGGCATGGCGGAACAGGTCCACTCTCGAGCGCGTGATGCGGGCAGGTACCCCGCGAAGTCAAGCCGCCACCGGCGAGCCCGCGATCGGCATGGTGACTGACCGCAACGACGCTGCCCACCGGCATCGCGCGTCGCGGCCGCGCGCGCAGCGCCTGCAGGGCGAGATCGCGAAATGGGGCTGCTGGTGAAGGCGGCGAAGATCGAGCCGCAATAGGGCGCGCTCGGTCTTGCGAACAAAACAAAGCGACCCCATTCTGAGGGGGACAATCTGCATGCCAAGCCGAGAGCGGCCATGACCCAGACCACCAATCGCTTCTTCGACGAGATCGCGCGGCTGATGAACGACGCGGCGGGCGTCGCCGGCGGC
>JBKPUA010000191.1:0-4283 GCA_046735815.1 Pseudomonadota bacterium
ATGGCTGGCGGACGACACGCGCCGCCATCTCGTTCCTCCGCTTGACGATGCGCTTGCCGGCGCGCTGCAACTGGCCCGCAGGGCGGTCGAATCGGAGCCGCGCCATGACGTGGCCGCCACGAGACGTCCCCGGTGAGCAACGTCCGCGTTACCATCGAAACGGAATGGCAGGAGTCACCCGAGGCGGTGCGGCGGCAGCGCCCGGCATTGGCAGCGCCGTTGGCGGAGCTCCTGCGTCGGCTGAGCCGCGATCCGCCGAGCTCGATCGTGACCTGCGCGCGCGGCAGCTCGGCCCATGCGGCGACGTTCGGCAAGCACCTCGTCGAGCGCCATCTCGGCATCCCGGTCGGCGCTTTTGCGCCCAACGTGGCCACCATCTACAAGCAGCGCCTGAAGCTCAGGGGCCAACTCTTCCTCACGGTCTCGCAGTCGGGAAAGAGCGACGATCTCGTCGAGTCCGCAGAGATGGCCAAGGCCGGCGGCGCGCTCACCGCCACCATCGTCAACGATACCGAGAGTCCGCTGGCGAGAGCGTCCGACATCGTGCTCCCGATGGCCGCGGGGGCGGAGCTCAGCGTGGCGGCAACGAAAACCTTCGTGACCAGCCTGTCCGCCTGGCTGCACATCGTCGCTGGCTGGGCGAAGCTCGAGGACCTGCGGGCGGCGATCGAGCGCCTGCCGGACCGCCTCGCGGCAGCGACGCATCTCGATTGGAGCGCAGCACTCGAGCCGCTGAGCGAGGCCGCGAGCCTCGTGACGCTGGGACGCGGGCCAACGCTCGCGATCGCGCGCGAGGCCGCGTTGAAATTCAAGGAGACCTCGAATCTCCATGCCGAGGCGTTCAGCGGCGCGGAATTCGCCCATGGCCCGATCGCGCTGGTCGAGGCCTCCTATCCCGTACTGCTGTTCATGCCGACCGATGAGGCCGCCGCCGGGCTCGACGCGCTCGCCGCCGATCTGCGCCGCAAGAATGCCAACGTGTTCACGACCGATGACGGCCGGCAGGCTGGCAGCCTGCCTGCGCTCCCTGCGGACCATCCCGATGCGGATGCAGTCTGCCTGATCCAGAGCTTCTACGCGCTCGCCATTCGCCTAGCCCGACGCCGTGGCGCCGACGCGCAGGCGCCGCGGCATCTGCAAAAGGTCACGCGGACGAGATGAGCGAACCCGCGCTGAAGGCGGTTGCGGCGGACCACGTGTTCGATGGCAAGGTCGTGCGCGAGCGCACCGCGGTCATCGTCGATGGCTCGCGCATCGCGGATCTCGTCCCGGCGGCGGACGTGTCGCGGGCGATCTTCCGGCGCGTCCTACCCACAGGCGCTTGGCTTGCGCCCGGATTCATCGACCTGCAGGTGAACGGCGGCGGAGACGTGCTGCTCAACGATCAGCCGACCGTGCAAGCCATGGTCGCGATCGCGGCCGCTCATCGAAAATTCGGCACTACCAGCCTGCTGCCGACGTTGATCACCGACAGCGCGGAAAAAATGCGGCTGGCCTTGGACGCAAGCCACATCGCCGTCGAGCGTGAGCCAAGCGTGCTCGGCATTCACCTCGAGGGTCCTTATCTCTCGCCCGAAAAGCCGGGCGTGCACGACCGCCGCCACATCCGGCACCCTGGCCCTGACGACTTCGCCATGCTGAGCGCGCCGCGCCAGGGCGTGCTGCTCGTGACCTTGGCGCCCGAAGTCGTGCCGCCGGGCTTCATCGCTGCGCTCGTCGCGGCCGGCGTGCGCGTGTTGCTCGGTCACTCCATGGCGACCTATGAGCAGACGCGCGCGGCCATGGCGGAGGGGCTCACCGGCTTCACCCACCTGTTCAACGCCATGCGCCCACTGTCCAGCCGGGATCCCGGACCTATAGCGCAGGCACTGGAATCGCCCGAGGCCTGGTATGGCCTGATCGTGGACGGCGTGCATGTCGATCCCGCCATGCTCCGTCTCGCCCTGCGCGGGCTCGGCCATCCGATGCTGGTGACCGATGCGATGCCGCCCGTCGGCGGAAGCGGCTCCGCCTTCAAGCTGCACGGAGAAACCATCACCGTGCGCGAGGACCGCTGCGTCACGGCCGATGGAACGCTCGCCGGCACCGCGCTCGACATGGCGAGCGCGGTGCGCAATTGCGTTCGGCTGCTAGGCGTACCGTTGTCGGACGCGTTGCGGTTTGCGTCGACGCACCCCGCCATGTTCCTCGGTCTCGGACATGAGCTCGGCAGGCTTGCTCCGGGATATCGCGCCGATCTGGTGGCCTTCGACCCGATCGACATGAAGGTCCTCGCGACTTGGGTCGCGGGTGCGAGCGATAACCGTTGAGGATCACCCGGCCTGATTCTGGCAATCACTTTTTGAGTCGGCGGCAAGCCGCAGTGAAGGGGCGGACACAAAGATTCCGGTAGAATCGGCGCGCCATTTCATCCCGTGACGCTGTCCATTGCATTGAGCGCGCCCTAGCCATGCACTAGCGCAGATCGATCACATTCTCGTCGCAATCCTCGTAGACCTGCGCGCGCTCCGCGTTCGCGGGCCAATCATCACAACAACAAGCACGGGGATCTCATGCGACGATTTCTCGCCACAGTGTCGAACTGCGCGCCCGCTCTCACACCGGCGCTTCTAGCGCTCGCCATGATGCCGTTATCGCCGAGCGCCGCCCTGTCCGATCCGTCCGGGGCCGATCCTTCGACGCCGGTCACGCCCGCGCCGGCGTGCAGCTCCAATGATGCCGCATCGCCTCAGGCGGAGCCGTCCTCGTCCGGCGGGCTGGCCTGCGAAGACGCCGAGCGGACCCCCGAGGAGATCGCCGACGCGCGCGCCTATGTGATCGAGACCGCGAGCCCGGGTTACACCATGACGCTGCAAGGTCCGGAGCTTGCGATCGGACGGCTGCATCCCGAATTCGTCGTTCGGTTGGCCAACGCGATCCGCGAAGCGCGCGGCGCCGGACTGCCGTTTGCCGGCGTGTTCTCCGCTTATCGGCCGCCCGCGTTCGGGGTCGGCGGCTTCTCGGATAAGTTCAACTCGCTGCACACTTATGGGCTTGCGGTCGACATGCAGGGCATCGGGCGGCCCGGCTCGCCCGAGGCGCTGCTGTGGCACGAGATCGCCGCCAGGAACGGCGTCGTGTGCCCCTATGGGCCGCATGATCGGGCGGAGTGGAATCATTGTCAGCCGACCAGCGTAAAGATGATCCTGGCGCAGAACCCGCTGCGCGAGACGGTGAGCGCCGCAGGCCCGTTCGACCTCGAAAGCATGTTCGAGGCCGGCAATCGCATGATCGAGAGCATGGCGAGCGCAGCCGAGTCATTGCACCGCGCGGCGCCGACTCCGGTACGCGCGCTGGAAGCGAGCGCCCACGGTCTCGAGCCGACGGTGCAGGTGGCGAGCAGCCGCCGGACGAAGCGCAATTCGCGCACCGCGGCGACGCGCACGGCGGCAAAAGCCATCGCGACACGAACCGCGGCGAAAACTGCCACGACGCGCGTGGGCGCCAAGGCCGCGGCCGAGCGCGTTGCGGCCAAAGCGGCTCCACACTCAAAGCTCAGCGCGCGTCAGGGGGAAAAAACAGCGTCGCTTGCCACGGCCGACGGGCGACGAAAATCGAAGTCGGGGCGGGGATAGTCGCTTCCGCGCCCCTCGTACACGCGACGCTTCACCTCTCCGCCTTGTGATCGTTGGTGGGGCAATCGCCGGCAACGCACGGCAAGACCGTTCAAACTGATCCGAATCCGACCACCACCTCCATGTCATCGATCAACGATGACGTGGAGACAAGCCATGAAAACGCTCGCCAGGAGGGTGGTGCTCGTGGCCTCGGTCGTGCTTGCGACGTCGCTCGCCGCCGAGGCCGCGAATGCCCGCAGCCACCCATCGCACGCGGCCCGCTACACGCACGGGCTATCGCATGCGCCCCGTTATACATACGGGTACCAATATCCATACGGCTACCAAGTCCCACCCTCGGGCTATGCCTATGATGCCCAGGCCAATCCGAACTATGGCTTCGGTCCGATCGTCAAGATTCAGCCTACCGACGTGGTTTCGGGGAACCGAATCATCGGCCGCGATCCGGATCCGTTCATTCGCGGACAGCTCCTGCGCGCTTACGACTCGGGTCATCCTGACTGATTCCTGCGTCCGCCGCGCATGCCGCCGTCTCGTGGTTCATCGTGCGAAGGCGGCAAGCGCGGCGCGCAGGCGCCTCCAAGCTCCTTCATCCGCCGGCAGCCCGAAGCGCAGCCAGGCGGGCTGCTCGGCAAAGCGACGCACCCAGATGCCGGCGCGGCCGAG
>JBKPUA010000192.1:0-8446 GCA_046735815.1 Pseudomonadota bacterium
CGCTCACCGGCGGAGGCGGCATGGCGATGATCGACTGTTTCCTGGTGCAGCTCGATGCGGGCGCGAGCACGCTGCCCTTCCGCACCACCGCGAGCTCGGTCTGCTGCGTGGTGGAGGGCTCGGGCGAAAGTCAAGTGGGCAATGAGACGATCCGGTGGAACAAGCGCGATATCTTCACGTTGCCGCAAGGCAACCGGATCGTGCACAAGAGCGTCGGCGGCATGGCACGCCTGTTCCAGGTGTCCGATCGCGACATCTACGCTCGCCTCGGACTCCTCAAGGAAGAGTATGGGAATATAGCGGCCTAGGCGCTCCCTCTTCTTGTCGTCTTACGGTGCGTCGGACTGGTACGCCCATGGCCCAGATGGCGAACGACAACGCCGCATCCGGTGCCGCCCAATCGGCGGCCGGGCGTGCCTTGCCGGAGCGATCGAAGCTTCTGGCGTTGGCGCTCGCCAGCGTCGGCGTGGTCTACGGCGATATCGGCACCAGCCCGCTCTACGCCTTCCGCGAGGCGGTGGCGGCGGCCGTCCAATCCGGCCCGGTGACGCGCGACGTCGTGCTCGGCGTGCTCTCGCTCATCCTGTGGGCGCTGATCGTCGTGGTGGCGATCAAGTACGTGCTGCTCCTGCTGCGCGCCGACAACAATGGGGAGGGCGGCACGCTCTCCCTGACCGCGCTGGCGACGCGTGCGCTCGGGCGGCGAACCGCGCTGGTGTTCCTGCTCGGTGTGGTCGGCGCCTCCATGTTCCTGGGAGACGCCGTCATTACGCCGGCGATCTCGGTCTTGTCGGCGATCGAAGGCCTGAAGCTCGTCACACCCGCCTTCGACCATTACGTCGTGCCTCTGACCGTGGCCATCCTGCTCGGTTTGTTTGCCGGCCAGAGCCGCGGCACGGCGCGGGTGGCGAGCTTCTTCGCGCCGGTCATGACCATCTGGTTCGTCGCCATCGCGGCGGCCGGGCTGCTGCACATTCGCGATGACCCGGGAGTGCTCGCGGCCATCAATCCCGTCTACGCCGTTATGTTTCTTCGTGATCACGGAGACATTGGCCTGGTGACGCTCGGCCTCGTCTTCCTCGTGGTCACCGGAGCGGAGGCGCTCTATGCCGACCTCGGCCATTTCGGGCGTATGCCAATTCAAGTCGCGTGGTTCGGTCTCGTGCTGCCGGCGCTATTGCTCAACTATTTCGGCCAGGGCGCCAAGGTGCTCGCGGACCCCGCGGCTATCGAGAACCCGTTTTACCGGTTGGTGCCCGAAACGCTGCTGCTGCCCATGGTCGTGCTCGCGACCGCGGCGACGGTGATCGCAAGTCAAGCGGTGATCACCGGGGCCTATTCGCTGGTGCAGCAGGCCATTCAACTCGGCTTGTTGCCTCGGCTCGCCATCCTGCACACCTCCGCCTCGCAGGCCGGACAAATCTATATTCCGCGCGTCACCGGTGCGCTCTTGATTGGCGTCCTGCTGCTGGTGTTGCTGTTCCGCACGTCGAGCGCGCTCGCCTCCGCCTATGGCATCGCGGTCGCCACTACCATGGTGGTCGACGGGGTGCTGGGATTCATCGTGATCTGGAAGCTGTGGCGTTGGCCGCTGTGGCGGGTCGCCGCCATCGTCGCGCCGCTGGTGTTCGTCGACGTGGTGTTCTTTTCTGCCAATCTGCTCAAGTTGCTCGAAGGCGCGTGGGCGCCGATCCTGTTCGGCGCGTCGATGGTGCTGCTGATCCTCACTTGGCGGCGCGGCACCGATCTCCTCGCGCAGAAGACCCGGCGCACCGAGGTGCCGCTCGAGACGTTGCTGGTAAGCCTCGAAAAGCATCCGCCGCACACCGTCCCGGGCACAGCAGTGTTTCTCACCAGCCAGCCGGAATTCGCGCCCACCGCGCTCCTGCACAATCTCAAGCACAACAAGGTGCTGCACGAGCGCAACGTCATCCTCACCATCGTCACCACGGATACGCCGCGAGTGCCGGACGAGGAGCGGGTGAAGATCGCGGTGCGCTCGCCGCGCTTCAGCCTGGTAGCGCTGCGGTTCGGCTATATGGAGTCGCCCAATGTCCCCAAGGCGCTCGCCATCGCGCGCAAGCACGGCTGGCATTTCGATATCATGTCGACGTCGTTCTTCCTTTCGCGCCGCGCACTCAAGCCAGCTGCGCATTCCGGCATGCCGCGCTGGCAGGATCACTTGTTCATCGGCTTGGCAAAATCGGCGAGCGACGCCACCGATTTCTACCAGATCCCGACCGGCCGCGTGGTCGAGGTTGGGACTCAAGTCGCGGTCTGAGGCGCGGCCGACCTGCATTGCAGAAAAATCTTCGAACAACGGCGCTTGCGGAGCGCTCAGCCCTGCATCCGGCGCGCGCCTGTCCTCCGCCACAAGCAATGCCTGGGGTGGCCCGCTCCCCACTTGACTGCTAGGAGCGCCTTGGGCGCATATTGCGGCGCAGCATACTCAGGCAAAACTCCCCATGCCCCCCTCGCTTGCCGCCTCTTCCGGAGAGGCGCTTCCGGCCAAGAGCCACCCGGACACGCAGTCGCGCGCCACTTTCTGGGCGCTCACGATCGGCAGTGTCGGGGTGGTCTATGGCGACATCGGTACGAGCCCGCTCTACGCGTTGCGCGAGGCAGTCACCGCCGCGGTCGGCAAAGACGGCGCAATCACCCGCGAGCCTGTGCTGGGCGTGCTTTCGCTCATCCTGTGGGCGCTGATCGTCGTCGTCACGCTGAAATACGTGCTGATCCTGCTGCGGGCGGACAACCGCGGCGAGGGCGGGACGCTCGCATTGATGGCGTTGGCCCAGAGCGCGCTGGCCAAAGGCGCGCCCGCCGTGGTGCTCTGCGGCATCATCAGCGCGGCGCTGTTCTACGGCGATGCGATGATTACGCCGGCGTTGTCGGTGTTGTCCGCGATCGAAGGCCTCAAGGTCGCAATCCCCGCCTTCGATCCCTATGTCGTGCCGCTGACGATCGTCATTCTGGTGGCCTTGTTTGTCGTGCAGTCCACCGGCACTGCGAAGGTGGCGGCGTTCTTCGGCCCCATCACTGCGGTATGGTTCGTCGCCATCGCCATCCCCGGCATCATCGCGATTGCCAGCGATCCTGAGGTTCTGCTTGCGTTCAATCCCCTCTATGGGATGCGCTTTCTTGCCAGCCACGGGGTGATCGGCCTCGTCACCCTCGGCGCCGTCTTCCTCGCCGTCACCGGGGCCGAGGCGCTCTATGCCGACCTCGGCCATTTCGGCCGCAAGCCGATCCAGACCGCCTGGCTCGGGCTGGTGCTGCCGTCGCTGGCGGTGAACTATCTCGGACAGGGCGCGCTGGTGCTGGCCGACCCGAAGGCGATCGAGAACCCGTTCTTTCTGCTTTATCCCGACTGGGCGCTGCTGCCGATGGTGGGCTTGGCGACGGTCGCGACTGTAATCGCGAGCCAGGCCGTGATCACCGGCGCCTATTCCATCAGCCAGCAGGCGATCCAACTCGGCCTGCTCCCGCGCCTCGAAATCCGCCACACCTCGGAAGCGCATTACGGCCAGATCTACATGCCGCGGGTGAATTTCGTCCTGCTTGTCGGGGTGCTCCTGCTGGTCGGCTTGTTCCGCTCCTCCAGCGCGCTTGCCTCCGCCTACGGCATCGCCGTCACCGGGACCATGGTGGTCACCGGCATCATGGCGTTCGTCGTGATCTGGAAGTGCTGGCGCTGGTCGGCCGTTGCGGCCGCGGCGGTGATGGTGCCGTTCCTGCTGATCGACCTGACCTTCCTCGGTGCCAACCTGCTCAAGGTGTTCGAGGGCGGCTGGGTGCCGCTCGCGCTGGGCGGCGCGGTGATGGTGCTGATGTACACTTGGCGCCGCGGCAGCCGGCTCTTGTTCGAGAAGACAAGGCGGCAGGAGATCCAGCTCGACGATCTCGTGCGCATGCTCGAAAAGAAGCCACCGGCGCGCGTGCCGGGCACCGCCGTGTTTCTCACCAGCACCCCCGACAACGCGCCGACCGCGCTCATGCACAGCCTCAAGCACTACAAGGTGCTGCACGAGCACAACGTCATCCTCACCATCGAGGTCGATGACGCGCCGCGGGTCCATCCAGCCGAGCGCGTACGCATCGAAACGGTCGGGCAGACCTTTACCCGCGTGGCGCTGCGCTTCGGCTTCATGGAGACCCCGAACGTGCCGAGGGCGCTCGCCATCGCGCGCAAGCTCGGCTGGACCTTCGACATCATGTCGACGTCGTTCTTCCTCTCGCGCCGCGCGCTCAAGCCGGCGGCCCGCTCCGGCATGCCGCGTTGGCAGGATCACCTGTTCATCTGGCTCACCCGGATCGCTAACGATGCCACCGACTACTTCCAGATCCCGACCGGGCGGGTGGTGGAAGTCGGCACGCAAGTGACGATCTGACGGCGCCTGCGTCCACGCCCAATCTTGCGTGCGCAAATTCGACGGATGTCTCTTGATTCCGAGACCATGACGCGCGACTTCTGTGCCGTGGCGACGACGCCGCGTTGAACGCAGGGAGTAGTCTCATGGCCGCTCAGCTTGGCCGAGAGAACGTGCACGATCTTTCTCCGGAGGAGGTGGCACGCGGGCTTGCCGAGGGCAAAGTCCTGCTGGTCGATGTCCGCGAGCCGAACGAGACCGCGGTCGAGCGCTATCCGGGCGCTGTCTACCTGCCCATGTCGGTATTCGATCCGGCGGCAATCCCCGATCCGCAGGGCCGCCAGGTGGTGTTCGCCTGTCGCTCGGGCAACCGCTCGGTCACCGCGTCGCTCATGGCGCAGGCTGCCGGCCTTCCCTATGATGCCCACCTCGCCGGGGGCATCAAAGCTTGGAAGGAGCTCGGTTTGCCGACCGAGAGTTAGCTCGCTCGGGCACGAGTCGAAAGCGTCGCTGCGGCGGACTTGAGCTCGCCGGGCCGCCGGCCGATTGTCACCCACCATCGAGGACCCCGCATGCAAGGACCGATGCGTCTCGCGTTTGTTGTCACTGCCCTCCTGGCGATTACGCCTGCCGCCGCGCAGCCGAAAGGCGAGCGGATCGTCAACGTCTACAACTGGTCCGACTATATCGCTCCCGGCATAACCGACGACTTCACCAAGGAGACAGGAATCAAGGTGCGCTACGACACCTTCGATTCCAACGATACGCTTGAGACCAAGCTGTTGGCCGGCAAGTCCGGCTACGACGTCGTGGTGCCGACCGCCTACTTCCTCGAGCGCCAGATCAAGGCCGGCATCTTCCAGAAGCTCGACAAGGGCAAGTTGCCCAACCTCGCCAATATGTGGCCGGAAATCACCCAGCTACTGGCGAAATACGATCCCGGCAACGACTATGCCGTCAATTATATGTGGGGCACGACCGGAATCGGCTACAACGTCAAGAAGGCGCGCGAGGTGCTGGGCGGGGACGGCAAGATCGACAGCTGGGACATCGTGTTCAAGCCGGAAAACCTCGCCAAGTTCAAGGCTTGCGGCGTACACATGCTCGATTCCTCCGACGACATCCTGTCGGCGGCGCTGCATTATCTCGGGCTCGATCCGAACTCGACGAAGGAAGCCGACCTGCAGAAGGCCGCGGACCTGATGATGAAGATCAGGCCGTACGTACGCAAATTCCATTCCTCGGAATATCTCAACGCACTCGCCTCGGGCGAAATCTGCCTGGTGGTGGGCTTTTCCGGCGACATCAAGCAGGCACAGAAGCGCGCGACGGAAGCCAAGAACGGCGTGGAGATCGGCTACTCGATCCCGAAGGAAGGCGCGCAACTGTGGTTCGACAATCTGGCGATACCACGCGACGCCAGGAATACGGCGGAGGCGCTCGCTTTCATCAACTACCTGCAGAAGCCGGAGGTGGCGGCGAAGAACTCGAACTTCATCTCCTACGCCAACGGCAATCTGGCGAGCCAGAAGTTCATCGATCGTGCGATCCTCGACGACAAGACGATCTATCCGGACGAGGCGACGATGAAGCAGCTCTACACCATCGGCGCCCATGATCCGAAGACGCAGCGGCTGATGAACCGGCTGTGGACCAAGATCAAGACCGGAAGGTAGCGAAGCGTATCAGCGCCAGCGCCGGTGCACCCACAGCCATTGCTCAGGGTGCTCGCGTATCCAGCCTTCGACCACTGACGTGATGACCTGCATGGTACCGGCGACGTCGATCTTGCCGCTGGCGTCGCGTTGCGGCTCGATGGCTTCGGTGAGGTCGACGCGGAAGCGATGCTTGTCGGGCAGGCGGATGATCCGGGTGCCGTGGATCGGGCATTCGACGTGGCGCGCGAGCCGGGCGATGAACGGGTTCGCCTTGCAACGGCGGCCGAAGAAGGTCACGTCGACGCCGTTGACATAGTGCTGGTCGACCAGCATGGCGACGTGACCACTGGCCTCGAGCACGCGCACGAGCTGCATTGGAGCGTCGAGGCCGGTCGGGACGAGGTCGCCCATGCTGCCCTTGCGCAGCTCGATGATGGCGTCGCTGATGGCGCCGATATTGGGCCGGCGATAGAGCACCGTGGTCTCCAACCGATATCGGCTCGCGACCAGCGCCGGCAGCTCCCAGTTGGCGAGATGGGAGGCGAAGACCAGCGCCGGCTTGCCGTCGTCCCGCAAGTGCCGGAACCGGTCGTAGACCGGAATCGAGTAGAGGATATCGCCCTCATCCTGCGGGTCGGGCTCGAACATGCGCAGCCGGTCGATATGGGCGAATTCCGCCGCCACGCGGCCGAGATTGTCCCATACGCCGTCGAGGATGGTTTCGATCTCCACCGGGGATTTCTCCGGAAAGGCGGCGGCGAGATTGGCGCGGCCGAGCTTGTGCTCTTTGAGCCGCGGCCCGAGCCTGCGCATGACACCGCCGGCGAGGTCGGCCATGTGCTTGCGGTTGGTGAAGCGGATCCCGCGCAGCAGCGAGACTGCGAGGGCGCCGAGCGTTGCGTCGGCGGCTGCCTTGATATTGCGGCCGGCGCGAAGCGCGAGTCGTTGCGACGCAGTCATGGATAACGCTCGCTCGCGATCGCTCGTCAAAAGCCGACGATGATCTTCCCGAACACCTGCCGGCTCTCGAGCCGCGCCAGGCCGCGCTCGAAGTCGGCGAGCGGGACCTCGGTATCGATCACCGGCAGCAGCCCGTTCGCCATCTTGGCGAGGCTCTCGCGGATGTTGCGCATCGAGGCGCCGAAAGAGCCGATGATCCGATATTGCTGCTGGAACAGCTGCATCAGGTTGATCGTGGTCGATGGTCCCGAGGTCGAGCCGCAGGTGACCAGCCGGCCGCCGCGCTTGAGGCAAAGCAGCGAGCCGTTGAAGGTCTCCGCGCCCACGTGCTCGAACACCACATCGACCCCCTTCTTGGCCGTGAGCTTGCGCACCGCGCCCTCGAATCGGTCGGTGCGATAGTTGATCACGTGGTCGGCGCCGAGCGCCTTGGCCTTTTGCGCCTTGGCGTCATCGCCCACGGTGGTGATAACGGTGCAACCGATTGCCTTGGCCATTTTGATGGCGACGGAGCCGATGCCGGAGCCGCCGGCATGCACCAGCACGGTCTCGCCCGGTTCGAGCTTGGCGTTGTCGAACAGCATGTGCTGCACGGTCGCAAATGCGATCGGCGCGCAGGCCGCATCGCGCAACGCGACACCGGCCGGGACCGGGATTACCAGGCGGGCCGGCATGTTGACGAGATCGCGGGCGAAACCGTCGAGGTGAAAGCCCATGATGCCGGCGACGTTCTCGCACAGATTATCGCGGCCCTCGCGGCAGGCCTTGCAGGCACCGCAGGTCAGCGCGCCGTACGTCACGACCGGATCGCCGGGGCGGAAACCGGCGGTGTCGGGTCCGACTGCGGCGATCTCGCCGGCCGCCTCGACGCCAACCACCACCGGCATCTTGCGCTTGGCGAAGGCCATGCCGCGATAGCCCCAGAGGTCGAGGTGGTTGAGCGCCACGGCCCTGATGGCGACCTGCACCTCGCCCGCCGCGGGCGCGCCGGGCGGCGGGAGATCGGCCAGCTCGAGCTTGCGGTCGGCGATCAGCGTGAGCGCCCGCATGCGTCACGCGGGCTCGCGGCTCATCACCAGCGAGACGTTCTGGCCGCCGAAGCCGAACGAGTTCGACAGCGCGTGGCGAATCTTGGCATCGCGCCCCTTGTTGGGCACGACGTCGAGCGGAATCGAGGGATCCGGAATGTTGTAGTTGATGGTCGGCGGCAGGCGCTGGTGCTCCAGCGTCAGCAGCGTGAAGACTGTCTCGACCGCGCCGGCCGCCGACAGCGTGTGACCGATCATCGACTTGTTCGACGAGATCGGAATCGATTTTGCGCGCTCGCCGAACACCGACGCCACCCCGAGATATTCCATCTTGTCGTTCTCGGGCGTGCCGGTGCCGTGCGGGTTGATGTAGTCGATGTCGTCGGGCGCAAGCCCGGCGTCTTCGATCGCGTTGCGGATACAGCCGATG
>JBKPUA010000193.1:0-13068 GCA_046735815.1 Pseudomonadota bacterium
GCGCCCGAGCGCTTCGACCGCGACCGGAAAAAGGAGCGCCTTGCCGACCGAGGCGATCTTCGGCCGAAAGCCCTGCTGGCTCGCCTGGTTCCAGAAGGTGGTGAAATCCGGCGGCAGCACCACGCCGGTCACGATCTCGCAGTTCTCGCGCTTGAACGCGGTGATCTGCGCCGTGAAATTGTCGGTGAGATTCTGGTAGCGGCCGGGATCCGTGAGCTTGTAGCCGAGCTTGTCGAGCACCGGCGGGAATCCGACCTGCTTGTCGCCCCACGCATTGCCGTCGCCGTCGTTGGGAAACAGGCCTCCGACCGATTTGTTGGTCGAGAGCTGGCCCCACATGTTGGTGAATACGGCGATGACGTCCTCGAGTCCCCAGAAGAAGTGGAAGGTGGAGGTGAACGGCTTCCACGACGCGGGATCGCCCGGGTTCTGCTGCCGCCCGATGAAGTAGGGCTGCCACGGCGCGACGCTCGAGATGCACGGCATCTCCTCGACCTCGCACATGGTGGCGACCGGGTTGGTGGTCTCGGGCGTCGACGCCACCAGCATCAGATCGATCTTATTGGCGACGATCAGCTCGCGCGCGACGTCGGCGGCGCGGTTGGGGTTGGACTGGCTGTCCTTGACCACCACCTCGACCGGATAAGTGTCGTTGCCGATCTTGATCCCGCCCTTCACGGTGTTGAGGAAGTTCGAGATCACGAAGTTGTCGGCCTCGGCGAAAGCCGCAAGCGGTCCGGTCTGCGGGCTGACATAGCCGAGCTTGAGCGTCTTGGCCGCGTGCACCGCCGGTGCAAAAATCGGAACGGTGGCGAGCGCAGCGCCGCTCGCGACTGCGCCTTTGACCACGGCGCGTCGGCTGAGCGCCGATGTTGAAGTGTGATGCGCGGATGGATGGTCAGGGGATTCTCGCTGCGTCACGGCCAACCTCCCTGTTTGGCACCCGAGCGCCGCGGCCTCGGCCCTGGCTTCGAGCCGATGTTTCTGATTTTGATTGCCAACCGGGCTGGGTTCGATTATCGAACAGCAGTTCGTTATGCGTACATTGTAAATGGCGCTTCCGGCGAGTCAATCTGTACCGGCCATGCTCACGCGCGACGACACCTCCTCCCGCCCCGACGACAAGGAGTTCATGGCGACCCTTGCCAAGGGGCTCGCGGTGCTCGGCTGCTTCGGCAAGCAGCGGCCGGCGATGACGCTGTCGGAGGCGGCGATCGCCGCCAACGTCTCGCGCGCAACCGCGCGACGCATCCTGCGCACGCTCACCGAGCTCGGCTATGTGGAGCAGCACGGCCGCCAGTTCTCGCTCTCGCCCAACATCCTGCAGCTCGGCTTCGCCTATCTCGCCACCCAGAGCTGGATCGAGCGCGCGCTGCCGCTGATGAAGGACCTGAGCGAGCGGCTGGGCGAGTCCTGCTCGGCCGCGATCCTGCAAGGCACCGAGGTCGTGTATGTCGCGCGCGTGCCGACCAGGCGCATCATGTCGGTGGCGATCTCGGTGGGGAGCCGCCTGCCGGCGTTTCACACCGCCATCGGGCGCGTGCAGCTCGGCTTTCTCGACTCCTCCGAAATCTGGCGCCGGCTCAAGTCGCTGCGCATCGAGCCGTTGACGCCCAGCACCATCACCGATCTGCAGGCGCTGTTCGACCGCATCCGCGACGACCACGAGCAAGGCTTCTCGATCGTGGACGAGGAGCTCGAGCGCGGTTTGCGCGCGCTCGCGGTGCCGGTGGTGGATCGCCAGAGCCAAGTCGTCGCGGCACTCAACCTCAGCACCCATTCCATGCGCACCACGCGCAACGAGATGCGCGAAAAGTTTCTGCCGGAGCTGCGCGCGATCGCGGCGCAGATCTCACCCTTGGTGGCGTGACGCCCGCTTGGCCGCCGCATGCGGCTCTTGTGCTTGCGCGTGCCTTGGACTTATCCTGGTTCGCACATCGTACAAGAGTTCGATAATCGAACAAACCATGAGGGGAGGACGACCGATGGCTACTGCTGCTCGCACCAGCGACCGCGAAGCGTTTGCCGCCAGACCTGAAGTCACCGGCAAGGTCAAAGTCGCCGCGCCGCAAACGGGCGCCGATTACCTCGCCTCGCTCAGCGACGGCCGCGAGGTCTTTATCTACGGCGAGCGCGTCAAGGACGTCACCAAGCATCAGGCCTTCCGCAACACCGCGAAGATGGTGGCGAGGCTCTACGACGCGCTGCACGACCCCAAACGCAAGGACAAGATCCTGCTGCCGACCGAGACCGGCAACGGCGGCATGACGCATGCGTTCTTCAAGGCGCCGAAGACGCTCGCGGAGATGATCGCCGGGCGTACCGCCATCGCCGAATGGGCGAAGCTCACCTACGGCTGGATGGGCCGCGCGCCCGATTACAAGGCCGCCTTCCTCGCCACGCTCGGCGCCAATGCCGAGTTCTACGAGCCGTATCAGGAGAACGCGCGGCGCTGGTACAAATTCAGCCAGGAGCGCGTGCCCTTCATCAATCACGCCATCATCCATCCGCCGGTCGACCGCGACCGGCCGCCGAACGAGGTCGGCGACGTCTGTTGTCACGTGGAGAAGGAGACCGACGCCGGCATCGTCGTGTCCGGCGCCAAGGTGGTGGCGACCGGATCGGTGCTGACCAACTTCACCTTCGTCGCCCATCACGGGCTCATTCCGGTGCAAGACAAGAAGTTCGCGGTCGTGTTCATGGTCCCGACCAACACGCCCGGCGTCAAATTCATCTGCCGCACCTCCTACGAGATGTCGGCGACCGCGATGGGCAGTCCGTTCGACTATCCGCTCTCGAGCCGGCTCGACGAGAACGACGCAGTGTTCATTCTCGACAAGGTGCTGGTGCCCTGGGAGAACGTGTTTGTCTACGGCGACGTGGAGAAGGCCAACAATTTCTTCCCGCGCACCGGCTTCCTCCCGCGCTTCGTCGTGCACGGCTGCACGCGGCTCGCGGTCAAGCTCGATTTCATCGCCGGCCTCCTGCTCAAGGCAGTCGAGGCCGCCGGCACCAAGGATTATCGCGGCGTGCAGGCCAATGTCGGCGAGGTGATCGCCTGGCGCAATCTGTTCTGGGCGCTGTCCGACGCCATGGTGCGCGATCCGCGGCCGTGGATCGGCGACTATCTCCTCCCCAACATGGATCCCGGCAACGCCTACGCCATCATCGCCACCATGGCGTATACCAGGATCAAATACATCATCGAGCAGACGGTGGCCTCGGGCCTCATTTATCTCAACTCCCACGCCAGCGACTTCAAGAACCCGGAGATCCGTCCCTATCTCGATCGCTACCTGCGCGGCTCAAACGGTTACAAGGCCGAGGAGCGGGTGAAGCTGCTCAAGCTTCTGTGGGACGCCATGGCGACCGAGTTCGGCGGGCGGCACGAGCTCTACGAGATCAACTATGGGGGCTCGACCGAGGAGATCCGCCGCTACTGTCTGTTCGGCGCACAAGCCTCCGGCAACGCCGATCGCTTCAAAGGCTTCGCCGAGGAGTGCATGGCCGAATACGACCTCGACGGCTGGAAGGTCCCCGACCTCACCGACCCCGGCGAGCTCAGCTACCACGTCATGCGCGGGGTAGGGCGGTAGCGAGCCTCGCGTGCTCCCCACTGACCCGTGCGCATCCGCGATGAGAGGTTCGCATTCTTCCCGGCGCGCCAATGCCAGAGCGCGAAATTCAGCCCTGAAATGCGATCGCGCATTACGACTGCAGGGCCGGCGCGCCAATGGGTGTGGTCTGTCGAAGTAAGGCGGAATGGACGCCTTTCAGAGCTTCTTGCGCATCCGCACGCCGGGGACGTTGATGCCGTCGCTGGAGGCGGCGGTGATGCGTTCGATCTCGTGATAGCCGCAGGCCTTGTAGAGCGGCTCGCCAGATAAGGTGGCCATCAGCTCGACCGATTTGAAGCCGGCTTGGCGGGCGGCGGTCTCGCAGAGGTCGAGGATGAGACGACCGACGCCGCGGCGTTTGAAATCCGGGTGGGTGTACATAGCGCGGACGCGGGCGGCGTCCTTGGCGATGTCGAGCAGCGCGTGGTTGCGCTGGGAGGTGGAGTGGTCGCCGCCATAAAGCGTGGCGCGGCAGGACCAGCCGCCACAGCCGGCGAGGCGGCCATTCTCCTCGACAAGGAAATAGGTGCGGTCGGCTATCAGCTGGGTGTCAAGGCCCATGATGGATTTCGAAAGCTCGACCTGGGCGGGATCAAGGAAGGTTTTGAGATGTTGGGCTATGGCGACATCCATCAGTGCGCGGATGGCGGCAAAGTCGGCTTCGATAGCGAGACGATGAGTGAAGGTCATGGTTCTCTTAACGGCGTTGGCATCCTCATCTTTCTTTCCCTGCGCAGCGACACGGCTGTCCGGGGAGTGTCAGGCATATCAATGAGTGCCTTCGCGCTTTGGCGCAAACATGAACAGCGTCCCAATCCGCTCATAGCCCACACGAGGATACAAGAGCGCCCCGGTGTGACTCGCGGTCAGCACCGAGCACTTCGAGCCACGGGCCCGGTCGTCCCGCAACATTTTCGCCAACAGCGCCTGGCCGATGCCGCGGCGCCGCCGCGATGGGTGAACATACATGTCCGTGCACCACGTGGCCCCCGCAGCATCCACGCTGCGCACGCGCCCAACGATGTCCGTTCCATCAAGGGCCACGTACTGGCGGAACGGGGCGTCATCTCCGAGCAAATTGCTTGCAATCGGCCGAGTGCGAGTGATCCTCCCCAACTGTGCCGCCAAGTCAGATGTGCGCACGCGTTCGATCGACACCGGAGACGGCGGCCTTGGAATCCGTTTCATCGGCTGAACGAAGAAGCCTTCGGTCGCGAGCAGCCGATAGCCGAGAGCCTTGTATGCGGTACGCGTTGGCGTGTCCGGTTCGCCCTCCGCGATCATAGCGCACAGAAAGAAGCGCCCTCGCGCGTGCTCTCTCGCAATCGAATCCGCCTCCGTGGGCTCGACGTCGTGCGCGATCCACTCCTCCTTGCGGTAATCGCGAGGGTTCTTGCGCGGAGCGTCCCGCATCAACCACAATCGCCCAACGCGACTGACTTCGTAAGGAAAGGTACGGCTCCTGGTGGTGCTGTGCCCGCGCACGAACACCTCGATTGCAAACTCGATCCCCCGATTCGACCTCTTCATCACCCTAGTGTCCCGATTCCGAAGTTCGCACACCCTTGCGGCGACCTCCGATGCGAACTTCGGAATCAAAGGGACACTAGCAACTCTATGATTCTAGTGCCCCTTTTGAACCCGAAGTTCGCAATCGATGTTGCAGCAAAACGTGTGCGAACGTCGGGTTCGGGGCACTACGTTATGTTGCCTGCCTGCTCATTCCAATACCGCCGCCGACTGTGGTCGCCGAGCCGTTCAGTCGCGGTTGCCGGGCGCGTGACCAATGATACTGTTGCCATCAGAAGCTCGTCCAAGGAGTAGGTGAAATGCGGGCAAACAAGGCCTACTCGTGCCGGCGCACCGCACTGCACATCGTGGTGTTCTTGTGTGCGCTCGGCGCGACCGTGGGGCTGGCCGCGGCTCAGCAGCCGACCACAGCGCAGAAAAATGCCCTTCGTTCCGCGTGCATGAACGACTTCATGGCGCACTGCTCGAAGGTCAATCCAAACGGCCCTGGGGCATTGGCTTGTCTGCAGCGGAACTCCGCCTCGCTGTCCCCTCGATGCCGCAGCGCCATGAGCGCAGTCGGCGGTGGTTCTGCTCCGGCGGGCGCGCAAACCGCTGCTCGCCCTGCACCCGCCTCGACGGAAGCGGGGGCTCAGCAGCCGACCAAAGCGCAGCAAAACGCCCTTCGTTCCGCTTGCACGAACGACTTCATGGCACACTGCTCGAAGGTCAACCCTAACGGCCCCGGGGCATTGCCTTGTCTGCAGAAAAATGCCGCCTCGTTGTCCGCGAAATGCCGCACCGCGGTGAGCGCAGTCGGCGGTGGTCCTGCCCCAGCGGGCGCTCAAGCCGCTGTCCCGCCTGCACCTGCTCCCGCATCTGCACCTACGCCTGCAACCGCACCCGCACCGACGCAGGAAGCCGATGTCGCAGTCGTAGAGGCAGTCAGCGGCCGGGTGGTCGTGTTTGCGCGAGGGAAGCCGGCCCTGTTGGAGAATTCAGACAGGATCAGCGATCACGCTCAGCTGGATCTACAGGCAGACAGCGAATTGCGGTTCTGTCACTTCAAAGCAAATCGGCTTTTGACGTTGAGGGGGCCCACGCGAGCATTTGTGTCGGCCGACGGGGTGACCGATGAAAGGGGCAGGACCATCGATGCCGCTGTGGGAACCTGCACACCGCCAGCGCGGTGACTGCACCGGGCCAAAATTCCCCGGGCATGGGGTCTCACCGCGGCGAACGCGTCCCGCATGTCGCTTCGCTCATGCAGGCTACGGGTCTGAGCCCGGCCTTCCGCCGGCGTGATCACGTCACCATTGCTGCCACGGGACCGCTCATGGCTTCATCGCGCCCTGCGCGCTCGTGTAGACCGCATAGAGCGATGTCGAGCCGCAGATATAAAGTCTATTTCGTTGCATACCGCCGAAGCACAAGTTGGCGACGGTTTCCGGTATGTGGATCTTGCCGAGTAGATCGCCGTCGGAAGTGTAGCAGCGCACGCCGTCCTCGTTCGGATCGCCCCAACCCACGGAGCACCAGACACGGCCGGCGGTGTCACAGCGTATCCCGTCGGTGATGCTGGGCTTGGGCATTTCCGCGAAGACTCTGCCGTTCGACACCTTTCCGGATGCAATATCCACGTCGAAGACGCGGATATGCGAGGGGTTGTCTGGCCCGTCCGTGAAGCCGGTGTCGATGACATAGAGCTTCTTCTCGTCAGGCGAGAAGGTAATGCCGTTGGGCTCCACGAAGTCATCGACGACAAGCTTGATGTCACCAGATTTCGGATCGACCCGGTAGACGTTGTGCTTTTCCTGCTCAGGCTCGGCTTTGATGCCCTCATAAAAGCCGCCGATGCCGTAGACAGGATCGGTGAACCAGATCGAACCGTCGGCAGCGACAACCGCGTCGTTGGGCGAGTTCAGCTTCTTGCCATTGTACTTGTCGGCGATGATCGTGATGGAGCCGTCGAGTTCGGTCCGGGTGACCCGTCGGCCGCTATGCTCGCAAGTGATCAGGCGTCCTTCCCGATCGATGGTGTTGCCGTTCGAATTCATCGACGGCTGGCGGAATACGCTCAGGTGATCGTCATCCTCCGACAGGCGCATGATGCGGTTGTTGGGAATATCGCTGAACAGCACGTAGCGCCCAGCCGGGAAGTAGACCGGGCCCTCGGCCCAGCGGAAGCCGGTCGCGACGCGCTCAACCGCCATGGTGCCGGCGAAGGCCGGAAAACCGGCGGGCCCAAACGAAACTCTGGGCTTCTTGAGAGATTCCAGGTGGGAATCCGGATAACGGCTCCCGGGCAGCGGCCCTAAGGGCAGCGGCTCGGTTGCCCTGAGTGGAACGCCCGTTTGGCCGAACGGCGTTACGGTCTCCGCAGAAGCCGCTTTCATAGCCGCGGCCGTCGCGGCAGCTGCTGTTGTCGCCAAGAATGTGCGTCTGTTCATGGTTGTCTCCCTAGCTCGCCATTTTGACGTTTTGAATCGGCGCGCTAGTGTCCCGATTCCGAAGTTCGCACACTCTTGCGGCAACCTCTGATGCGAACTTCGGAATCAAAGGGACACTAGCAACTCTATGATTCTAGTGCCCCTTTTGAACCCGAAGTTCGCAACCGCCGTTGCCGCACGATGTGTGCGAACTTCGGGTTCGGGGCACTAGCAGATGGCGCGCAGCTATTTCGGCGATTGCAGTACGACACCATAGCGTCGGTATATTCGCTCGACCGTTCCATCGGCGCGTAACCGCTCCATCGCGCCCTCGATGGCATCACGCAGCCTCTCGTCCGGGCGGACCATGCCGACGGCGACATTCCAGTTGAGGTTCGCCTCACTTTCGTCGGGGCCCAAGATGCGGACGGCTTTGTCCGGATGCGTCAGATTGAAATAGCCGGCAACGGTTGGCGTGACCGCCGCCGCGTCGATCTCGTGATTGGCCAGGGCTTCGAGGCTGTCCACCTCGAAGCCGAAGGTCGACGTCGGCACGCGCCGCTGACTGATGATCATCGCCGCCATGGATCCGACCTGGACCCCGACTTTGGTGTGCTCATCGAGGCTCTTGAACGACGTGAGCTTGCTGGTGGATGGCACGGCAAGCACGACGCCCGTGCGATAGTAGGGTTTGGATATCCTCAGATTGGTTTCGCCTTGCGCCTCGCGATCCGCAATGACATCCATGACAATGTCGCAGTCGGCGCTGCGGATCTGGTAGATGGTGATAATCCAGTCGAGCCTCAGCGAGACGCCAAGCTCGCGTGCCAACGCCTGCCCCAACTCGACCTGAAAGCCGGGAGGGTCGCCGGCCTTGCTGGCGAATGGAAGCGAGTTGGGGTGGGCGCACAGCCCGAGCGCTCCGAATGAGCGGATCGTGTCGAGAGAGCGCGCCTGTGCCGGACCTATCAGGCCGATGATGACGCCGGCCATGAGCGGGAGAATTGCTCTCATTCCATGTTTCCGGTGCGAATGGATCGGATCTGGCCGGCTCATCCCTCGTTCGGCTTCAACGACCGGATGTACTTGATGAGCGCGTCGATTTGTGCGTCGCTGAAGGCCGAGCCGAATGCCGGCATCGCGCCTTCCTTGCCGATCCTGATGCGGTTGCGGAGGTAGTCGTCGTCTCGGGGCGAATTCATGAGCTGCGGCCCCTTGCCGGTCGTGCGGCCCCCATCGGAATGACACCAGCCGCAGGTCGTCGCGAACAATTGGTTCGCATCGTTCCCTGCGTTGTCCGGCGCAGTGGCGCCGGGCTGCGCCGAAGCCGGCGTGGCGCATGTCAACAAGGCGGCCAGCACAGCCGGCAGCAACATGATGACGTCGAAGTCCATTCCCGTTGAGCCTCGCATTAGCCCGTTCGAATGCACGGGGAGCGGGCTTGCGCTCGCCCCCCGCAGACCGTCCCGATAGCCTATTTCAGGCTGTAGACGATGAGGGCGCCGTCGTCGCGCGGCATGCTCTTGTAGACGCCGCCGAAGGTTGGCGCGTAGTCGTCCGACGCCATGCCACCGAAGCCAGCGGTCACGGCGATATATTGTTTGCCGCCGACGGCGTAACTGATGATCCCACCTTGATGGCCGGTGCCGTCGCGGTGATTCCACAGCTCGGTGCCCGTTTCGGCATCGTAGGCATGAGTCACGCCACGGGAGTCGGGAACGAACACGAGATTGCCTGCGGTCGACAGGACGCTCGCAAGCGGCGGCTCGGGGAAACGAACCTCCCACTTCTTGGCTCCGGTCACCGGGTCGCGCGCGTCGAGATGACCATAAATCTCGCCGCCTGGAGGAGGCGCGATCTTGAAGTTGGCGCCGATGTTCAGTTGGGCTTGTGGGGCGGTCACCGGCGTCGTCTTTACGACTTCGAGGGTCATGCACCATTCTTGGCCGAGCTTGTAATAGAGGCCCGTCTTCGGGTTGTACGAACCCGCGTTGAAGCTGACGCCACCGGAGATGTGCGGACACAGCGGTTCGTTGACTTTGCCCGCCGAGAAGTCGCGGCGACCGATCAGTTCGCCGGTTTTCGGGTTGATGTCCTTGACGAAATTGCTGTGCTCAGTGATCCGCCAGACGTTCTTCACGCCGGCGCTGCGGTCGTAGACGAAGATGTACCCGCTCTTGTTGGGGTGCACCACGAGCTTTTGGCCGTCACGTTCGAGCAGCACGAACTCTCCGACCGCGCTGTCGAAGTCCCAGGCGTCGTGCGGCAACTCCTGATGATAGAATTTCAATTTGCCGGTATCGACATCGAGGCCAATCACCGAGGAGGTATAGAGATTGTCGCCGGGGCGGGCTCCTTGCGTCTTGTAATCGTTGCCCGACCAATCGTAGAGCGGCGCCGGGTTCGCGGTGCCCCACCAGATGGTGCCGGTCTCCGAGTCGTAAGTGCCCGGCATCCAGCCGCCGCCCCCGCCAGTGCGCCAGGACTCATTCCCCCATGTCTTCATGGCCTCGTCGGTGCCGGCGACGGTGAGGAACTCCCATTTCTTGTTGCCCGTGGCGGCGTCGACACCGAAGATCGGGCCGCGGCCCGGCCATTCTCCGCCCTGCGAACCGATCACCACGATGCCCTTGGCATAAAGGGGCGCACCGGTGAAGCCGACCGTCAGCTTTTGCGAATCGACCAGCTTGGTGTCCCACTCGACCTTTCCGGTTTTCATGTCCAGCGCGATGAGCCGACCGTCCATCGTGCCGACGAACACCTTGCCCTCGCCGATCGCGACGCCGCGATTGTAGGGCGAATGGGTCTGCCGGGCGATCAACGCTTCGTCCAATTCCGGGAAGTAAGACCAGATTACCTCGCCGGTGGCGCCGTTCAGCGCAAAGACTCGGCTGTAGGAGCCCGTATAGTAGAGCACGCCATCGGCCACGAGCGGCATTGACTGCAGTCCGCGGGTGGACCGTCCCGGAATATGAATCCAGGCTACGCCTAGATTGCCGACATTGCTGGTGTTGATCTGGGCGAGCGGGCTGTAGTGATAGGACTTGTAGGAACCGTGATAGGTCAGCCAGTCGTTCTGACCGCCGGCCTCGATGCGCGCGGTATCCACGCGTTGCGCAAACGCTGACGACGCGGCGAGCATCGTCCCAATGGCAACAGCAGCAGATACGGCAAGATGACTCGCCTGTTTCTTCATGGCATTTCCTCCCGGTTCGTTTTTCACGCTGGTCGCTACATTGCCGGGCCTGCCGCACCTGATCGCTTATCGATGCGATCGTTCTTGTGCCGGCACCGGGCAATTCCGACTTCGTTCTAGAAAAAACCTATCCCTGGCCGACCATTAACATCTGGCGTCTCGTCGAGTTCCATTCCAACGCAAGCCAGCCTTTCCGGGCCGACACGGGCTCGCCTCCGGACTGCAAATCCCCTGAACACCTGTCGGAAACCGTGTGGGCATTCGCAGCTATCGCATCCAGTTCCTCCTAGTGCCCCGAACCCGAAGTGCGCACACATCATGCTGCGAGGGTGGTTGCGAACTTCGGGTTCAAAAGGGGCACTAGAATCATAGAGTTGCTAGTGTCCCTTTGATTCCGAAGTTCGCATCAGAGGGCGCCGCAAAGGTTTGCGAACTTCGGAATCGGGACACTAGCCTTGACGGCACAGATTCTAGAACCGCACGGGTAATATCGTCCGCCGCCGCCCCGGCATCGCGAACACTTAAATCCGATGCCGCAAATCATTTTGACTCCAATGGTTGAGGGATATGCAAGTCAAAGTCCCGTGTTGCGCAAGCGGCGACCGGTAGACCGCTTGATCAGCATGGATCATGCAAGATCACGAGCCAGCACGCACACCGCGCGCTGCCGTCACTCGATCCTCCCCAGTAGCCTTACATGGCGCTGACCATCGAAGAAGCAACGGCGGCTCGGTCGCTCGATCTCGGCGGCCCGGCTTTCAGTTCCTCGTCTTGGCCTTCATCCAATTGTCGCGAACCTTGCCCTTGGCTTCGTCGAGCGTTAGCGCGCGGCCGTGCGTCGTCACGCCAAGTCTGGCGCTGATGTGATGGCCATCACGAAATGTCCGATTTGGGTCCCGTCCGTGAACCGGTTCACGGCAGCGTCGAGAGCGCCGTGGCTCTGTACGGCCGCACCGGTCGGTTAGCCGGTCTGACGGAGAAGGATCATGGACACTTCGAACCTCGGTCACATCACGCAGGTGCGGGAATTGCGGGACGATGAGCTGGACGCAGTGTCCGGCGGCCTCGTTGTGACCGCGATAATCGCGATCTTGATCGGCTTATTGCTACCCGAGCCCCCGCCGACGGGGGGAAAACACGGCATAGGCCCGGTCTGACGGAGAGAAGATCATGAGCGGGACTGAGGATAGTTCGAAGGTCGAGCACGCCATGCTCGAAGAGCACAACATGCTCGCCGACACCGAGTTGACTGCGGCGTCCGGTGGCATCTGGTTTATGGCGTACGCCAGGGGCAGCACCAGCCCGAGCGTTTCGGAGATCGTTGTTACGAAGCAGCAGGACTGTTCCTCAACTGAACTATTCAAATAGCGAGCGCACGTCAGATCATGAGCAAGACCAAGAACGAATTCGGTGTCACGAGCATGTACATCACCGAGAGCAATCGCTGCCTTACGGACGCAGAGCTTGGTGGAGTGAATGGTGGCTTGGGCAACCGTGCCAACGCCCAGCCGGAATTTCGTCAAGCGATGGGACCGGATGGTGTGACCAAATTCGCTTAAGGTCTGCGCCAGAAACAGAACTCGAGGAAGTCCACACGGCGCCACGCGATCCGTGGACCAGGTGCACGCTGCATCATTGATTGATGCGCGGACTTTGACGGCTGTATCGGTCGTGGTGGGGCCGAAATCCCGCGGCGCAGCAAGGCCCTCACTTGATGCTCGCTAATCCGCTATGCTGCACGCGGCTGGGGACGCTTCGAAATGACAAGAAATGTCGCTAGTGTCCCGATTCCGAAGTTCGCAAACCTTTGCGGCACCCTTCGATGCGAACTTCGGAATCAAAGGGACACTAGCAACTCTATGATTCTAGTGCCCCTTTTGAACCCGAAGTTCGCAACCGCTCTTGCCGCGTGATGCGTGCGAACTTCGGGTTCGGGGCACTAGGGAGGGAAGCTGTGATGACCGACAACGGACGGACGTTTGCGGCGGCGATCATGGCTGCCGCCGCGCTGGGCGCAACGGGGCCGGCGCAAGCAGAGACGACGTTGCGTCTGCTCTCGGGCTGGACGCCCAACAATCCCAACGTCCCCTACGTCGAAGCGGTGTTCATCAAGAACGTGGAGGAGGCGAGCAAGGGCGAGATCAAGATCAGGCGCAACGGCCCCGAAGTTGTCCCGGCGTTCGAGCAGCTGCAGCCGGTGTCGACCGGCGTATTCGACTTTCTGTTCACGACGCCGGGCTACCACCAGGCGCAGAGCGGCGTCGGCAACATCCTCGATGCCATGAAGGGGGACATCGAGCAGCGTCGCGCCAGTGGG
>JBKPUA010000194.1:0-6795 GCA_046735815.1 Pseudomonadota bacterium
CTCGACTTCAGCTCGTGCAGCAGCCTGATCTCGTCATAGCTCAACTGCGCCATGGTGCTGCTCCTTGCGTGAGCCGACCCGCCGCTGTTCAACCGACGCGAATCTTCACCTTGCTTCCAAAGCCTTACTCCGGCTTCGCCGCAGCGGACTTCACCACCCTCGCCCACTTGTCGGTGTCGCGCCGCCAGAGCCCGCCGAACTGCTCGGCGGTCATGACGATCGGCCGCCCGCCCACGTCCGCGAGGCGCGCCGCAATGCGCGGGTCGGTCAGCGCGGCATTGATCTCGCGGTTGAGGGTGGCGACGATCTCCGCCGGCGTGCCGGCGGGGACGCCTACCCCCGTCCAGCCACTCACCTCGTAGCCGGGCACGGTCTCGCCGACGGTCGGTACCGGGAATGGCGTCGGACCGCGCCGCGCCGGTGACGGCGAGCGCGCGCAGCGCGCCGCTCTGGATGTGCGGCAGCGAGTTCGGCAAGGCGTCGATGCCGGCCTGCACGCGCCCGCCGATCAAGTCGGTCACCATCGGCGCGCCGCCGTGATAGGGCACGTGAGTCATCTCGACGCCGGTCGTGGACTTGAACAGCTCCCAGGCCAGATGACTGATGGTGCCGGTGCCGAACGAGGCCATGTTGATCTTGCCGGGGTTGGCTTTGGCGTAGGCGATGAACTCGGCCACCGTTTTTGCCGGCACCTGCGGGCCCACCTCCATCACGAAGGGCAGATCGGCAAGCCCGGCGACCGGCGCGATATCGCGCGTGAAATTGAAGGGGAGCGTCGGGTAAAACGTGGTGTTGATGGCGTTGGTGGTGGTGACGAAGAGGAGGGTGTAGCCGTCGGGCGGCGCGTTGACCGCTGCCTGCACCGCGAGATTAGTGCCGCCGCCCGGCTTGTTCTCGATCACGAAGGATTGGCCAAGGCGTTCCGACAACCGCGCACCAATTATGCGCGCCACCAGGTCGGTCGAGCCGCCGGCGGGAAAACCGAGGATCAGCCGCACCGGCCGCGTCGGATAGCTCTGCGCCTGCGCGCCGCGCGCGAGCGGCAGCACCGCGGCGGCGCTCACAGCGCAACGCAGAAAGTGGCGGCGGGGAAGCGTCATCGCGAGCCTCCGTCGACGCCGCCAGGGTACAACTTTGGATTGGGTTGCGGAAGTGCTGTTACTCCGCCGCCTCGGCGGCAAGCGCGCTGCTCAGGTTCTCCTTCATCCTGCGTAGCCCCGAGACCATGGTTTTCAAGGTGGCTGCATCGATGCCCTTGGTCATGAGCGCGCGTACCTCGGCACGGTAACGCTTTGTGTCGCGCAGGAGCGCCGCAGCAGCTGGTCTCAGGCGCAGCCGCCAGATGCGGCGATCATTGGGGTCGGTACAGCGCTCGACCAGGCCTTGCGCTTCCAGGCGATCGACCAGGCGGGCGACGGTGATGGGTGCGACCTCGGCGATGGCGGCGAGCTCGTTCTGCGACAGGCCGGGCTGGCGCTCGAGCCGCGCCAGGATGATGCACTGCGCCCGCGTCGAGTCGTGCTCGCGCGCCTTCTGGTCGGTGACGGTGCGCATCTGGCGCGCGACGTCGTAGAGGAGGACCAGGAAATCGTCTTCGAGATCGCTGCGCATTCGTCCAGCCCGGAGTCGCGCCGCCGGGCGGCCACGGCGGCTCCCGAATGCGCGTTGTTAAGCCAGCTTAATGCTTTCCCTCCGCCGCGGCCACCGCGATTCGGCAGGCGCGGGGCGAGTCTACGGCGAGCGAGGCTCCTTCCGCCATGCCCTGCATGGCGCAGGCGAAGGCGGCACGGCCGGTCGGACCCGACCAGCCGTCCTCGTTGCGGCAGTAGAACCGGTGGGCATCGGGATTATCGAGCGAGGGGATGCAGAACTGCGCCACCTGGCTCGGCGTGCCAGGCGCCGTCCGGACCTCGCCGAAGCCCGCCGCGGCGCCGAACGCGAGCACGCCGCAAAACCCGGCACCCAATGCATATTTCAGCAGGGTCGTTCTCATGGGTGCACCCATTGCCGACGCGTGATCAATGCACGCCCATCATGCAGTCGCTGAAGCGCTGGGCCTGGAGGTGGCCGGCGTGGCCGCGTCCTTCGCCCTCGTACGCCTCTTTGCCGACCTGCTCACGACAGGTCTGCTCGAGCGACTGGCCCTGGTGGTCTCTTGCTTGCGTCCTCGGCGCGGCCAGCGACGGGGTTGCCAACGCCACAAGAGAAACCGCCAGCACGATCGTCTTAAGCGTATTCATGTTACCTCTCCCTATATTAAGCTAGCTTAATGTAGAGGCGCTTATGTAATTTGCGAGAGTGGCAGGACTGGCATGCGCAAGGCGCAAGCGCTCACGCCGCCGTGATGCGGCGGGAAAAATCTTGCTATGACGCTGACACTTGTGAGGATGAAGCGAGCGCGCCTCACACCGTCTCGGCGTAGGCCTCGTATTCCTCGCGCACCTTGACGATGTGGAGGCGCATGGCGGCGGCAGCGCCAGCGCGGTCGCCGCGCAGGATGGCGACCACGACCCGGTCGTGCTCGAGATGGGACTTCGCCAGCCGCCCGAGATTGCGGAACTGGGCGCGGCGGAACGGCTGCACGCGCTTGCGCGTCGCGTGCGTCATCTCGGCCAGATAGGAATTGTGCGCGCCGGCGTAGATGGTGGCATGGAAGGCCTCGTTGACCTCGTGATAGTGCTGGGGATCGCTGCCGTGCAAGAGCGCGCGCAGCTCCTCGTGCACAGCCTCGAGCGCGCTGCGCTCGGTCGCGGTCATGCGCTCGGCGGCAAGCCCCGCGCACAGCGCCTCGAGCTCGGCCATGGCCTCGAACATGCCGATCAACCGCTCCTCGCTCGGGCGCGCCACCACCGCACCGCGATGGGGGCGCACCTCGACCAGTCCGCTGGCGTCGAGCTGGCGGATCGCTTCGCGCACCGGCGTGCGCGACACGCCGAAGCGGCGCGCGAGCTCGGTCTCGTCGAGCGCCGCGCCGGGGCTGATGAGGCCGCGCACGATCTCGTCGGCAAGCTGCAGGCGCAGCTCGTCGGCCAAGGTGCGGCGACCGCCGCCGGCGGCCGGCGCGACGATGCTTGCACCTCGCCCGCGGTCGACGAGCGTCATGCCGGACCTTCCACGGGCGCGTCGATCACGCTGACATGGCCCACGACCACGCGCCAACCATCCGGGCATCGCACCCAGGTCTGGGTCTGGCGGCCGATCTTGCCGGGAGCGGTGTCGCGGTGAAACAAGGTCGAGGCGACAGCATAGTCGCGGCCATAGGTCGTGATGACTGTTCTGGATAGGGTACGCGCGAGACCAACGGGCGAACGAGCCGCGCGAAATTTCTTGATCTCGTCATAACCGTAGAGGTTCTCAGTCGCGCCGTAGCGGATCGTACGCGAATCGTCGTGGAAGAGCTGATCAAGCGTCTCGACATCGTTCGACACAACGGCCCGCTCATAGCGTTCGAACACGGCCTTCACCTCCGCCACGATCTCCGGCAGGTCGATCTCCATCATCCTTCTCCCTTTAGCGACGGCCGCGTGGTCCCGACGGCCCGCGTCTGCTCGAGCGCATGAGCGATCCGCAGCGTGACGTCCTCGCGCCACGGCGCCGCGATGATCTGGATTCCGATAGGCAATGGCTCAAGCGGAACAGGAACGGCGACAACCGGCAAGCCGATGAACGAGATCGGCTGGGTGTAGATGCCGAGATTGGCGCGCACCGGCAGCGTCACGCCGTCGAGCACGAAGGTCTGCTGACCGATCAAAGGCGCGGTGCAGGGGGTCGCTGGCGCCAGGATGGCATCCACCTCGGCAAACAACGCCAGCACTTGTTCGCGATACCAGCGGCGGAATTTCTGCGCCTTGACGACAAGCGAAGCGGGGATCATCGCGCCGGCGATCAGGCGGTCACGCACGGCGGGATCGAAATCGCGCGCGCGCGTACGCAGGCGCTCGAGGTGCAGCGCAGCGCCCTCGCTCGCGCTGATGACGTAGGCTGCCGCCCGCGCCCGCGTCGCTTCCGGTATTTCGATTTCGGTCTTGGCGCCGAGCGCGCCGGCCACACGCGCGAGCGCGGTCTGCGCCTCCGGCCCGGTGCCGGCGCGAAAGTAGCCGCCGGCGACGGCGATGCGCAGACCGTCGGCGCCGCGGTCGAGGAGCGACATGACCGGTTCGGGTGGGCGATCGGCGCAGACCGGATCGTCGGGGTCAAAGCCCTGCATGGCGTCATAGGCGAGTGCGAGATCGCGCGCGTTGCGCGCCAGCGGTCCGACGTGATCGAGGCTCGCCACGAACGGAAAGGTGTGGGCGCGCGAGAGCCGGCCGTAGGTCGGCTTCAGGCCGAAGACGCCGCACAGCGAGGCCGGCACGCGTATCGATCCATTGGTGTCCGAGCCCAGCGCCAGCGGCACGAGGCCGCCGCCCACCGCGGCGCCCGAGCCTCCGGAGGAGCCGCCGGTCATGCGGTCGAGATTATGCGGATTGCGTGAGGCCCCGTCGTGCACGTTCTCGCCGGTGAAGTCATAAGCGTATTCGCCCATGTTGAGCGCGCCCAGGAGCACCGCGCCCTGCGCCTCGAGGCGCGCGATCAACGTGGCGTCACGCGCGGCGGGCGCGCGATCGCGATTGATCTTGGAGCCGGCGAGCGTGGACATCCCAGCGATGTCGAACAGGTTCTTGACCGCGAACGGGACGCCCGCCAGCGCACCGAGCGCGCGGCCCTCCTTGCGCGCCGCGTCGATCGCCGCGGCTTGCTTCCGCGCGCGCTCCTTCACCACGGCGGTGAAGGCGTTGAGCCGCGGGTTGCATTTGGCGATGCGCGCCAGCGCTGCGTCGATGACCGTGCTCGCGCTCGTCTCGCCAGCGGCCACGGCCGCGGCAATCTCGCTCGCATGCGCCCATTCCATCGCTACCGACCCTACGCGACGAAAACCGGTGCCGGCTCGGCGTCGTCCGGCAGCGGGAACTCGGCAAAGGAGTCGGCGAGGCGCAAGTTCACCTCGAGATTGAACTTGATCGCAGGCTTCCAGGCGGGCTCGATCGGGAGCGCGAGGGCGTGCGCCGCGGCAGCGATGAGATCGTCGAGCGGATCGCGCGCCGCCGGTTTTCCACGCACCGCCTTGGCCGGTCGCGGGCGCGACGGCTGTGGCTTGCGCGTGGCGCGCGACTTCTTTCTCTTAACCGCCATCGATCGTGTTCCCCGAACCCCGCGGCCTTCTCCCCCGAGCACCGCTAAGCGAAGGTCGGGTGGGGAATCGCCGCCAGAAGGTCGCGAGTATATTGCGCCTGTGGCGCGAACAGAACCTTTTCGGTGAGGCCCTGCTCCACGATCCGCCCCGCCTGCATAACGATGACGCGGTCGCAGAGAAGCCGCACCACGTTGAGGTCGTGGGACACGAAGAGGTAGGCCATGCCCAGCGAGCCCTTAAGCTCCTGCAGCAGATTGAGCACCACCGCCTGCACCGACACATCGAGCGCGGCGGTCGGCTCGTCGAGGATGACGAGGTCGGGGTCGAGCGCGATCGCGCGCGCAATACCCACGCGCGCCTTCTGCCCGCCGGAGAGCTGATGGGGGAAGCGATCGAGCAATTCGACCGGCAGCCCGACTTGGCGCGCGAGCGCCTCACAGCGCGCGCGCACCGCGTGACGGCCCTTGACGTCACCCAGCCGCAGGATCGGGTCGGCGATGGCGCGGGCGGCGGTGAAGCGCGGATTGAGGCTGTCGGTCGGGTCCTGGAACACCATCTGGATGCGCTTGCGCAGCGGCAGCCTGGCGAACCGCTTGGCCGGGATGGCGCCGATATCTTCACCGTCGAACATGATCACGCCGTCGGTCTTGTCGATCAGGCGCATCACCATGGTGGAGGTGGTCGACTTGCCGCAGCCGGATTCGCCGACGAGGCCGACGCTCTCGCCACGATTGACCGCGAAGCTGATGCCGTCGACGGCGCGGAAAGTCTCGGGCTCCGGCGCCGGCTTGCGTTCGAAGATTTTCTTCCAGCCGCCGCTGAGCCCCTTGCGGGGATATTCCTTCACCAGCTTCTCGACGACCAGCAACGGCGCCCCTCCCTTCCCGTTGCTCGCGTGCGACGCGCTGCCGTTCGCGGGTGTGGCCACCGCATCGTCTTCCGGGAGGAGGTCGCGGAGCGCCACGCCGGGACGCGGGGTCGCGCGCATGAGCTTGCGTGTGTAGGGGTGCGCGGGCGCGGTGAAGATCGCGCGCGAAGCCGCCGTCTCCACCACGTGCCCCTTCTCCATCACCACCACGCGGTCGCAATTGGTGGCGGCGAGCCCGAGATCGTGGGTGATGAGGAAGGTCGACATGCCGCGTTGCTTCGTCAGCTCGACGATGAGGTCCATCACCGTCTTCTGCGTGGTCACGTCGAGCCCGGTGGTCGGCTCGTCGGCGATGAGGAGCTGCGGCCGGCAGGCGAGCGCGAGCGCGATCACCACGCGCTGGCACATGCCGCCGGAGAGTTCGAACGGATACGCGTGATAGCGCTCGCGCGGGCGGGCGATGCGCACCTGGTCGAGCATCTCGATCGCCTTATCGGTGAGCGCGGAGGAATCGACCTGCGAATGCTGCTCCAGCACGTCCTCGATCTGGTGGCCCACCTTGCGGATGGGATTGAGCGCGGCGCGCGGGTTCTGGAAGATCATCGACATCTCGCGCCCGCGCAGGCTGCGCATGTCGTCCTCGCTGGCGGCGCGCACGTCGAGACCGGTGAAATATACCGCGCCCTCGGCGATCCTCCCGGCGCGGTCGAGGATGCGCATCACTGCATAGGAGGTGACCGACTTGCCCGAGCCC
>JBKPUA010000195.1:0-5345 GCA_046735815.1 Pseudomonadota bacterium
ATCAAGGTGAGGGTCTTGCCCTTGTAGAACTGCGCGCCCGCAGGGGTGGCGGACAACACCAGCACAGCCGCAGCGGCAATAGCGGGGGCGCTTTTCGTCATGACCGGTGCCTCGGGTCGGCGCGTCGCCGGATGCAGCGTAGCACGCCTCTTAGGACTGCACCTCGATCTCGATATTCAAATAAGGGTCGATCGTCGCGCACTGTGCGGGATAGAGCACGGTGGTCGACGTCTTCTCCTCGATGATCGCAGGGCCCTCGATGCGTGCGCCCGGTGGCAGCGCGCCGCGTCGCCACACCGGCGTGTCGCAGGCATCGCTGCCATTGAAGTAGGCCTGTCGGATGGCCTGCGGACTTGCTTGCGCCGGTCCCGCCGGCGGGGGAGCAAAGGTCTTCATCGCCGGCTTCGGGATCAACCCGACCGCTGTCACCTGGAAGTTGACGATCTCGACGGCCTCCGCTTGCGCCATATGACCGTAGCGACGGCGGTGGGCGTCATGAAATCTTTGCATCAAATCGGCCACGTCCATCGGGCCGCGCAAATGCGGGACCGGTGCGGTCACCTCGTAGGACTGGCCGCGATAGCGCATGCCGGCGCGCCGGTGGGTCTCGACACGTTCGCGCGGGAATTGCTCCTGCATCAAGTCCTCGATTGCAGCAGCCTCCATTCTGGCAAAGATCGCGTCGAGCTCGGCAGCGGCCGCTTCGTCGAGCGGCGTGATGCGGGTGAGGCTGCGCTCCTGGCGCACGTCGGTCACCAGCATGCCATGCGCGCTGAAAGTGCCGGGATCGCGCGGAATGAGAATGCGGCCGATGCCGAGCTCGGCGGCGACCAGACCGGCGATGGTCGGGCCCATGCCGCCGAACGGCACCAGCGTGAATTCGCGCGGATCATAGCCGCGCTCGACCGTGATGGTGCGCATCGCCACCATCACATTGGTGGCGAGCACGCGCAGAATGCCCCAGGCCGCCTCCGTCGCGGACAGTCCGAGCGGCTCGGCCACGCGCGCGACCACGGCCTCGCGCGCCTTCGCGCTCGCAATCGGCATGGCGCCGTCGAGCAGCGCGGTGGGATTGAGATGGCCGAGCACCACGAGCGCGTCGGTGAGCGTCGGCTCGCTGCCGCCACGATCGTAGCAGGCCGGGCCGGGATCGGCGCCGGCGCTTTGCGGCCCGACCTTGAGCACGCCCCCGAGCTGCACCGCCGCGATGCTGCCGCCCCCCGCGCCGATAGTCTCGATGTCGACGGTATGGGTGCGCAGCGGATGCCGCGCCACCCTGACCTCCGATTTGAACAGGGGCGGGCCGGGCAGCACCGCCATGTCGGAGCTCGTCCCGCCGGTATCGAAGGTGATGAGATTGTCGATACCCTTGACGTCGCCGAGGTGGCGGCCGCCGATGACGCCGGCCACCGGTCCCGACATGACGGTCTGGATCGGCGTGCCCGCCAGCATGGCGGCACTCGCCGCCCCGCCGTCGGATTTCATCATCAAGGTGCGGGACTGCGGGAATCGCCGCAGCGCAAGCTCCTCCAGCGCATGCAGGTAGTGCGAGACCGGCGGGCCGATATAGGCATTGGCCACGGTTGACGCCGTGCGCTCGTATTCGCGCCATTCCGGGTTCACCGCGTGCGACAGCGACACGTAGAGCCCGGGCGCGATGGTCCGAATGATCTCGGCCACCGCCTGCTCGTGGGCGGGATTGGCATAGGCGAACAGGAAGCACACGGCCACCGCCTCGACTCCCGCCGCCACGAGCTTGCGCACGGCGTGCGCGACATCCTCTGCGTTGAGCGGCTCGATCACCTCGCCCTGGCAGCCGAGCCGCTCACCGACCTCCCAGATGCGGTCGCGCGTGAGCAGCATTCTCGGCGCGGGAGCGAACAGATTGAAGACGTCCTCGCCGCGCCACTGCCGCCCGATCTCGTAGACGTCGCGGAACCCGCGCGTCGTCAACAGTCCCACCCGTACGCCCTTTCCTTCGAGCAGCGTGTTGAGCGCGGCGGTCGAGCCGTGCAGCATTAGCGCGACCGAATTGGCGCCGAAGTCGCGCGCCAAATCCTCGAGGACGGTTGCCATCACGGCGGCTGGCTGCGCCGGATCGGAGAGATATTTGCGCACCGCGACGAGCTCCCCGCGCTCCTCATCGAAAGCGGTGACGTCCGTGAAGGTCCCGCCGACGTCGATGCCGACCCGCAATCTCATCGGCGGGTCTTGTCCCGGCGCAGGCGCGCGGTCGCGTCGGCGTCGACATCGAGGTCGTCATCGAGCACGACCCCATAGTCCTCGCGCGCCGATGCTGGGGAGACATAGTCGCGGGCGACGTCGTCGCGCACCCGCGCGACGTCGCGCTCCAGCGGATCGCCCCAGCCGCCACCGCCGGCAAATTCCACCGATAAGAGATCGCCACGCTTGAGCCGCAGGCCCGCGACCTTGGAGGTGAGCGCGCGTTCCGCCGCGCCCGCCGGGTTCAACACTGCCTGTGATGGACGAGCCGGCTTGGCGCCGAACACGCCGAGGGAGGAAAACTTGAAGCGGTCCATGCGCAGGTTCACGCTCGTTTCGTCTGCCAGGATGCGCCATTGCCGGCGCACGCCGAGGCCGCCGCGAAAGGTCCCGGGGCCGCCGGAATCGCGCGCCAGCTCGTAGCGCTCGACCCGGACCGGAAACTCGCTTTCGATCGCCTCGACCGGCGTGTTCATCACGTTGACGACGAGTTCGTCCATGGCGCTCACGCCGTCGCCGTCGGGCCGCGCGCCGGTGCCGCCGTTGAGGATTTCATATTGCGAATACCAGCGGCCCGACTTGGGATGACGTCCGGCGCTCGACAGCGAGCCGCCGGCGGCGCTGCCCGGTGCCGGCACGCGGCCCGGCAGCGCCTGCGCCAGCACGCGCATGATGACGGCGGTCGTGACTTGGCTCGGGCGCACATACATGTTCACCGGCGCAGGAAAGCGCGGATTGAGCAGCGAGCCTTCCGGCGGATAGGACACGCGCACCGGCCGCGACAGGCCGTCGTTCACCGGCAGGTCCGGGATGAACACCATCTTCACCAGGCACTCGATGAAATTGCGCGAGACGCAGGGCCGCAGGTTGATGGGCCCACGCGCCTGTGCGTCGCTGTCGAGGACGAAATGCAGCGTGTCGCCTTCGACCGCGAGCGATGCCGCGATGCGGTGCGGCTTTGCGAGCTCGACGCCGTCGTCATCGAGATAGTCGGTCTCCGGGCCGTAGCGCCCGTCCGGCAGCTTGGCGATTTCCTTGCGCAGCTCCGCTTCGCAAATCTCCATCCAGCGCGCCCAGCAAGCGACCACGGTATCGACGCCGTATTTGCCGAACAGCTCGGCGAATTTGCTCAGGCCATAGGTGTTGGTGTTCACCTGCGCCTTGATGTCCCCCCACGTGACCTCGGGTGTGCGAGTGTTGGCGCAGATCAGCGCCTCCACGTCACCGTTGATCTCGCCGCGGCGCAGGATCTTCAGCGGCGGGATGAGCAAGCCCTCCTGGAACAGATCGGTAGCGTCGCCGCTGTTGGTTCCGGGGACCTTGCCGCCCAGATCGGGCTTGTGGGCGATATTGCCGATGAAGCCGACGAGGCGCTCGTCGACGAACATCGGCGAGATCACCGCGACATCGGTCGCGTGGTTCTGGCAGGCCTGGTAGGGGTGATTGACGATGAAGGCGTCGCCGGGCGCGACGTCGTCGCGATAACGACGGCGGATTTCGTTCACTTGTGACGCCAGCGGCCCGATGTGCAGCGGCTGCGGTATACCTTGCGCCACCATGCGGCCGGCGCCGTCGAAGATCGCGAAGGTGAAGTCCTGGCTCTCCTTGATGATGGTGGAATAGCCCGTGCGCAACATGTTGAGCGTGAGCTCGCGCGCGATCTGCAGGGTGGATTGATAGATGACTTCGAGGTCGATGGCGTTCACGAACGCGTCTTTCTGAGGATGCGGGATTACCTCACCGGATACGTCTTCTCCAGCTGCGCGAAATAGCCCTCCTGCTTGAGCTGCTGGATGACGCTCAGATTGAGGTAGTCGTCCACGTTGCGGCTACCGATGTCGGTGCCGATCGCCTCGAGCTGGGCGAGCACGTTTTGCGCACCCTCCAGCGACGGCGCGGCATCGAGCGGCATCAGGCGCTTGAAATCCGCATAGGTGGCGGCGATCACCTTGGCATCGTTGGTCTTGAATTTCTGCGCGATCACCTCCTCCGCCTTCTTCTGGTCGGCGAGCGCGAGATAGGCGCCGGCAATGTAGGCCTTCACGAAGCGCGTGAGCGTGGCGCGATTTTGCTGAAGATAGCCGCTGGTGACGACGACGGAATCGAAGATCCATGGCGTCTTGGCCGCCGCGAGATCGACGATCGGGCTGAAGCCGCGCTCCTTCGCGAGCGTAATGCCGGGCTCGATCAGCGGAGCGACATCGATGCGGCCAGCGACGAGTGCGGCGAAGCGCTGCGAGCTACCACCGATCTGCGAAACGATGACGTCCTGCCGGGTCAGGCCGAGCTTCTTGAGCAGGATGCCGATGGCGATATCGGTCTCGGAGCCGAAGGTGCTGATGCCGAAGGTCTTGCCCTTGAGGTCAGCCATGCTGACCCCGCTCTTGGTGAACATGGTGATCGGGATGGTGTTGCAGGTCGAGGTCACGAGCCGCAGGTCGGCGCCCTGCTTGTTGGCGAGCACCGTGGGCGCGAGCCCGACATGCATGCCCTGGATTTCGCCGGAGAGCAGCACTTGCAGTCCGCGCGTGCCGCCCTCCATGTTGATGACCTCGACCTTGAGGCCCTCGCGCCCGTAGAAGCCGCCGGCTTCCCCCATCCATACCGGCAAGATGGTCACGACCGGCGCGGAGATCCCGATCTTGAACGAGGCGGGATCGGCGGCTTGGACGCTGGCCGTGCCCAATCCGAGCGCGAGGCCAAGCGCTGCCATTGCCGTGCGAAAGCCATGTAATCGCATCGTGTCCTCCCGAGGCCGGCGCTCTGTTATTGGGTCGTCGAGCTTGTCCGCCACTAGTGGTCCGATTCCGAAGTTCGCATCATTCGTGCGGTACCCTCGTTTGCGAACTTCGGAATCGAGGACCACTAGCAACTCTAAGATTCTAGTGCCCCTTTGAACCCGAAGTTCGCGGTCGAACTCGCGGCACGATATGCGCGAACTTCGGGTTCGGGGCACTAGGGGTTAGAAACTGGCACCGCTCCGGTCAACGGTGCGCCGGTTGCGTTCGGCGCCCTCCTCGATGAGGCTCCAAATACGGTCCTCGATGGCGTGAAAGCGAGGCTCGCGCTTGACGGCGAGTCGGCGCGGGCGTTCGATCGCCACCGGAATGATCTCCTTGACC
>JBKPUA010000196.1:0-28348 GCA_046735815.1 Pseudomonadota bacterium
CCGGGCATGTTGCTTTCGATTGGCAATGTTAGATCCACGACGCGGCTGAACTTCAGCTGCACCGGTTCTTGAGCGGAAGCCACAGACGCCAGTCCCAGCACAAGTAGGGCAAATATCGTTCGGTTCATGGCCTGCTCTCCCACGTTTGCTCACGCGGCGCGCTTCAACCCGGGGGCTCCCTTGTATACGATGTACCTCGATCGTATACTTGTCAATCGCGCGCAGGTGGGACCACGTTAGTCGTGGCTTCGCGAGCAGAGCAGGACCTAATGGTCATGAAGAAGGCAACGCTCATCACGATTTTGATTCCCTTGTGCAGCTGGGCAGCGTGGGCCGCTAGCACAGCGCCCGGATGGTCCCCGTCGCGGTCGGTTCGGATAATAGTGCCGTTTCCAGCCGGCGGACCAATGGACACCGTGGCTCGCACAATCGCGCAGCAGCTCGGCGACAAATGGAATCAGAGTTTCGTTGTGGAAAATCGGACTGGCGGCAGCGGCAACATAGGCTCGAATGTTGTCGCCAAGGCGCATCCTGATGGATACACGATTGGAATGGCATCAGGGGGCACACACGGTGCCAACGCCACTCTTTTCGGGCCTAACATGCCTTATGACCCGATCGGAGATTTCACCCCGGTGTCGCTATTGGTGCACATGAAAAACGTCCTAGTGGTGCACCCCTCACTTCAGATTGGAACGGTGCAGGAGCTGATTGCGTACGCGAACAAAAATCCAGGACAATTGACCTTCGGCTCTTCGGGAACCGGATCGGTTCAGCATCTTACGGGGGAGATGTTCAAGATCGCAACTCGGATTGACATCACGCACGTCTCGTACCGCGGCCAGGCGCAAGCACTGCCAGACCTGATCAGCGGCAGAGTTTCCATGATGTTTCTGGGCGTTGGCGACGCGGCACAACACATCCGGTCCGGTGCACTGATTCCGATAGGTCTGAGCTCGATTGATCGAACGCCCCTGTTGCCGAATGTTGACCCGCTCGCAGAGCAGGGCCTGTCAGAGTTCGACGCCGTCACTTGGTTTGGTCTCGTAGCTCCTCCCGGCACAGCTGCTGAAATTGTGGACGCCTACTACGGGCAAATCAGCGAGAGCTTTGCGCAACCCGAAACGCGATCACGACTTCAGCAAATGGGGCTTGATGTTGTTATGATGCCGCCAAAAGAATTCGGAACGTTCATCGCGAATGAAGTCGCGAAATGGGGAGCTGTCGTGAAGGCGGCAGGTGCGCGACTTGAGTGACGTTGGACAGCCCTCGACATCTCCCACACGTTCGCTGGTCTGATATTGGCGTCTCCATCTGACCAATCAGCTTGCCGACGGGCTCGCCGGGCGAAAATCAGGGCGTCCCGCTCGGGACCGTTGGCTGTCTCGCCGCCAAATCGACGACAAAATTCACGGGAGTCGGTGCGCGACAACGGTGTCCTATTCCGTGCATTCCACGCTGGCTGATAGGCTAGACAGCATCGGGCAGCCGCTATTGCGAGGCAAAGCCAAGGAGATGGAACGGCAATTCGCAAGCCGGCTGCGCGCAGCCTTTGGACCTGTCACTGATGAGTTGGTTCGATGACCCCATTTGAGCTCGCCCAACCACGATCGCTTGCCGAGGCAATCAGGTTGCTCGATCCTGACGACGACACAGTGCGCCCCATCGCCGGCGGCACCGCCCTCATGCTTATGATGAAGGCCGGTGTGTTCCGGCCCGCAAAGCTTGTGAGTCTGCGCAGGATCGAAAGCAAATACGGGGGCATCGCGACGACCGCGGACGGACTGGTGATCGGCGCCATGACGACGCTCGCCGATCTCGAGCGTTCCTCCGAGGTGCGCCAGCATGCCCCGATCATCACGCAAACCATGCTGACCCTGTCCAATGTGCGGGTCCGCAACGTCGCCACGGTGGGTGGCGCCCTCGCCCACGGTGACCCGCACATGGATCTGCCCCCGGTGCTGATGGCGCTTGGCGCTTCAATCACCGTTGTCAGTCACGAAGGAGAGCGCAGCCTGCCAGTGGAAGACCTATTCTCAGGATACTACGAAACCGTGCTCGCGAAGAACGAGCTGATCGCGTCGGTGCACGTGCCGAGGCAGCGATCGCGGCACGCCGCTTACACGAAGGTGACCACGGGCTCCGCCGACGATTGGCCGGCGCTCGGGATTGCGGTCGTGATCGAGGGAAATGGCGAGGCTGTGGAATCGGCGCGCATCGTCGCCAGTGCCGCAACGGAAAAGGCGACTCGGCTGAAAGCTGCCGAAGCAATCTTGAGCGGTCATCGCATCGACGAAGCGCTGCTTCGCCGCGCGGCGGACGAAGCGGTGGGGGAAAGCGAATTCGTCGCGGACGTGCGCGGCTCGGTCCCCTATAAGCGCGAGCTCATGCGTGTCTATGTCCGACGCACGCTGCAGGCGGCCTGGACGGAAGCGGGGGCGCGGTGACGGCCATGCTTGAGAAATCGCACGCCACAACGAAAGCCGGCTCGCAAATCGGGCGCTCGCTCCCTCGCACCGAGAGCCGCGACAAGGTCACCGGCCGCGCCGACTATGTCCATACGATGCGCCTGCCCGGGATGCTGGTGGCGAAGCTGTTCCGCAGCACGGTTGCGCACGGTCGCATTAGATCGGTCGACATCAGCGCGGCAAAGAAGGTCCCTGGCGTGTTTCACGTGGTCACCATCGACGACGTCAAGAAGGTAATCCCGGACCCCTATTACGGTCCTGCCTTCCACGATCAGCCGATTCTTGCCGACGGGAAGGTTCGCTTCGTCGGCGAACCGGTCGCGGCCGTCATCGCCGTCAATCCGCACGTTGCCGAGGAAGCGGTGCAGCTCATCACGGCCGAATATGAGGAGCTGCCGGCCATCTTCGACGAAGCCGAAGCGCTCACCGCAAGCGTCTACGTGCACGACGAGCTCCGTCCTGCCGCCGCGTTCGCGGACCTCAAGCACCTCAAGGGCATCAAGAACACCAACGTCGCGCTGAACTACCGGCTTCGCCGCGGCGATTTCGATACCGCCTATGCCAGGGCGGCGCACAGATTCGAGCACGAGTTCCGCACCCAGAAGACGCTGCATCTTTCGTTCGAGCCGCACGCCACCATCGCCGACTACAGGGACACGGGCGTTACCCTCTATACCGCCTCGCAGGGCCCCTCGTTCGTGCGCAGCGAGATCGCACGCCTGCTCGGCTGGCCGGAAAACAAAGTTCGCGTCAAGGTGCCGTATCTCGGCAGCGGCTACGGCTCAAAGCTCTACATCAAGCTCGAGGCACTCGCGCTCGCACTCTCCATGATCGCGCACAGGCCGGTGAAGGTCGCGCTCACCATGGACGAGATGTTCTACCAGATCACCAAACACCCCTGTACCTTCCGCATCAAAACCGGCCTCGACGAGCACGGCAGGATTGTTGCCCGCAAGTGCGAGGTGCTCTGGAACGGCGGCGCCTATGCGGACATCGGCCCGCGCGTCACGCAAAAGGCCGGCCTGACCGCAGTCGGTCCCTACGATATCGACAATGTCTCAATCGATTCGTTTGCCCTCTACACCAATGTCACCCCGGCCGGGGCGTTGCGCGGATTTGGCGTGCCGCAACTGGTGTGGGCCTACGAGAGCCATACCGACATGATCGCGCGCGCGCTCGAGCTCGATCCGGTCGAGTTTCGGCGCAAGAACCTGATGCGGGACGGCGGCCAGCACACCACCGGCCAGGTGTTGAAGGATGCCGCGATCGATAAGGTCATGGACCTCGTGCTTGCCCGCATGAACTGGACGCAGCCCTTCGATAGGGGGACCGGTGTCGTGCGGCGTGGCCGCGGCTTCGCTATCGCTATCAAGGCGGTAACCACGCCGACCACATCGGTCGCCATCGTCAATATATCCGCCGACGGTTCGGTGATGCTCTACTGCAGCACCATCGACATGGGCCAGGGCTCGAACACCGTCTTGGCGCAGATCGTCGGCGAGGTGCTCGACATACCGGCGGAGACGGTGCGAATCGCGCAGTGCGACACCGATGTCACGCCCTACGACATGGGCACGCTCGGCTCGCGGTCGACGTTCCACATGGGCCATGCCGTGCGGCTCGCCGCCGAGGACGCGCGGAAAAAGCTCGATCAGCTCAGGCGCGACGTCGGCGAACAGGAAGGTTCGAACATTGCGATCGGCGATCTGTTCAAGAAGCGATACGGCATGCAGGCGGGCAATATTATAGCCTCCGGAGTCTACAAGCCCGATTATGTGTCACCCGATCCCGAAACCGGCCTCTCGACGAACGTCACGCCGTTCTGGATGATTTCCGGCGTGGGCGCCGAAGTCGCCGTGGACACGGAGACCGGCCACGTGCGGATCGATCGGCTGATCAACGTCATCGACTGCGGCAAGCCAATCAATCCGAAACTGGTGGAGACGCAAATCTCGGGCGCCGCACTGATGCATCTCGGCTTCACGATGTTCGAAAAGATGCATTTGGACGCCGGCCAGGTCACCAACGCGTCCTTGGCGGACTACAAGATCCCCGGTATCCGCGACCTCCCTGCGGTGATGGAAAACCTGACGGTCGACAATATCCAGCACAACGGCCCGTTCGGCGCCAAAGGCGTCGGCGAGGTCGCGACCTTCTGCGTTTCGCCGGCGATCGGCAATGCGATCGACGACGCGGTGGGCGTGCGTCTGACCGAGCTGCCGCTCAATCCCGAGGCCGTCTATCGCGCGCTGCGTGTGAAGGCCGGGAGCCCGCTGGAAGTTGCGTGACATGAGCCGGCAACAGTCCATCAGCTTCAGGCTCAACGGCGTGGCGGTCACGGCCAGCGCTGAGCCGCACCACAACCTGATCGAGCTTCTGCAGACGCAGTTCGGGCTGACCGGCGCCCGCGAATCGTGCGGGCAGGGCCTCTGCGGCTGCTGCACCGTCCTGGTGAACGGGCGCGCGGTGTCCGGCTGCCTCTATCTCGCCTCGTTCGTCGACGGTGCCGACGTCGCCACCATTGAAGGATTCGACGCCTCGGACCGGCTGACACCGATCCAGGAGGCCTTCATGGACGCCGGCGCGTTTCAGTGCGGGTACTGCACGTCCGGATTCATCGTCATGGCGACGCAGTTGCTGGACGAGAATCCCGAGCCAACCGACCAACAGATCGCGCATTATCTGAGCGGCAATCTCTGCCGCTGCGCGGCCTATCCCGAAATCATCGCGGCGGTCAAACTCGCCGCGCAGAAGCGCAAAGCCCAGTCCAAATTGGCAGCAGATAAGCCATGAAGAATCGACCGTTCTTTGCGTTACCCATGCTCGCAGGCGTGCTTGCGAGCTTGCTCGTCGCCGCCCCTACGCCATCGCGGGCTCAGGCCTGGCCTACACGACAGCCGATCCGCGTGATCGTCCCGCTCACCGCCGGCAGCGCCATCGATATTGTGGCACGGCTGGTGTTCGAGCAGATCTCCAAGCAGATCGGTCAAACTGTCGTTGTCGAGAACCGTCCGGGCGCATCTCAGACGATTGGCGCGGGCGCAGTCGCAAAAGCCGATCCCGACGGCTACACGATCCTGGTCGCGGGATCTGCGCTCGCGGTAGTGCCCTCAACCATCGCAAACCTCCCACTCAACGTGCAAAGCGACCTAGTCGCTGTGGGTGCGATGGCGAACGTTCCGCTGGTGATGGTGGTGCAGCCCGCAAAGGGATATAAGACGATCCACGACTTCGTGTCCGCCGCGAAAACCAAGCCGGGCAGCATGACATACGGGTCGGGCGGGCGCGGCGACGCGACCCATCTGGCCGCGGAACGTTTCCGACTCGCCGCGGGTTTCGAGGGCCTCTACGTGCCGTTCAGAGGCGCACCCGAGGTGTTGACCGAGGTGACGGCCGGGCGGCTCGACTTCTACATGTCGCCGATATCCCCGGCGATGCAACTGATCGCGGGCGGACAACTTCAGCCGCTGGCAGTGGCAAGCGCCACGCGGGGGATTGCGCTGCCGAATATTCCAACCACCACCGAAGCGGGCTTCGCCAATTCCGACTATGAATTCTGGGTGGGAGCGTTTGCTCCCGCCGCGACGCCGCGGGTCATCGTGGACCGCCTGAACCAGGCGATCCTCAACGCGTTGGAGATGCCGGGCGTGCGCGACAGCCTCAACGGCATGGGTGCGTCACCGATGCCGATGTCGGCGCAGGCGTTCGGCGAGCAGTTCAAGCGGGAGGTCGGGCTCAACGCCGGCCTAGTGAAGGCGGCTGGATTGCAGACAACCAACTGATCCGAAGCACAGCCTTCGGCACTTGCAGGAGCAAAGGGGCCAGAGATGCCTAACAAGGATCTGCGCAACTGGATCGAGAGCGTTCGCGCTGCGGGCGAGCTCAAGGTCATCACGGGCGCCGAGCCGAAGGAAGAGATCGGCGGCATTGTCGACATCTATATGCGCAAGATGGGCAATCCGGCGGTGATGTTCGACGAGGTTCCCGGATTTCCCGAAGGCTACCGCGTCATTGCCAACATTCTCACGTCGATCCCGCGCGTCAACCTGGCGCTCGGCCTGCCGCCGCAGAGCTCGGAGATGGAGCAAATCCAGTGGTGGCGCAACTATTTCAAGAACGCGCCGTCCAAGCCGACGAAGGCAGTCAACGGCGGACCGCTGTTGGACAATGTGCGCGAAGGCAGGGACGTCGACATCCAAAGGATCCCGACGCCGGTCTGGCATGAGAACGACGGGGGACCCTACATCGGCACCGCCTGCCTCGTTGCGATGAAGGATCCGGATTCCGGGTGGATCAATTACGGCACCTATCGCGTGCAGTCGCACGAGCCGAACGTCGCGTCGGTGATGATGTCCCCGGGCAAGCACGGCCTGATTATCATGCGCAAATATCACGAGCGCGGGGAGCCCTGCCCCGTCGCGGTGATCGCCGGCATGCATCCTGCGCTGGTCATGCTGGGCGGGATCGAGATTCCCTACGGCAAGAACGAGCTGGAGGCCGCAGGCGGCATTCTTGGCGAGTCGATCGAGGTCATCAACATGCCCAGGACCGGCCTGCCGGTGCCGGCCAATTCGGAGATCGCCTTCGAGGGGCTCATCCATCCTGACGACAGGATCAAGGAGGGGCCGCTGGGCGAATGGACCGGCTATTACGCGAGCGGCAGTGATCTCGAGCCTGCGATACGCATCGACACATTGATGTACCGCAACGATCCTATTCTGGTCGGCGCGATTCCGGCGGTGCCGCCCAACGACAACACGTTCTATTTTGGCTCGTATCGTTGTGGCGCGGTGTGGAACCAGCTCGAAGCGGCGGGCATCCCGGGGGTGCAGGGCGTGTGGACGCACGAAGCCGGCGGCAGCCGATTCATGCTCGTGGTCTCGATCAAGACGCTTTACGGCGGCCATTCCAAGCAGGCCGGCATGGTGGCCTCGCATTGCCACGCCGGCGCCTACAATAACCGATGGACCATCGTGGTCGACGATGACATCGATCCGACCAACTTCAACGACGTCATCTGGGCGATGTGCACGCGCTGCGATCCGCGCGATCAGATCGATATCATTCACGGGGGCTGGAGCTCGGCGCTCGATCCGATGTGCTACGACACCGAGCACGACCGCCGCAATTCGCGCGTGATGATCGATGCCTGCATCCCGTTCCGGCGGAAGAAGACGTTTCCGAAAGTCGCCCGCTCGAGCAAAGCGCTTGACGATCGACTGCGTGCAAAGTGGGCAAAGGATTTGCCAAAGGGTTTCTAAGCGCGAACATACGTCGCGACCTGCCAGCTCATGGGGAGTAGGCCATGAAGCAGAACCATTCAGGGCGCACGAAAGTTACCCGGCGCGCGCTCCTCGGCGGTGCGGCCGCCGGCACTGTTGCGCTCGCCGCCGGCGATGCCTCGGCCCAGCGCTGTCCGGCAACACCGCCGGTCCGCGCCAAAGGGCCCGCGGTCTGGCTCGATTACGATCAGCAAGACATCGATGAGATGTATGACCAGAGCGTCTTCGCCTTCAACCAGAGGCATCTGCTCGCCCGCAGCGACGCGAACAACGCGCTCGCGACCGCGGTCATCGGCAAAGCCGAACGCTTCGCCTATGGTTCGGATCCCATTGAGGGCGTGGATGTCTGGAAGACGAGAAAACCGGACGCTCCAGTGCTGATCTATCTCCACGGCGGAAGTTGGCAGAGCGGACGCTCGGCGGACTTCGCGCTCTATGCCGAGCCCTACATCAATGCCGGTGCGCATTTTGTCTCGGTCGACTTCACCAATGTGCGCGCGACAAAGGGCGACCTGTTCCCGCTGGTCGATCAATGCCGGCGCGCAGTGGCGTGGACCTACCGCAACGCGGCGAAGTTCGGCGGCGATCCCGAGCGGCTTTACCTCTGCAGCCGCTCGTCCGGCAGCCATCTCGCCGGCTGCGTGGTCACGACCGACTGGGAGACGATCGGGCTGCCGCGCACAATGCTCAAAGGTGCGGTGATGGGCTCCGGAATGTACGATCTCAAGGCGGTGCGGTTGTCGGCGCGCTCGAAGTTCGTCACCTTCACCGATGAGATGGAGCAGCAGCTCTCGGCGCAGCGCCATATCGACAAGTTGCACACGCCGCTGGTGCTCTGCATTGGGACGCTGGAGACGCCAGAATTCCAGCGTCAGTCATGGGACTTCGCCGCCGCCGTGAAAGCGGCCGGCAAGCCGGTCGAGCTCGTCGTCGGCCAGGACTACAATCACTTCGAGGTCGGCGACACCATCGGACACCCATACCAGCTCATGGGCCGGGAGCTGATGAAGACGATGAAGCTGTCCGTAACCTAGCTCTGCCCGTATTGCATCCGGTCGTCTTGAACGCGGCGAGCTGGTCCTCATGGCTCGGTCAACGAGCCAACTGTTTGAAGCTGCTCCAATGGGTGCGAGGCTGTCGCGTTGTTTATGGCCAGAGCACGATAGTCATTGGCAGGCGTCGCGGTTTGAGGTTTAAATCAAAGGATGGCCCTCAGGGAGAGCGCTATGAGAAAACATTCTGCCGTTCTCTGTCTCGGCGTGGCTGCAATTTGCGCCGCGTTTGCTGCAACGAGAGTCGCCCACGCGCAAGACAAGGTGATCAAGATCGGCGGGCTGTTCGCGATGTCGGGCCCGGGTTCTTATTTCGGAGTGCAGGACAAGCAGGGCATCGAGCTTGCGGTCGAGCAGCTCAACAAGAGCGGGGTGAACGGCTACCGGTTCGAGATTCAATACGAAGATTCGGCATGCAGCCCGCTGCCGGCCACGCAGGCTGCCAAGCGGCTCCTGGAACAATACAAACCCCACGTCGTGCTTGGTGAAGAGTGCTCGGACGCGACGCTTGCAATCATGCCGCTCATTGAGCAGGCAAAGGTGCCGCTGCTCAACGCGGGCTCGTCGTCGATCAAGGTCACCGATCCCGGCAACCCGTGGACGTTTCGCATTATGCCCAATGAGGTGATGCAGGGTCTCGACATCGCCACCAATGCCTACAAGCGCCTCAATGCGCGCACAGCGGTGCTGCTCTACGAGAACACCAATGCCGGTATCGGCAACGCCAAGGTCTTCGGTGACACGTTCAAGTCGTTGGGGGGGCAAATCCTTGCCGATATTGGCTTCGGCCGCGACGTGAACGACTTCACCGCGATCGCGACGCGCATCAGCGGTCTCGGCAAGGTGGATGTGATCCCCACCTACACGCTTGAGGGCCAGGGTCTGCGCATTACGCAAGCGCTCGCTCAGGCCGGCGTCACGAAGGGCGGCGGGGGGCAGTCGATCCAGCTCGGCACGATCTGGTTGCCGTTCGGTTTCGAGCAGAAGGCGGGGAAGGCCGCGCTTGGCTACATCCGCATCGTCCAATTCGATCCGACCGACAAGCGCGACGTCGTTCAAAACTTTATTCGCTCCTTCAAGACAAAATACAATCAAGGTCCCACGCACATCAATGCGCACGCCTTCGATCAGATTCTGGTCGTTGCCGACGTCATTCGCCGCGGCGGCAAGGACTCGCAGTCTATACGTGACATCATGGCCGCTACGAAGGATTTTGCCGGCGTGACCGGTAGTGTCGAATTCGACAGGACCAACCAGAATATAAAGATGGATACGATACACTATATGGAGACCTTGCCCGATCTGTCGTGGAAGGCGCTCGCCTGGAACTAAACGGTCATGCTGACCGTCATCCTCCAGCAGGCAATCAATGGCATAGTCTTCGGGAGCCTCTATGTTCTCGTGGCATTGGGGCTCACTCTTATCTACGGCGTTCTCGTGCAGATCAATTTTGCGCACGCGGACATCGTGACCATCGGCGCCTTCGCAGCCTACTTCTTCACTTTCGTATTCGGCGGCAATTATTTCGTGAGCATCGGCATCGCGCTCATGGTCGGCGCAGCGCTCGGTTGGCTCGTGAACGCAGCGGTTTTCATGCCGCTGCGCGAACGCGGCAACGAATTGTTGCCCCTGATCGCGACCATTGGCGTGTCCATTCTGTTGCAGAATGCAATGCTGCTCTGGTTTGGGCCTATCCCGTATGCCTTCGATAGTCCCTACAGCAATGAAGTCATCCGACTCTGGGGCGGAACATTCATCACGTGGCAGAACGTGATCATCGTCGTCGTATCCACGTTGACCATCGCGCTGCTCTACGCATTCATGAAATTCACCATCATGGGCAAGGCCCTGCGCGCAGTCGCACAGGACCGCGAGACGGCGGGCCTCATGGGCATCAATCCCAATCAGGTCATCATGCTGACGTTCGTAATCGCCTCCGCGCTCGCTGGCATGGGCGGCGCCATGCTTGGGCCCATCCTCGTGCTCACGCCCTTCGCCGGCACGAGCGTGATCGTGAAGGCTTTCGCCATCGTCATCATCGGCGGATTCGGCAACGTCGAGGGGACGATCATCGCGGGACTTGCGGTCGGTTTGATTGAAAGCTTGACGACCCAGCTTGTAAATCCGGGCCTGACCGATCTCGTCGTCTTCACACTGCTCCTGTTGATGCTCGCATTCCGTCCGACCGGACTTATCGCAGAAAAGCGTGAAGAGAATGTCTAGCGGGCGCCATCTTCCGCTCGCCCGCCAATCCGGTCAGCGACGCTGGTGGCTTCTTGCCGGCGCGATCATCGTCGCGGTCTTGCCGTTGGTATTTCAGGATTCCTATTGGCGCACGAACCTGATCGTTTGCGCGATCAATGTCATGCTGGCCATCGGCCTTGATTTCATTCTGGGCTATGCCGGTCAGCTTAACCTCGGTCACTCGGCCTTCTATGGCATCGGCGCCTATGCTTCCACACTGCTCATCATCAAGCTTGGCGTGCCATTCTGGATGGCGTTCGCTGTCGGCGTCGTATTGTCCGGCGCCGCCGGCATGGCCTTATCGATCTTTGCGGTTCGTCTGCGAGGCCATTATCTCGCCATCGCTTCGCTCGGCTTTGCCGTCATCGTCCATCAGGTGCTGTTGAACTGGATCAGCCTGACGCAAGGCCCCCTCGGTATCTACGGCATCAAGCCGCCGCCGGACATTACGCTGCCGGGGCTGCCGGTCATCTCGTTCGGCAATACGGCGAACATGTTCTATTTGGTCGCGGGCTTCGCGTTCCTTTTCTATCTTCTCCTCGACCAGCTCGTGCGCTCCCCAATCGGCGAAACGCTTGCTGCAATCAGGGAGGACGAGGTTTCGGCCTCTTCCTTCGGCATCAATTGCACGGCGTGGAAGGTGTTCACCTTCGGCATCGGCTCGGCGCTCGCGGGCGCAGCTGGCGCCTTCTATGCGAGCTTCGTCGGCACGCTGGTCCCGGACGCCTTCATCATTACGGAGTCATTCACCATTCTGGCGATGGTGATCGTCGGCGGGATGGGAACGCTGATCGGCCCGGTCTTCGGCGCGATCCTGCTCACGATCTTGCCCGAGCTCTTGCGCGGGTTCGGCGATCTCCGTCTCGTTCTCTACGGTGCCGCGCTCACCCTCGTTGTGCTGTTCGTGCCGGGCGGCATCGTGCAGGCGGCGCAGACCCTGCGCGCGCGTCTTGGCCGCTTGCCGACGACGACTGATGCAGGCATGCGCCAATGACCGCGTCGGTCCGGCCTGCTCCCGCCTTGCAAACGCCTCTCGCGACCACGGCTGCTTTCTTTAGCGGTGAAGGCTTGCACAAACGGTTCGGCGGCGTGCAGGCGGTTCGTGACATTTCACTGCGGGCCCAGCGGGGCAGCGTGTTTGCGATCATCGGTCCGAACGGGGCTGGCAAGTCGACGCTGCTCAACCTGATGAGCGGGCTCTATCAGCCGGACGCGGGCCGGATGTTCTTCGACGGGGTCGACATCGTCGGTTTGCCGGCCCACAAACGGGCGCGCCTCGGCCTTGCGCGCACGTTCCAGAAGCTGCGACTGTTCAAGCAACTATCGGTGCTCGGCAACGTCATGGCGGCCGCTCACATCCATCACGAGATCCCGCCCTGGCAATACGTCGTCCACGGTACCGCGTTCGAGCGTGACCATGCCCGCTCCCTCACGCAGGCGATGGAGCTTCTCGGCTTCGTCGGGCTCGAACGACGCGCATCGATGCAGGCAGCGTCGCTCGCCTATGGCGAACAGCGCATGCTCGAGCTGGCCCGTGCGCTCGCAACCTCGCCTCGTCTGCTCATGCTCGACGAGCCCGCCGCCGGCCTCAACGCGGCGGAAGTGGAACGCTTGCTTGAACGCATTCGTCTCCTTCGTGACCGCGGCATGACCGTCATCATTGTCGAGCACAACATGGATCTGGTGATGAAGATCTCCGATCGAGTGCTGGTGATGGACTACGGACAGCATCTTTTCGAAGGCGCGCCGGCCGAGGTCCAGGCCAACCCGACGGTGATTGCCGCCTATCTTGGAGCGTGAGGTGACCGCGCTGCTCCAAGTCGAAGGACTTCAACTCAACTACGGCCAGATTTCGGTCTGTCGCGATGTAAGCCTGCAAGTGGCGGAGGGCGAGATCGTCACGCTGATCGGCGCCAATGGTGCCGGAAAATCGACCACGTTGCGTGCGATCGCCGGCGCACTTCTGCCGCGTGCCGGCTCGATCCATTTCCGCGGGCATGACATCACGCAGCTGCCTTCGCATGAGCGCACTGGCCTCGGAATCTCGCTCGTCCCGGAAGGCCGGCGGGTGTTCCCGTTCCTGACGGTGCGCGAAAATCTCGAGCTCGGCGCCTTCAAATATCGCAAAGAGGCGGCGAAGGCGCGAGGCCTCCTGGAGAAGGCCTTCGACATGTTTCCGCGGCTGCGCGAGCGCAAGAGTCAGAATGCTGGCACGCTTTCCGGTGGCGAGCAGCAGATGCTTGCACTCGGGCGCGCGATCATGTCCGAGCCACACCTCATCTGTCTCGACGAGCCCTCGCTCGGGCTGGCACCGATGGTCGTGCAGGACATTTTCCAGACGATCAAGTCGATCAACGCCGCCGGCATGAGCGTGCTCCTCGTCGAGCAGAACGCGCGCTATGCGCTCGAGACTGCAAGCCGCGGCTACGTCCTGCAGACGGGATCGATCATCGCAAGCGGCCCCTGTGCCACATTGCGCAACGACGATCGCGTACGCCAAGCCTATCTCGGCCGCAGCGGGGCCGAGCAGGTGAAGCTTTGAAGGCGGACGAGGGGGGTCGATCGACCGTGGCCGGAAGTCTGATTTCCGCTCGTTATCACCTTCCCAATATTGCTTCCTTCATCGCACGCGGATCACGATGACTCCAAGCGCCGGCATCGACCGCCCGGAAGAAATCGGCGAGGTGCTGGTTAAAGGCAGCCGGCTCTTCGAGGTTGATGGTATGGCCGGCATTGGGCATCACCACCAGCGCGGCCGTCGGGATCGCCCGCTTCATGAGAAGCGCGGGTTCGAGGCACGGCCAGTCCTCGTCACCGGTCATGACGAGGGTTGGAGCCGTGATCGTCCTCATCTTGTCGACGAGATCGAACAGCGACGGCCGCCGTTTCTGGACGCCGCGCATGGTGCGCGCCGAGCCTTCGCTCGAATGCTCGGTGAGCTGGTCGACGAATTCTTTCCAGCCGCGGGGATCCTTGTTCTGGAACTGCACGCGCGTCGGTCCGAGCGCATAGGCCTCGGCGGCCTTCGCCATGCTGGCCCCCTCGAACTTGCTTGCCGCAGCCTCCGCTTCCTCTGCGAACTGCTGACGCTGGTTCGGCGCGGCCCCGTAGCCGCAGCCCGCCACGACCAGCGAACGCGCGCGCTGCGGGTAGGTGAAGCCGAAGTGGAGCGCCGCGAAGCCGCCCATGGATAGCCCGACAATGTGAGCTCCGTCGATCTTGAGTGCATCGAGCACGGCGCGGATGTCGTCGCGCGCGCGGTCTTGCGAATAACGTTCCCCATCCGCCGGCACCTCTGAAGGCGGATAGCCCCGCGCGTTGTAGGCGATGCATCGGTAACAGCGCCCAAGGTAGCGGACCTGCGACTCCCAGGACCGATAGTCGCCGGCAAATTCATGCACGAAGACGATCGGAATACCCGATCCGCTTTCCTCGTAATAGAGTTTCACGTCGTCGTCGGTCGTCAGGTGTGGCATCGATGCCCCTTTTCTCACCGATTTCTTCCATGCATCGCTCGATTGCGCGCCGCGGCTACCCAAAGCCTGAGCGACTGTTATCCTGTTTACTGCTATCATTTTGGCTTGGAGGATTGAATGGCACGCTTGGCCCGATTCGTGGCTGTTGCAGCTGTCAGCAGTCTCGAATGCGTCGGGCCGGCGCTGTCGCAGGACTGGCCGACCCGGCCGGTGACCATGGTCGTTCCGTTCGCCGCCGGTGGTCCGGCAGACACCGTCGGCCGCATTCTCGCTCCCGGCCTGTCGGAGCTTTTGGGCCAGCAGGTCGTTATCGAAAACGTCGGTGGCTCCGGCGGCATGGCCGGCTCGTATCGCGTCGCGAAAGCGGTGCCTGACGGCTATCAGTTCGTGCTCGGCAATGTCGGCACCCATGCCGCGAATCAGACGCTCTACAAAAATCCACTCTACAATGCTGCCACCGATTTCGCGCCCGTCATGCTGATCGCTCAGACGCCGCTGGTCCTCCTCGCGCGCAAGAATTTGCCTGCCGACAATCTGCCGGAATTCGTCGCCTATGCGAAGGCGAACCAGGTAACCATGCAGTACGGCTCGGGCGGAGCGGGTTCCGCGAGCCATCTCGCTTGCGTGCTGTTGAATGCGGCCATCGATATCAACGTCACGCACGTTCCCTATCGCGGCGCCGCCCCAGCAATCCAGGATTTGATCGCCGGCCGGATCGATTACCAGTGTCCCGACACACCGATCGCAATTCCCCAGATTCAGAGCAAGATGGTCAAGGCGATCGCGATCCTCACGCGCGACCGCTCGCCGGGCCTGCCGGCTCAGGCCTCCGCACACGAGCAAGGCTTGACCAATTTCGATGCCTCGAACTGGTTTGCCTCCTTCTTCCCCAAAGGAACGTCCGCGGCCATTGTCGACAGGCTCAATGCGGTAACACTCGCGACCATCAACAGCCCTGCCGTGAAGACGCGGATGCGGGAAATCGGGGCCGATCTCGTCACCAGCGAGCGGAGTTCGCCGGAGTATCTGCAAAGATTTGTCGAGGCCGAAATCGAAAAATGGGCCACGCCGATCAAGGCGAACGGCGTCTCGATGGATTGAGTCAACCCCTGCCATCCCTCATCGTCGGTCGCTCCTCATGCCAATCAGACTCGCTGAAAACTTCCGCGCGGTGTTTTATGCGCCATTCTATGCCGCCCAGGCGCTCGGACTTTATGCCGATGAAGGCGTTGACGTCGAATTGGTCAACTCGTCCGTTCCAGGGGATGGCGCGTCGGCTCTCCTCAATGACACGATCGATATCACCTGGGGTGGTCCGATGCGGGTCATGAAAGCCCACGACACGCAGCCGCGTTCGTCACTCGTCTGCTTTTGCGAAGTCGTTGCGCGCGACCCGTTCTATCTGGTGGGCAGGCATGATCGTCCCGGGTTTCGCCTCGCGGATTTGGCACGGCTGAGATTTGCGGCAGTTTCCGAGGCACCCACACCTTGGATGTGCCTTCAGAATGATCTGCGTGAGCAAGGTATCGATCCGTCTCGGCTGGCTCGGGCGCCCGATCGACCTATGGCCACCAACTTTGAAGCGCTGTGCCACGGAGAACTGGATGTGGTGCAGCTTTTCGAGCCCTACCCATCCATGGTTTTGCAGTCGGGCGCAGGACACATTCTCTATGCGGCGAACGCGCGAGGGCCGACAGTCTATACAACGTTCATAGCCACGAAGGATGCAATCAAGCGCCACCGCGATGCGTTTGCCGGCATAACGCGCGCCATTCGGCACATGCAGGACTGGCTAGCCCAACATAGTCCGGAAGAACTTGCCGAAATCACGGCGCCTTTCTTCCCGGACATCGCGCGCAACATTTTCGTCAGTTCACTGCGGCGGTATGGCCAGGCGGGGGTTTGGGCTCGTACCCCTGATGTATCGAGGCAGGGATTCAAGCGGCTCGGCGAATGTTTGGTATCAGGCGGGTTCATCGCTCGCATGCCGACATACGAAGACTGCGTGGATCAAAGCTTGAGCTGAGACGGTTCTCCGATCGCCCGTGTCTCTAGGTCGAGAGCATCTGTGAGCGCTTGTGCGCTTTGAGTGCGGCGAGCCTGCGATCGCGCCAGCGCATTCGAGTGGCGATCTGATGGAGCTGAGCGGTTGCAATTGCGATAGAATGCGCTCGAGATTCGTGCCGTGATAGATGGCGGGATCGGCAGTGCTCAGCCGGCTGAGACTCGGACCATAGCGCTCGCAATAGTCCGGGATACCAGCCGGAGCGTTGAGTTCGATCGTTTCGAAAGGACCCAGGAACGATCAGCGCAAGCCGAGCCCGTCCTTTAGCGTCTTGTCGAGATCCGCCGCGTCACATATCCCTCGCCCGCGAGCCGGAACGCTTCGGAGAGCAGCACCCCCTGCTGGCGATTGAGAATGAACCCGTCGATCTCGCGCCGCACGACAATTGGCACCTGCCCAACGGATTCGTAAATCGTCTTCGCTCGGCTGATCGTGTCACCTGCAGTTCACGGCGCGCCCACCAGTTCCACCAACGGCACCAGATGGGATGGGTTCCCAGACGGCACCCCGAGGGTCTTCGCCAAGTCCTCTGCGCGTCGCGGTGCTCTTTCGGCCTGGACACGATCTTCATCGCGACTCTTTGCATCATTCCCACGACGCCAGCTCGCTAAAGAAACGCTGACTACGGCCCAGACGCTTCATCGGGCCATTTTGCGATGATGGCGTTCAGCAGAGCGCCGTAGACACCGCCCATCCCGTGGCAGGTTAATGCCGCTGCCAAGGGCGCTATCGTCGCCATAACCCGCACGCCGACGAGGGAGCTGCAACCCCACTCGATCCTAGACGAGAATGACCGAGACGTTGCGCGCGTCGTGGGGAATCACCACCGAAATGATGGGACGTGGCGTGCTCGGCGGCAGTACGCACAGCCCGAGGCAGTCGCGCCGATCTTTGCCTTCCTCGCCAGCGCCGACATCTTGGAGCGTGATCGCCAGCGTCTTGCCGGTGGCATGCGCGACGTACTGCGGCGTGAGCGTAAGGATGAATGGCAGAGGATCGTCCGGCCCCGATCCATATCTAAGCTGAAGGTGCCCGTTGGGAGCCTCTCAGCCGATGAACTTGAACGGCGCCTGGTCCAATGGGTCGCTCCTTTCCAGAGGGCATGGCCTTGGCCTTCTTGCCAGGGTTGCCACTGCGCCAAAAACTCCTTTACCGTCAATGCGTACCGGAACCACGGTTTGCCTCTACATCTTTCTGATTTTACTGCGCCTATATACTACTCTCGGGACCGCCAGGTTTCCCCGCCGGTGTCGGAGCGGTGCGGGCAGTGCTGAGGCTGCGCGGGAGGCTTGGTCCCGATCGGTGCGAGTGAAAGGATGGCCATGTCGGATAACCCGGAATCGAATGACGAGCGGCCGTGTCTGCATTGCCTGATCGGCGATCTGATCGACGAGTTCTACGCCGAATATGGTTCCTCGAGCGGCGAGAAGGACACGCTTGATGTCGATGAAATCATGACTGCGCTGGCCAAGACCGTAGCGGAGATCACCTACGGATGTGACGCTCCGACGCGCCAACGCATCCTGGACGACTTGGTGCGCGAGGTCTCGGAATTCGAAGCCGAATACGCCAACACGTCGGGCTCGGAGATGCGGCACTGAAAAAGATCCGACCCCGCCGGCAATGGCCGACGGGGACGATGTTCGCCAGAACCCCTGCGCCGGTCGTCAGATCGCGGCCTTCAAGTCCTTGGCCGCCCGGAACGCGACTTTCTTGCTCGCCTTGATCTTGATGGCCTCGCCGGTGGCGGGGTTTCGTCCCATGCGGGCGGCGCGCGACTTGACCTGCAAGATGCCGAGCCCCGAGATCCGGATGCGCTCGCCTTTCTTGAGGTGTTTGGTGATCAGACCGACGAGATCGCCGAGGATGGCTTCCCCCGCGCGTTTCGTGAGTTGATGATCCTTCGCCAACCTTGCCGCCAAATGCTTGATGGTGACGGGACGGTTGCTCTTGGCAGCGCCCGCCGGTGCCATTGCTTTGCCCATGCGCGTAGACGCCATGATGGATTGCCCTCCTCGGAGGCGCGAGATGCGCGCGTGCAGGAGATATGATTCGCGCCCGGAAGGAAAGGGCTTTCCCGCCGGCGGGGCCGCAAATCCGATGGTTTTCCGGAGGGTTGGAGGGTGCCTGCCTTACGGCACGGATTGATCGCGGGTGCGGCGGGCATAGAACCGCTCGACCAGGGACAGCGCGGCGTTGGCTAGTCCGGCGACCAGGAGCGCCAGCAGGATGCCGAGATAGACTTGTCCGGTATTGAATAGCGCCCGATGGTAGGAGATCCAGAAGCCGATGCCATCGGTCGAGCCCAGCATCTCGCTCAGCACCACCCCAATCACGATCAGCGCGGTGCCCAGCCGCAGCCCCGATATGATGGCGGGAAGCGCCAATGGCGCCATGACCGAGAACATGATCTGCCGCCGGCTGGCACCCATCGCCGCCGCCATGGTGGCGTAGCCGCGATCGATGCCTTGCACGCCGACCATGGTGTTGAGCGCGATCGGGAAGATGCCGGAGACGACGCCGAACACGACCTTGGAGGCAGGCCCCAATCCCAGCCAGGCGATCAGGATCGGGTAGAGCACGACGAGCGGCACCGCGATGAGCGCCGACAGCAACGGCGCCGAAATGCGCGCGAGCATCGGCAGCGATCCGGCCACGACGCCGAAGGCGATGCCCAAGGACCACGCGATCAGAATCGCCATGGCGATCTCGAACACGGTGACGCGGAAGGCGAGCAGAAAGGTCAAGCCGTCCTGCGCCGCCGCGTGCACAATCAGGCTAGGCGAGCCGAAGATGATCGGGCTCAGCAGTCCCAACCGGAACGCGGCCTCCCAGATCACCAGGAACAGCGCCAGCACACCCAAGCGCCGGAGCCACCGCCGCGCGCTCATGTGCGCACCTCGGCGATGAGATGCCAGATTTCGTTGCGCAGACGTCCAAAGGCTTCGCTGCCGATCATGTCGATGGAGCGCGGGCGCGGCAGCGGCACGGTGATGCGCTCGATGATGCGGCCGGGACGGGTTCCCATCACGAACACGGTGTCGGCCAGATAGATCGCCTCGGTGAGGCCGTGAGTGACGAATACGACCGTGCCGCCGCTTGCCTCCCAGATCTGCAGCAGCTCGCTGCCCATGCGCGTGCGGGTCTGCTCGTCGAGCGCGGCAAACGGCTCGTCCATGAGCAGAACGCGCGGCTCCTGCACCAGGCAGCGCGCGATCGCCACGCGCTGGCGCATGCCGCCGGAGAGCTCGTCGGGATAGCGATGGGCGAAGCTCGCCAGTCCGACGAGCTCGATCAGCGGCAGGGCGCGCCGCCGGCGTTCGGCAGCTGGAACGCCGCGCAGTGCCAACGGGAATTCGACGTTCTCGACCGCCGTCTTCCACGGCAGCAGCCAGGCGTCCTGAAACATCACGCCGATCTTGTCGGGCGAGGGTCCCGTGACCGGCCGGCCCTCGATCAGCACGCGTCCGGTCGAGGCCGGTACCAGGCCGGCGAGAATCTGCAGCAACGTCGACTTTCCGCAGCCGCTCGGGCCGACCAAGGTGATGAATTGCCCTTCGCGCACCGTGAAGGAGACGTCGCGCAGCGCAGTGAACGCGTGCTCGCCGCGGCCATAGGTCTTGCCGACGCCCTCGACGGCAATGAGGTCTCCCGTTCCAGCAGAGCCGGCGATCACCGGAATCCCCGCCGCCGCGCTTTGCGCAATTCCTCGACCACGCGCAGGAGCTCGTTGCAGATAATGGTCACGGCGACCACCAGCAGCACGCCGGCGAACAATTCGCGGATCCGAAACATCTCGCCCCAGGCGAAGATGACGCGGCCTATGCCGCGCGGGGACCCATACATCTCGGCCAGCAGCACGCCGGTGACCGTGAAGATCAATCCCATGCGAAGGCCTTCGATGATCAACGGCTCCATCGCCGGCAGATAAATGTGCAGGTAGATCTGCCGCCGCGTGGCGCCAAAGGACCGCGCCGCCATGACCAGCCCGTCCGGCACCGAGCGCGCGGCCGCGATGCCGCTGAGCACGACGATGAAGAAGGCGAGCGTGACAGCGAAGATCACCTTCTGCAGAAAGCCGATGCCGAAGGCGAAGATGAAGACCGGCAAGAAGATCGACTTCGGGATCGAGAGCAGCAGATGCAGCGCCGGCGCGAACATGCGATAGGCCGGCAGGTTCTCGCCCAGAAAGAATCCGACTCCAAGCCCGAGCGGCCCAACGATCGCAAACGCCACCGCGATCTCGGAGAGCGTAATGCCGAGATCGCCGCGGAAGCGCTCGTCCCGCAGCAGGCCCGCGAGCGTACGCAGCACCTCGGAGAGCGGCGGCAACAGGCGCGGATCGGCGAGGCCGAGCCGGCTCGCCGCTTCCCACAGCGCCGCGAGCAGCGCGACGAGGACGAGGGGCGCAAGCCTAACCAGCCACCCCGTCACGACCGCCGCCACCGTCCGGTCAGCGCGATGCGGAGGGCAGGAACGCGTTGGTGTAGATGTCCTGCGGGTTGACCTTGCGCAGGTCCTCAAGCCCCCAGACCTTGGCGGCGATGTTGATGGAATTGCTGATCCATTCCGGCTTCACCACGCCGTCCTGCGACAACGGCACCACCACCTGCTCGTAGGTGAGGACGTTCACCTTGTCGTCCTTCTCCTCGGTGAAGTCCTTGAGGTACTTGAGCGCCCAGTCGCGGTTGTTGCGCAGATGCGCGACCGCCTTGTAAAGCGCCGCGAGCGTGCCGCGCACGGCCTGCGGGCGCTTGTCCATCATCTCCTGCGACGCGACGATCACGTCGGGCAAGGTCGGCTCCATTTCCTTACCGAGGTCCATGAGCGAGCGCGCTTCACCGGTCGCGACCAGCTGAAGGCTCAACCCCGGGAACATGGCGATGGCGTCGACTTGGCCGGCGCGCAGGGCCGGGACCATGCCGCCGCCGCCGACCGGGATGGTCTGCACGCGCGCGCCGGCCTTGTCGGCGATCCAGAGCGCGAACATGTCGGCGGTGCCGGCCTTGGTGGCGACGCCGATCTTCTTGCCGTCGAGGTCCTTGAGCGTCTTGATGGGAGAGTTCGCCAGCACCAAGAACTGCCAGCCATGCGGCGTAGGATCGATCGCCGCGACGATCTTCTCCTTGGCGCCCTTGCTCGCCGCCAGCCCTACGCCGGCGCCGAAATAGGTGATGATGTCGGCTGCGCCCGCGCTCAGCGCCTCCTGCGAGGCCGCGCCCCCGCGGTAGAGCGTGAGCTCGGTCTTGACCCCCGCCTCCTTGTAGAAGCCGAGCGTCTCGGCGGCGTAGAACTGCACGTAAGCGGCGTTGTGCGGCACGGCGAGGCCGATGCGTACGAGCTCCTGCGCGTGTGCTGCAGCGCCCGATAGCGCGACGATGGCGGCCGCAACCACAGCCTGCACGATCTTGTGGCAGCGCATGAGCATCTCTCCCTTACATCTGCGAAATGTTTTCGGTACCTAACTACAAGAGTGCAGAGCGAACAAGATGGATGGCGCTTTGTGCGACTTGTGCGAACGCGCGACTTCGAAATAATCAACGAAAAAGCGTAATGGGAGGGCAGTGTGGGTGTGTGGTTGGTGGGCGTCGATACCGGAGGAACGTTCACCGACCTCATCGCCGTCGAGCAGCGCACGGGCGAACTGCGCCGCGCCAAGGTGCCCTCGGTCCCGAGCGATCCTTCGGCGGCCGTGCTCGATGCCATGGAGCGGTTGTTCTCGGATGGACTCGACCCCGGCGACATCTCGCTTTTCGTCCATGGCACGACGGTCGCAACCAACGCGCTGCTGGAAGGCAAGGGTGCACGCGCCGGTCTTTTGATCACGCGCGGTTTTCGCGCGGTGTACGAGGCGCGCGGCTGGTCGCAACCGCGTGGGAGCGACCTGCTCGACACCTTCTACCAGAAGCCGCCGCTGCTCGCGTCGCAGTGGCTCACCGAGGAGGTGAGCGAGCGTCTCGACTATCGCGGCGAGGTGGTGAGACCGCTCGACGAAGCGGGCCTGCGCGAATCGGTGCGGCGGCTCCAGGCCAAGGGCGCCGAAGCGATCGCAGTGTGCTTTCTGTTCTCGTTCCTCAATCCCGCGCACGAGCGGCGCGCCGGCGAGATCGCCGCCGAGATCGCGCCGGATTGCCGCATCTCGTTGTCCTCGAGCGTGCTGCCGGTCATCCGCGAATATCCGCGGCTATCGACGACGGTGATCGACGCCTATGTCGGTCCGAAGATCGCCGATTATCTCCTGCGATTGGAGAGACGCCTGATCGAGCGCGGCCTTGAGACGCCGCAGCTCTTTCTCATGCAATCGAACGGCGGCTTGATGCGCATATCGCTAGGCGCGCGCCATCCCAACCAGACGCTGTTATCGGGACCGGCGGCGGGCGTGATCGCGGGCAGCGAATTGGCCCGCGCCACGCAGCGGCCGCACGTCATCACCTTCGACATGGGCGGCACCTCGACCGACATCAGCGTGATCGTCGAAGGCCGTCTACTTGAGACGACGCAAGGCCAGATCGCGGGACAAGACATCGGCACGCCCATGCTGCGGGTACGCACGCTCGGCGCCGGCGGCGGGACCATCGCCTGGATCGGCAAGGACGGGCTGCTCAAGGTCGGGCCGCACAGCGCGGGCTCGCTGCCCGGGCCCGCCTGCTACGGCCGCGGCGGTGAGGAGCCGACGGTCACCGACGCCAACGTGGTGCTGGGGGCGCTGAGCGCAGATACGGTGCTTGCGGGCTCCATGCGCCTCGACGCCGGGCGCGCGGCGAGCGCCATCGCACGCATTGCCAAACCGCTCGGCCTCGACGTGTTGCAAGCGGCCGCCGGCATCCTGCGCATCGTCAACACCCAGATGGCGGTCGATCTTCGTCTTGCCTTGCAGGAGCAAGGCCAGGATCCGCGCAAGTTTGCGCTCATCGCCTTCGGCGGCGCCGGGCCGCTGCACGCTGCGACGCTGGCGCGCAGTGTTGGTATTCCGACCGTGCTCGTTCCTCCGCATCCCGGGCTCAACTGCGCCATCGGCATGCTGCAGACCAGCGTGCGTCACTCCTATCTCAAATCGGAAGTCGGCTTGCTCAGCCGTGTGCCGGCGCAGCGCATGAACGACCTGTTCCGCGAGCTCGTGCAGCAGGCGCTCGCCGAGGCGGACGAGGAGGGATTTGCGCCTGACGCGGTGAAGCTCACCCGGCTACTCGATCTGCGCTATCCCCATCAAGGCTATACGCTGCCGGTCGCCTGTCCGGCCGACCTCGCCGAGGCGGACAAGGCGAGCCTCAAGCAGGCTTTCGACGACCTGCATCGGCAGGTCTATGGCCAGTCCGCGCCGAAAGAGGAGGCCGAGATCGTGACATTCCGCCTCCAGGCCGAGATCGACGTGCCGCGGCTCCAGCTGCCGAAGCTTTCAAGTAGCGACGGGCGGGCCGAACGCGCCTTGAAGGGCGAGCGCACGCTGTTCGACATCGACGCCGGCAAGTTCGTGCCTGCGCACGTCTATGATCGCAGCCGACTCATGGCCGGCGACCGCGTCGCCGGTCCCGCGGTCATCGATCAGTTCGATGCCACTACCGTGGTGCCGGGCGGACAGACGGCGACCGTCGCCGCCGGCGCCACCCTCGTCATCGAGGCCGAGCCATGACCATCGATCCCGTTACGACCGAGGTGGTGGCGAGCCGGCTGCGCGAGACCGCCGCGACCATGGAATATGCGCTCTATCACAGCGGCTATTCTCCCATCCTGCGGGAATCGAAGGACGGCACCGCAGGCCTGACCGATCCCGCCGGTCGCGTGGTCATCATTGGCGGCGGGCTGCAATATCACTTCACCGCCTACCAGCAGGCGGTCCAGGCTGTGCTCGCGCGCTATCCCGCCGCCGGCATGAAGCCAGGCGAGAGCTTCGTCAGCAATGATCCCTACCGATGCGGCAGCCCGCACGCCCCCGATTTCGTCGCGGTGACGCCCGCTTTCCATCAAGGCGTGCTCATCGGCTTCGGCGTGAGCCTGGCGCACAAGGCCGACATCGGCGGGTTGGTGCCGGGCTCCTCCGGCGCAGCGGCGCGCGAGATCTACCACGACGGCCTGCTGCTGCCGCCGGTGCGCTTCCAGACCGACGCCGGCATCGAGGAGGCGATCGAGGCGATCATCGCCAACAACAGTCGTGTCGCAGAGGTCGTGCTCGGCGATCTGCGCGCGCAAGTCGGCTGCACGCGGCTGGGCGTCGCGCGGCTCGCGGCGCTGTGTGAGGAATACGGACGCGACACCGTGTGCGACGTCATGGCGAGCCTCATGGCATTGACCGCCCGCCGCGTCGCTGCGGAGCTCGAGGCGTGGCCCGACCGCAGCGCGGAGGCCGAAGGTTTTCTCGATCACGATGGCGCCATGAGGGACCGGCCGGTGCGCATCCATGTGCGCGCGACCAAGAGGGGCAAGCGACTTTGCCTCGACTTTACTGGCACCGCCGCGCAGACGATCGGCCCGGTCAATCTCGTCCGCTGCACCGGCGAAGCGGCGGCGCTGATGGCGGTGCTGGCGATCTGCGATCCCACCATCCCGGTGAATTTCGGGCTACGCGAGGCGGTCGATTTCGTGCTGCCGGAGGGCACGGTGGTGAATGCCCGCCATCCCGCGACGGTCAATCTCTACTTTCCGACCGCGCATCTCGCCTACAACACCGTGCTCTCGGCGCTGGGCGAGCTCAATCCGGCGCGGGCGGTGGCGCCCTCCGGGCTCGGCTCCGGCGCGGTCACCATCGGCTATCGCAAATCGCGCAGCGGCAAGCCCGCCGTCCTTTACGAGCTCCTGAACACGTCGCTCGGCGGCACCAGCCGCAACGATGGGGCCGCCGCGGTCATGGCCATGAACCATTTCACCCCCGGCGCGCCGGTCGAGATCTTCGAGAGCGAATATCCGCTGCGCGTGCGCGCCTTCGAGCTCGTGCGCGACTCCGCCGGCGCCGGCCGCCATCGCGGCGGCCTGGGCTACGCTCGCGAGTTCGAGGTGCTGGAGGACAGCGTGCTCACCGTGCGCTCCTCCAACCACATCTTCGCTGCCCAGGGCTACGCCGGCGGGCTCGGCCCGCGGCCGTCGCGGGTGATCATCAACCCCGATCGTCCCGACCGCGAGGAGCTGAGCGCCATCGAGACCCGGCATCTCAAGGCCGGCGACGTGATCAGGTTCGAGCGCAGCGGCGGCGCCGGCTTCGGGCCGCCGGCCGAGCGCGCCCCCGAGGCCGTGCGCGAGGATGTCCGCAACGGCTATGTCAGCCCGCAAGCGGCGGCCGAGATCTATCGCCAGCCGCAGGACGACTTGGCATAGCTCGCGGTGATCATTCGCCGAGCTGTCGTCCCCGCGAAAGCGGGGACCCATATTCCAGAGGCCGAGGTGTTTGGCGTAATGGGTCCCCGCTTGCGCGGGGACGACATAAGATCGCGCTTAACGCTGCGTTTACCATGCCGGCGACATGTTCGACGGAGATCGCGCGCCGTTTAGCGGCAGCAGCATCGAGGTCCGAACATGCGGGCGGCCAGCCAAGCATCACCCCGGCCTGCGGCGATGCCGCAGCGCCGATCCGCACCGCCGCTGTCGGCGCCGCGGGAGACGTCGCTCTATGGCCCGGTGAAGCGTTTCCTCGAAGGCCTCGGCTTCGACGTGAAGGGGGAGATCTGCGGTTGCGATCTGGTGGCGCTGCGCGGCGACGAGCCACCGCTCGTCGTCATCGGCGAGCTCAAGCTCGGCTTCAATCTCGAGCTGGTGCTGCAAGGGATCAACCGTACGGCCGCGTGCGACGAAATCTGGCTGGCCGTGCGCGCCTCGGGGCGTCGCGGCCGCGAGCGCGATCCGCGCGTGCGCAAGCTTTGCCGATTGCTGGGGTTCGGATTGCTCGGCGTGTCGGCCAATGGCCGAGTCGAGGTGCTGGTCGAGCCCGGGCCGTGGCGGCCGCGCCGCGATCCCCGCCGCCGATCCCGCCTCGTCCACGAGCACCGCCGGCGACTCGGCGATCCCGCGCTCGGCGGCATGACCAGGTCGCCGATCATGACCGCCTATCGTCAGCAGGCGCTGGCCTGCGCGGCTTCGCTCGCCGGCGGACCACGGCGGATGTCCGAGATCAAGATTGCGATCCCGGACGCGCCCAAGATCCTGTTGCGCAACGTCTACGGCTGGTTCTTCCGCGTGGAGCGTGGCGTCTATGCGCTCACCCGGCTGGGTACCGCCGCGCTCGCACGCTGGCCGCAACTCACGGCGTGATGGCACGCGCGAGATTGCCGTGGGCGGGGCAATCACAAAAAAAGAGCCCCGACGAGCGGGGCTCTTAGTGAAGGAGGAAACGCCCATGATTAGGCAGTGGGAGGATCACTCATTTTGCCCGTGCCGCCAACCACTAAAGCGTCCGCGCTGTGCGATTCGCAGCGGCTGTGACCTTTTCGTCACACCATGCTTGATTGCTGCTTCGCGAGCATGAGTGATACGGCGTACTCTGCTTGTTGCCGTGGTGAATTGAATTAATCGGCTTCGGTATGGCCACCGCCAGTCTCAATCGTCAGCGCAATCTCGGCTTCTTCTTCGACGACGCCATCGCGCGCGTGCCGGACAAGGCGGCGATCATCGATTTGTGGGGCGGCCACGAGCGCCTCTCGACCTATCGCCAGCTCGGTGCCCGTATGGACGCTGTTGCGCGCATGCTGGCGCGGCTCGGCGTGCGGCCGGGCGAGCGCGTCGCTATGCTGGTCGGCAACCGCACCGAGTTCATCGAATTCTTCTTCGGCTCGATGCGCGCCGGCGCGATTCCGCTGCCGCTCAACATCCGGCTCGCCGGCGATACGCTCGCGCGCATCATTGTCGATGCGGGCTGCGCGCTGGCGATCGTCGATCCCGCCAGCAATCGCGATGCGCTCGCGCTGACGTGGCGGCTGCCGCTGCGCCACCGGCTGCTGCTCGATGGCGACGAAGCGGGCTTCCTCGCCTTCGAGGCGGAAATGGCCAAGCCCGCCGAACCAGTCGCGCCGCCGCCGATTGCGGAGGATACGCAGGCTTTCCAGCCCTATACGTCGGGATCGACCGGCCGCCCCAAGGGCGCGATCATGACCCATCGCGGCATGCTGTGGTACGTCGCCTACAATCAGCGCTATTGGCCATCGGCCGAGAGCGACCGCGGCATGGTCGCGCTGCCGCTCTTTCACAAGAACGCGCTGCGCGGCACGGTCAAGCCGATGCTCTATGCCGGCGGCTCGTTCGTGCTCATGCCCGGCTACGAGCCGCGCGCCTATCTCGACGCCCTCGCCAAATACAAATGCACCTATTCGCGCGGAGTGGCGGCGGTGTTCACGATGTTCCTGCAGCATCGCGACCATCTGCGCACGCTCGATCTCGGCGCGCTGCGCGGCATGACCATCGGCTCGGCGGTGGTGGCGCCCGAATTGCTCGATGCGGTCGAGCGCGCGCTCCCGCATGTCAAGGTCTCGGAAAGCTACGGCTTGACCGAAGGCGGCAGCCCGCTGCGTGCGCCGATCGACGGCCGCCCGGTTCCGCGCGGCAGCCCGGGCGTGCCGGCGCCCGAGATCGAGCTCAGGCTCATCGACGGCGAGGGCAACGACGCTGACGAAGGCGAGCTCTTGATCCGCTGTCCCTATGTCTGTCTCGGGTATTACAACGAGCCGGAGATCACGCGCGCCAAGCTCACCGACGGCTGGCTGCATACCGGCGATATCTTCTGCAAGGATAAGGACGGGTTCTTCTACTTCCGCAGCCGGGTCGACGACATGTTCAGCTGCGG
>JBKPUA010000197.1:0-5016 GCA_046735815.1 Pseudomonadota bacterium
CTCGACCAGCAGCCCGAAAACCACGAGCGGCCGCTCGCCGATGCGATTGACGAGGGCGCCGGCGATCGGCGCGGTCACGAACAGTGTCGCGGTCCACGCCAGCAGCCGCAGCCCCGCGCCAAGCGGTCCGTGGCCCTGCGCAGTCTGCAGGAACTGCGGCAGCAGGAACAGTGTGCCATAGAGCGACGCGTAGAACAGAAAGCTCGCCGCGATGCCCGCGGCGAAGGCGCGGGAGCGGAAGAAGCGCATCGGCACCATGGGCGCGCGCACGCGCAGTTCCCACGCGACGAAGGCGATGGCGAGCAGCAAGCCGATGGCCAGCGCTGCCACTACCTCGACGCTGACCCAGCCGGCGCTGTTTCCACGCATGAGCCCCCACACCAATCCGAGCGCGGCGGCGGTGATCAATGCAAGGCCGCCGATGTCGAGGCGGGTGTCCGACCCAAAGCTCTCCGGGATGCGGGTGAGGGCGAGCGGAATGATGAGGAGGCCGATCGGAATGTTGAGCCAGAAGATCCACTGCCAGGCGAGGCCCTCGGCGACCGCGCCGCCGACCACCGGGCCGGCGATGAGCGCGAGTCCGGTCAGGCCGCTAAAGATGCCCAGCGCCTTGCCGCGCTCCTCGCGTGAGAACGCCGCGCTCAACAGCGCCATTGCGAGCGGCATAACCAGCGCTCCGCCGGCGCCTTGCACAGCGCGCGCGGCGATCAGCCACCCGATATCAGGCGCCAGCGCGCAGGCGGCCGATGCTGCCACGAACAACGCGAGGCCCGAGGCGAACATGCGGCGACGCCCGAAGCGGTCGCCGAGTGCGGCGCCCGTCATAAGCAGCATCGCGAAGCTCAGGTTGTAGGCGTTGACCGTCCATTCCAGCGCTTCGATCGAGCTGCCGAGATCGCGACGAATGGTGCCGAGCGCGGTCGTGACCACCAGCGCGTCGAGCGCGGCCATGAAGGAGGCGGCCGAGGCGAGAACGAGGACCCAAAGCTTCGTCTTTGTGCTGGCGTCGGTCATCAAGATGCTCCTGTTACGATGGCGATCCCATCGCGGTCGCCCGCGACACCAGGACGAGTGAGGATGATCGAAGGATTCCGACCAAAAAAATTTTCCTTGCCGCCGAATCCTTCCGCCAGTCTCGAACGTCTTGTGCGAGCAAGCGGTGGGCGGCAACGCAGCGCTGATCTGGTGCGGTGGAACCGCCGCTTTCAATCGTGATGCGGGCGCTTGGGCGCCTAGGGAGCAAGCGGATGAGAAGGAACCTGGTACGCTACAAGGCAAAACCGGAGCAGGTGCAGGAGAATGAGCGCCTGATCGAGAACGTGTTCCAGGAGTTGCACGCGAAGTCGCCGAACGGCGTTCGCTACCTGGCGCTCAAGCTCGGCGACGGCACCTTCGTCCATTTTTCGATGGTGGAGGACAGCGACGCCGGCAGCCCGATTGTCGCGCTGGATGCGTTTCACACCTTCCAAAGCGGCATAAAAGAACGTTGCATCGAGGCGCCGCAGTTCGGCGATGTGACCATCGTCGGCAACTATCGCATGCTCGATGTATGATGCTGTCAACGCAAGACTGGGCTGGCGGAACATGGCGATGACGACATGACTGCGTCCAACGACGGCCCACGCGCCCGCGAAGCCTTCGACCGGTTGCTGGCGGAGCTGCGGCCCAAGCTGCATCGCTACTGCGCCCGCATGACCGGCTCGGTGATCGACGGCGAGGATGTGGTGCAGGAGGCGCTGGTCAAGGCGATCGAGGCGCTGCCGGCGGCGGGGGAGATCGTGCATCCGGAGGGCTGGCTGTTTCGCATCGCGCACAATGCGGCGCTCGATTTTCTGCGGCGGCGCAGCCGATATGAGGCCTCACGCTCCGAGCAGGATCCGGACATGATCATCGATCCCGCAACCGGCGCCGATGACCGCCAGAGCGCGGCGGTCAGCTTGCGCACCTTCATGCGCCTGCCGGTGGCGCAGCGCAGCAGCGTCATTCTCATGGACGTGCTCGGCTATTCGCTCGACGAGATCGGCGGCGTCCTCGACAGCAGCCTTCCGGCGGTCAAGGCGGCGCTGCATCGTGGCCGCGCGCGGCTGCGTGAGCTCGCGCAGGAGCCCGACGACCATCCTCCTCCCGCCCTGAGCGAGCCCGAACGCTCGCGCCTCGCCGCCTACGTGGAGCGTTTCAACGCGCACGATTTCGACGCGGTGCGCGCCATGCTCGCCGACGAGGTGCGGCTCGAGCTGGTCAACAAGAGCCGCCTGCACGGCCGCCGCGAGGTGGAACGATACTTCACCAATTATGATCGCCTGCCGGATTGGCAGCTCGTTCCCGGCTTTGTGGATCGGCGCCCGGCGCTGCTCGTGTGCGATTCCGGCGATCCGGCCAAGCCGCCCGCCTATTTCATCCTGCTGGAGTGGCTGGGCGACGAGGTCGCCATCATCCGCGACTTTCGTTATGCGCGCTACGCGGTCGACGGCGCGGAGTTGGTCGTGCTGAAATGATTCGCCGGCCACCCTTCACACCTACGCTGCCGCCGCAGCCGATGTGCGAGCGGCGAACGGCAGGCGATAGGTCTCGCGGAAGCGCAGCAAGGTCGCGAAGGTGACGGCGGCGGCCGCCATAATCATGAATGCCGGCGTGATCTCGTCGCCGGTGCGCTCTACCAGCCAGGTGGCCACGAGCGGCGTCAAGCCGCCGATCACCCCGAAGCAGAGATTGTAGCCGAGCGCGACCGCGGTGCAGCGCACCGCAAGCGGTGCGGCCTCTACCATGAGGGCCGGCTGCGCGCCGCCATAGACGCCGACGACAACGACGAGCCCGAACTGTCCAAGCTGCGCCAGCAGCGGGGAGGGATGGTTCAGCAGCCAGAACACCGGCACCGCGACGATGAAGCCCAACGCGCACGCAAAGAGAAGAAACGGTTTGCGCCCGAAACGGTCGCTCAACAGCCCGGTCGCGATCGTGACCGGCAATATCGCCGTCATGCTCAGCGAGTTGATTTCGAGCGCCCGCGCCGGCGCGATGCCGTCGGCGAGCTGTAGCCAGCTCACGAGATAGACGAAGCCGACATAGAAGGCGACCGCGTTGAACACCGACAGGCCGGAGAAGCCGAGCACGGTGCGCCAGTGATCGTGCAGCGTCTCAACGATCGGGGCGCGCTTGCGCCGTTCCGCCGGCATCGTCTCCAGCACGTGTCGGCGCAGGAAATAGCCGGCGACGCCGACCACTAGGCCGAGCAGGAACGGAATGCGCCAGCCCCATGATTCGAGCGCCGCCTCCGACATGCTGGCCGCAAAGGCGGCACCGACGGCGGAGCCGAGCAGGGTGCCACCGCCGGCGCCGCACGCGGTCAGCGCGCCCATCAAGCCGCGGCGGCCGGCGGGCGCGTGCTCGACCATGAACACCATCGAGCTCGTATACTCGCCGCCGACCGAAAGCCCCTGCATCATGCGCAGCAAGGTGAGCGCGACCGGCGCCAGCAGGCCGAGCGTCGCGTAGCCCGGCAGCAGGCCGATCAGGAAGGTCGGGATCGCCATGGCGGCGACCGAGAAGGTGAGCGCCGCGCGCCGTCCGAAGCGGTCGCCGATATGGCCGATCAGCGCGCCGCCGAGCGGCCGCATCAGGTAGCCGAGCGCGAACACTCCGAACGCCGAGAGGAGCTGCGCGACCGAATCCTGCTGCGGAAAGAACTGGTGGCCGATCGCGGTCGCGAAATAGCCGTAGACCGCGAAGTCGTACCATTCGAGCACATTGCCGATCATCCCGGCGGGAATCACCCGCGGCGCCTGCGTGGATGTCATGTGGTCGTCCGATTGTGTGCGATCCTACCGCCGATAACTGCAACTCTTGTAGCCCGGATGGAGCGTAGCGAAATCCGGGTTCGTGCCGCGCGGCAAGACCGCCCCGCATTGCGCCATAGCGCGTCGGAAGACGCGCGTAAACGCGCTTTAGGCTCCATGCGGGCTACGATCATACCTGCCAGCTTCGACGAGTGTCTGTAAAGGTGCCGTGGTATCAAGGGCCATGTTCAAATGGCTCCTGATCGCGGCGCTCGTCGGTTACGTCGGCTTGGTGGCGCTGCTTTACGTCACTCAGCGCGCGCTGCAGTACTTTCCGGAGCGGTTTCGCACCGCGCCGGCCGCGGCCGGTTTGCCGCAGGCGGAAGAGGTCGTGCTCGACACCGCCGATGGCGAGCACGTGATCGCGTGGCACCTGCCACCGCGCGGAGAAAAGCCGGTCATCCTCTATTTCCACGGCAACGGCGCTTCGCTGCGCTGGCGCGTCGATCGCTATCGCGCGCTAACGGCCGACGGCACCGGGCTCATTGCGCTCAGCTACCGCGGCTATGGCGGCTCGACCGGCCGCCCGACCGAAGCCGGCCTCATCGACGACGCGTTGGCGGCCTATGCCTTTGCAATTGCGCGCTACCCGGCCACGCGCATCGCGCTGTGGGGAGAATCGCTCGGCTCAGGTGTCGCGGTGGCGCTGGCCGCAGAACATCCGGTCGGCCGCATCATTCTCGAATCCCCGTTCACCTCCGCGGCCGATGTCGGGGCCGCGCGCTATTGGTTCGTGCCGGTGCGGCTCCTGATGAAGGACCAGTTCCGTTCGGACCTGCGCGTCGGCAAGATCACCGCGCCGGTGCTGGTGATCCACGGCGACCGCGACTGGATCGTGCCGATCGCCTTGGGCGAGCGGCTGTACGCGCTGATCAACGCGCCCAAACGCTTCGTGCGGCTTGCCGACGCCGGCCACAACGATCTCGGCGCGCGCTCGGTCGAAGCGGCGAAGCGGTTTCTCGACGGCAAGCCGCCGTGAAGGTGGTCGCCCGGTTCAATCGTGCACGCTGAACCGGCCGTGTCGCGCCTCTGACATCAGTCGAGCGAATTGCGCGCGGTCCATATGCACCAGCGTCATGTGATCGCCGCCTTCCAGGTAGACGTCGGGCCGCTCCTGGATGCTGTCGTCGACGATGACGTCCAAGCCGTAGCACTCGCCGACCGCCGGCACGGCGCCGAGCGC
>JBKPUA010000198.1:0-8776 GCA_046735815.1 Pseudomonadota bacterium
GAGGCAGGAGATCGGATTGCGCTTCTGCGGCATGGTGCTCGAGGAGCCGCGCGCTTCGTGGAACGGCTCGTAGACCTCGGCCACCTCGGTCTGCATCAAGAGCTTCACGTCCATGGAAATCTTGCCGAGCGTGCCGGTGACAAGCCCGAGAAAGCAGGCGACCTCGCCGATGCGGTCGCGCACTGTGTGCCAGGCGATCTCGGGCTGCCCGAGGCGCAGCTCCTGCATCAGCGCCGCCTGCACCGCGAGTCCGCTGTCGCCGAGTGACGCGAGCGTTCCGACCGCGCCGCCGAACTCGCCGACCAGGACGCGCGGGCGCAACTGCGCCAGCCGCTCGCGATGGCGTTGCATGGCGGCAAGGAGCGCCGCCATCTTGAACCCGAAGGTCAGCGGCACCGCTTGCTGCAGGTTGCTGCGGCCCGCCATCGGCGTGTCGCGATAGCGCCGCGCGAGGTCGGCCAGCGCCGTCGCGATCGCCTCCATGTCCTGTTCCACCAGATCGAGCGCGGCGCGGATCTGCATGATCGCCGCGGTGTCGGTGATGTCCTGGGTAGTCGCACCCCAATGGCACCATTCGCCCAGCCCGTCGGCGCAGAGGCCGACGATCTGCTGCACCACGCCGAGGATCGGATAGCCGATGCGCTCGGTCTGCTGCTTGAGGCGGGCGAGATCGATGTTCTCGATCCGGCACTGGCGCTCGATCTCCCGCGCCGCCTCCTGCGGGATGATGCCGAGGCGCGCCTGCGCGCGCGCGAGCGCGGCCTCGATCTCGAGGTAGTAGCCGGTCCGTGCTTCATCGGAAAAAACCTCCCGCATCTGCGGCGTGCTGAAGATGTCGCGGAAGATCGCGGAATCGAGCGCCGTCGCGGTCATTGTTTCTCTCCGGATGGAGGGCCAAGAATAGCAAGAGCGAATAGCGAGTAGCGAATAGCTATTTGCTAAAGGATGATGCTGGGATTGCGCAGGTTCTGGTCGCAGTCGATCAGATTGACCTGCCGCACCTGGATCTGCCAGCGCTCCCCGCTCTGCACGAAGCGATGGCCGCACCAGCCGGACAGGAACCGTGTGCCGTCGACGCGGAACTCGCTGATCAGGAAATTCGAGCGCACCATGCGCGCGTTGTCACGATCGGTGTCGAACACCTCGACGTTCGATATCATCCGCACGGTGCGCGATTTCGGCGCCTGCGACCAGGCATAGCCGGTGCGCAGGCGGTAGATGCGGTCCTCCATGCGGCGGCGGTCGTCGAAACAGATGGCGATCTCCCGCCGCGGGTCGCCGCCCTCGGGCGTTCCCGGCACCCAATAGATGCATTCCGGCGCGTACATCGCCAGCCACTCGTCGAAGCGCAACTGGTCGAGCAGGCGCGCTTCGCGCTCGATGAGCAGGCGGAACTGCTCGCGCGCCTCCGGCTGCGCGACCGCGCGCTCGTCGCGCTGCCAATCGCGGAAGCTGTCCACCAGCTCCTGGTAGAGCCGGTCGTTGACGTAGTAGGAGCTGATCGAGGGATCTTGCAGGGTCTGCATGCCCGCTCCTCACGGCTCGCGCTGCACCGCGAGATTGGGCCGCGCCTTCATCAGCCGCTTCCACTCCTTGATGTATTCGCGCATGAACACCTCGTCGGTGGCGGGGGCGGTGATGATGCCGTTGGCGTCCGCCTTCACGCGGCCGGGAATGCCGAGCCCGCGGTGCATGTAGACCCACTCGTCCTCCTGACAGGCGAGCCCGCGCTGGATTTCCTCGAAATTGGCGAGGTCATCGACCTCGCCGAAATTCGGGAACTGCTCCTGGGTGCGCATCCGCAGCGCGTTGATGTCGCCGAGCGCGTCGCCGAGCACGCCGTCCTCGTCCACCACCGCCGTGCCGTACCAGGTGACGTTGGTCTCATCGACCGAAACCGGCTCGAACACTTGGATATGGTTTCCGAGCAGTGAGAAATTGGGGAACACGTTGATGTTGACCGGCTCGGAGGAGGCGAGGTCGAGAATGTCCTCCGCCTTGGCGCCGAAGCGGCGGCGCAGCTCTTGCTGATAATGCTCGGTGCCGGGCGCCGGGCCTTCCACCGCCCACAAGCCGCCGGGACGCTTCTCGATGTTCGGCCGCTTGTCCTTGAAATGATGGCCGTGGCCCATATACGCCATGTACATCGGCGCCGTGTCGGGCGAGCCCTTGTAGTAGGACATGCCTTTGTTGGCGACGTCGGCCTGGCGGTTCTCCATCTCGAGCAGCGAGCGATGCGAGAACACGACGTGATAGCCGTCGCCGGAGTTGTCGTAGGCGAGCTTCCAGTTGCCCTTGTATTTGAGCCGGTTGGCCTCGCATACCGCGACCTTGCCTTTGGGCTGGCGGTCGAGCCATTCGTCGATCGGCTTGGTGATGGCGCCGAGATATTCGATCAGCGCCGGCGCGTCGGAATTGAGCGTGCCGAAAATGAAGCCGCGATAGCTGTCCACCCGCGGCACCTGGGCGACGTTGAACTTCGCGTCCTTGAAGTCGCAGGCATAGCCGTCCGGCCACGGCACCGCTCGCAGCTTGCCGGTATTGAGGAAGCTCCAGCCGTGATAGGGACAGGTGAAGATACGGGCTGAGCCCTTGTCCTTGCGGCAGAGCGTCGTGCCGCGGTGGGTGCAGCGATTGAATAGCGCGCGGATCTTTCCCTCCGAGTCCCGCAGCAGGATGATCGGGCGCAGCCCCAGCCGCACGGTGATGTAATCGTCGTTCTTGGGGATCTGGCTCTCGTGGCCGAGATAGACCCAGACCGCGCCGAAGATGTTCGTCATCTCCAGGGCGAAGATGGCGGGATCGGTGTAGATCAGTCGATGGACGCGATCCTCCTGCACGAGCTCGTCCCAATCGTAGAGCTCGGCCGCGTCCTCGATCCGCGAAGGGGTGATTGTCTGCAACATGGGATTAGTCCTTCACGCCGGTGTCCGCGCCCAACCCTCGCCTGTCGGCTTCGGCGAGATAATGCATCGCCTTAGAAGAAATCGAAATACTCGTTCTGCTCCCAGGCCGTGGTCTCGTCGCCTGGGGTCGTGCCGGTATCCTTGAGCCATTGCGCGAAACGTCCGGCCTCGGTGCGCTTGAACTTGAGGAAGTAGTCGACGAACACCTCGCCCAGTTGCGTGCGGAACAAGGCGTCGCGCTCGAGCGCATCGAGCGCGGCGGGCAGGCTCGCGGGCAGCATAGGCCGGTCGGCATTGTAGGGGTCGTCGTCCGGCGGTCCGGGCTCGAGCCCGTGCTCGATGCCATCGAGTCCGGCGACGAGTTGCGACAGGATAAAGAGATAAGGATTGGCGGAGGGCTCGCCGATCCGGTTCTCCAGCCGGGTCGCGGAGTCGCCGGGCGCACCCAGCACGCGGATCAGCACGCCGCGGTGGTCATGGCACCAGGTGGCGCGGTCAGGGGCGAGCGAATTGGGCCGGAAGCGTCGGTAGCCGTTGACGGTCGGGGTGGCGAACACCGTGCAGGGCGCGGCGTGCTTCAGCAATCCAGCCAGAAAGGCGCGGCCGACCTGCGACAGGCATTCGCCCTTGTGCTCGGGCATGAACACGTTGTGCCCGCGCTTGCCATCGACCAGCGACAGGTGGAGATGCCAGCCGCTGGAATAGAACCCCTTGAGCGCGGGCCGGCACATGAAGCTCGCGAGATAGCCCATGCGGCGGCAGATCTGCCGGGTGGCGGTCCGGAACAGCACGGCAAGGTCGGCCGCTTCCAGCGCCGGCCGCGCGGCGAAAGTGCATTCGACCTGGCCCGGGCCCCACTCGTTCTCGATCGATCGCAGCGGCAGCCCGATCTGCGCAAAATGTTCCGCAAGCGCCGAGAGCACCGGCTGCATCAAGTCCATGTTGGATTCGGAGTGGTAGGAAAAGCCCGGCTCGACCGGCGAGGTCTTGATCGGGCGTCCGCGCACGCCCGGCATGCCGGTATTCTCTTCGCTCAGCTGATCTTCGGCGACGCGCAGGAGATACCATTCGATCTCCAGCCCGATCACGCAGCTCATGCCCTGCTCGGCGAGCCGATTGACGGCGCGGCGCAGCAACTGCCGGGGCGAGAAGTGAAACGGCACCCCGGTCTTGAAATACTCATCGCACAACACCCAGCCGACACCAGGCGCCCACGGCAATACGCGAAAGGTCGACGGATCGGGCACGATCGTAAGGTTGGGCGAGCCGGTCATCTCGTCGAGGCCCATCCCGCCGCCGCGCGTGAACGAGGCGAAGGTGCGGGCATTAGCCGAGTCGAGGGTCGTGGTCGCGACGTTGATGTTGTGGCCGCTCTCGAGCGCGGCCAGAAAGGCCGGCACCGTCACCGCCTTGGCGCGCGCGGCGCCGTGCGGATCGGCCCAGGCGAGGCGCACCAGCTGCAGGTTATCGGTCGCGATCCGGCGCTTGAGGTCTTCGGCTTGTCGTTGCTGTTCGTCCGTCCACAGGCCGTGACTGGCGATGAATCCGAGCGACTTCGTCACCTGCACCATTCCATGCGCGATTTGCGGACGAGACTGTAGCAGTGTGCCACAACGCCGCTCGTTCACAAATTGGAAAAAATATTGATTTTGTTACAGGCGGCAGGTTAGCTGGCCCCGCCGGGATGAAAGGAATGAACATGACGGCGCGTGCCAGATGGTGGCGGATCGCTCTTTCCTCGGCGCTGATCCTCGCCGCAGCCTCGGCTGCTCAGGCGCAAACTTATCCGAGCAAGCCAGTCCGGCTGGTGCTCCCCTATGCGCCGGGAGGCATTGTCGATTATGTCGGCCGCACGCTCGCGCAGAAGCTGACGGAGAATCTCGGCCAACCGGTAGTGACGGACAACCGTCCGGGTGCCGGCGGAATTCTGGGGACGGACTCGGTCGCACGCTCGGCGCCCGACGGCTACACCCTGGTGCTGATGGATCCGGCCATCGTCATCAACCCCACGCTGCAAGCGGACGTGCCGTATGACGTCTTCAAGAGCCTGCAGACGGTGTCGATCGTGAGCTCCTCGCCGGAGGTGCTGGTCGTCAGTCCGGCCTTGCCGGTCGCGACTTTTCCCGAGCTGGTGGTCTACGGCAAGGCCAATCCCGGCAAGCTCAATTTCGCCTCCGCCGGCATCGGCACGACGCCGCATCTCGCCGGCGAGATGTTCAAGCTGCGCACCGGGATTGATGCCACCCACGTTCCGTACAAGGGCATCGGTGCGTCTTTCACCGACATGATGAGCGGCAAAGTGCAGATGGCGTTCTCGAGCATCGCCGGCGCGTTGCCCTTCACCGCCGATAATCGCGTGCGGGCACTTGCCACCACCGGCGCGCAGCGCAGCAGCGTCTATCCCGACCTCCCGACCGTCGCCGAGGCGGGCCTGCCGGGATTCGAGGTCGATTTGTGGCTGGGCGTGTTTGCCCCGTCTGGCCTGCCCGCGCCGGTGCTGGCGCGTTTGAACGGCGACCTCAAGAAGGCGTTGCAGGCGGCCGACCTCAAGGCGGCCTTGGCCAAGGTCGGGGTTGAGCCGCGCGGCACCAGCCCGGATGAGGGCGCTGCCTTCCTGCGCGCCGAGTTCGACAAGTGGAAGCAGGTCATCACCGACGGAAAGATCAAGGAGAACTGATCGGGTAGACTGCCCGATGGGGCCGAGCCCGGCGCGGGGGCACGAGGCCGGCATATTGCGCGTGAGGGGAGCATGAGAATTCGCGCGCCGAAGGATTTCTGGTCGGGCGTGATGTTCTGCGCCTTTGCCGTGGTCGCCATCCTGGCTGCGCGCGGATATTCGGTCGGCAGCGCCGGCAGGATGGGACCGGGTTATTTCCCGCTGCTGCTCGGCGGCGTGCTGGCGGGCCTGGGCGCGATCCTGATCGCGCGATCGATTGTCATCACCGGCGAGTCCGTGGTGCGCTTTCACGTGCTGCCGCTGACGATCGTGGTGGCGGCGGTGTGCCTGTTCGGCGCCATGATCGAGCCGCTCGGGTTAGTGCTTTCGCTCGCGGCGCTCACCGTGTTGTCGGTCGCCGCGGGACGGCCGTTCCGTCCGCTGGAGACGGCTGCGCTGACGGTGGCGCTGATCGTGCTCTGTGTCGGCATTTTCGTCTATGCGCTCGGGCTTCCGCTCAATGTCTGGCCGAGTCTGTAGGTCGCGATGGACGTGCTCTCCAACCTCGCGCTCGGATTTGCCGTCGCGCTGACCGTCCAGAACATCGTCTATTGCTTCATCGGCGTGCTGCTCGGCACGGTGATCGGCGTGTTGCCCGGCATCGGCCCGGTCACCACCGTGGCAATGCTGCTGCCGATCTCGTTCACGCTGCCGCCGGAGTCGGCGCTGATCCTACTCGCCGGCATCTATTACGGTGCCCAATACGGCGGCTCGACCACGGCGATCCTGGTCAACATCCCGGGCGAAGCGTCCTCGGTCGTCACCACCATCGACGGCCACCAGATGGCGCTTAAGGGGCGCGCCGGACCGGCGCTCGGCATTGCCGCGATCGGCTCGTTCTTCGCCGGCTCGGTCTCCACCTTGCTGATCGCGCTGGCGGCGCCGCCGCTCGCGGCCATCGCCTTGCAGTTCGGCCCAGCGGAATATTTCTCGCTCATGGTCTGCGGCCTGATCGCCGCCGTGGTGCTGGCGCGCGGCTCGCTGATCAAGGCGATCGCCATGGTGGTGCTCGGCCTCCTCCTCGGGCTCGTCGGCACCGACGTGAATTCCGGCGCGCGGCGCTTCAACTTCGGCATGACCGGGCTCGCCGACGGCATCGAATTCGTGGCGCTGTCGATGGCGATCTACGGCCTCGCCGAGGTCGTCTACAATCTCGAGAAGAAGCAGGAGACGAGCGTGGTGTCCGCGCCGGTCGGACGGGTGTGGCCGAGCCTCGCCGATCTGCGGCTATGCGTGGGCGCCATCCTGCGCGGCACCTCCCTCGGCGCCATCCTCGGCGTGCTGCCGGGGGGCGGGGCGCTGCTCGCGGCGTTCGCCGCCTATAGCCTCGAGAAGAACGTGGCGCGTCCGCCGCGCCACTTCGGCGACGGCGATATCCGCGGTGTCGCCGCGCCGGAATCCGCCAACAACGCGGGCGCGCAGACCTCGTTCATTCCGATGCTCACCCTGGGCATTCCCGGCAATCCCACCATGGCGATGATGATCGGGGCGCTGATGATCCACGGCATCGCGCCGGGGCCGCGGGTCATGACCGATCGTCCCGGATTGTTCTGGGGTCTCATCGCCAGCATGTGGCTCGGCAACTTCATGCTGGTGGTGCTGAACCTGCCGATGGTCGGCCTCTGGGTGCGATTGCTGCGGGTGCCTTATCGGCTGCTCTACCCCGCCATCATCGTGTTCTGCTGCATCGGCGTTTATGCCATCAACAGCAAGCCGTTCGATGCCTTCGTGATGGCGTTCTTCACCATCTTCGGCTACGTGGCGCTCAAGCTCGACTGCGAGCCGGCACCTCTCATTCTGGGTTTCGTGCTCGGACCGATGATGGAGGAGAATCTCCGCCGCGCCCTGTTGATCTCGCGCGGCGACCCCATGGTTTTCCTGCAGGAGCCGATCAGCCTCGCCTTTCTGCTGATCGCGGCGGGGCTCTTGCTGGTGATCGCCGCGCCGGCCATCCGTGTGAGGCGCGAAGAGGCGCTGAAGGAGTAGCGTGTTACGGCCGTCGGAACAGACCGGCGACCCAACTCCAGATCACCTTCGCCATCAGACTAAAGCCGGAAATCGGCTTGGCCGCCGGCGCGGGCGTGCGCGGTGGTGGCGGCGCGGAAGTCGGCGGTGCAGCCGTCGGAACGATGGACGGCGAGGGCTCGATCGGCGGCGGAGCCGGGGCCGCCGCCGGCGCGGCCGGTTGCTCCTGCGCCAGCTTTTGCTTCAGGCTGTTGGCGAATTGATTCATGAGCTGCGCGGCGGTCGCCTGGATGATGCCGACGCCGCGTCCGTATTGCGCCACCGCGCCGGAAAGGGTGAGGTTGGTGTGCACCAGCACCTTGGATCCGCTGCCGGACGGTTCCAGACGAAAAGTCGAAGCGGCGTTGGCGCCGCCGCGGCCCTTGGCATCGGTGCCCTGGGCCGCAACGCGCGCGGTGCGCGTCGCCTCATCGATCTCTTTGAACTCCACGATGCCGGCGAAGGTGAGCGCGACCGGCCCGAGCCGCACGCCGATCTTGCCCTTGTAGGTGTTGTCGCCCAGCACCTCGGTGAGCTCCGCGCCCGGCATGCAAGGCGCAATGCGCTCGATATCGAGCAGCACCTTCCAGGCTTCGGCGGGGGGCAGCGGCACTTCGAACGAGTTGTCGAATTCCATCAGGTTTCTTCCAACGCTCTGCACGTCATGGCCGGGCTTGACCCGGCCATCCATCGTTCTTCGCAAAGGACTTCTTCGAAGAAGATGGATATGCGGGTCAAGCCCGCGCACGACGGCATTTTGCAAATCTGGTCTGACCTATTCACCATAGCCGACCATGTCGGGCGCCCCGAGTTGTTGCCAAGCCCAACGCGCGCAGGCGAACAGGTGCCGGTCGGCGTAGCGCGCGGCCACCAGCTGGATGCCGACCGGCAAGCCGTTCGGGCCGCGGTGGGTCGGCAAGGTGAGGGCAGGGGTGTGGAGGATGGTCCAGATCGCCTGGAAGCCGGGATCGCCGGTCTCCGTCAGTCCGCGCGGCGCTTCGCCGTTGGCGCACGGCGCCAGCAGCACGTCGACCTCTGCAAACACCTCGGCAAGCCGCGCGCGACAGCGTTCGCCCAACTGCAGTGCCGCGACGTATTCCGCATGCGGCATCGCGCGCCCGATCTCGATGCGCTTGCGCAGCCGCTCGCT
>JBKPUA010000199.1:0-4508 GCA_046735815.1 Pseudomonadota bacterium
CTCGTCCGGCGACAGATACGCGGCCGCGCCGCGGCGTGGCGGATGGGCGAAGGTGCAGTAGTGGCAGGAATCGCGGCACAGCTGGGTGAGCGGAATGAACACCTTGCGCGAGTACGACACTCGCGCGCCATGGCCCTGATCGCGCAGCGCCGCGGCGACCTCCATCAACGCGGCGAGATCGTCGCACGAGGCGAGCGCCAGCGCTTCGTCAGGCGTAAGCATGTGCCCGGCCGCCGCGCGGTCCAACACTGTGCTGGTGCTGATCATGCCGACAGCTCTCGCGATGCTCCGCAATCAAGTGGAACGCGCCAGCGCTCGAGCAGCGCATGCGTTCGCGTCGAGGCGGGCGACTGCAGCAGCAGCGCCAAGTCTTCGGGCGTGTCGATGTCGAGGCCGATGCGCGGCAGGCGCACCACCTCCGGCTCGACGCCGTAAGATCGCGCCGCCGCCAGATGCGGATAGAAGCTGTCCGAACCGAAGCGCAGCGGTACCGCGTCGGCCGGCGTGCAGATCACGGCATTGGAGCCGCGCAGGTCGTGTGCCGGCACGATGGTGAAGGCGCGGTCGCCGCGATGAGCGGACAAAAGGTGGCGCACATCTTCGGGCTGGAGCAGCGGAATATCGCCCGGCAGCGCGAGCATGCCGTCGTCGGCGAGCCGGCGCCCCGCCGCGGCGACCGCACCGGTATGCCCCTCGCATGCACCTTCGCGCATGATGCGCGCGCCCCGTCGGGCGGCAATTTCCGCCGCTGCGGGATCGACCGTGACCACGAGCATCCCGGCGAGCTCGGTCACCGCGGCGAGCGCCGTGAGCACATCCTCCAGCATGGCGAGCGCCAGCTCACGCCGCTGCGCGCGCGACAGCACGGCCGCGAGCCGCTGCTTGGCTTCGTTCGTGTCCTTGACGGGGATCACGGCGTGGATGTTGCGGGGAGCAGTCATGCGGCAGTCAGTCATACGGTGGTCTTGGCAAGCGCATCGGCGGTTGCGAGCACGTGGCGCGCCAGCGCCTCGCGATCGGCGAGTGTGGTCATCAAGGTATGCGCCACTGTGACGAGGATGCCAAGCTCGCCCGCATCGGCGGCATCGGTGTGATCGATGACATAGCCGTCGAGCAGGTCCCGGTAACGCCGTGCCACCGCAGTTGCGGTGGTGGCGAGACCGAGCTCCGCCATCATCTTGCCGGTCGGGCCTTTGACCGCACGACCGCCGATGATGGGCGACACCGCTACCACCGGCGCGGCGCATGCGGCGATCGCTGCGCGCAAGCCGGGAACGGCCAGGATCGGCTCGATGCTGACGAACGGATTGGACGGACAGATCACGACGGCGCGCAGCCGCGGATCGGCCAGCGTGGCCAGCACATCGGGATGGGGACGCGCGGCCGCGGCGCCGTCATAGGCGAGCTCCCGGACCACGGGCGCACAGCGGCGGCGTACGAAATAGTCCTGGAAGTCGAGCCAACCTTCGCCGGTGCGCAATCGCGTGCGCACGGGATCATCGCTCATCGGCACGAGGCAGGCCGCAATGCCGAAGCGGCGGCAGAAGTCGGCGGTGATGGCGGAGAGCGGCTCACCGGCCGCCCGCCGCCGCGTCCGCTCCACGTGGGTGGCGAGATCGCCGTCGCCGAGTTGAAACCAGGCTTCGCCGCCGAGCGCCGCCAGCGCGGCCATGAACGTCCAGGTTTCGTCGCGCCTGCCCCAGCCGCGCTGCGGATCGTCGAGGCCGGCAAGCGTGTACATGATGGTGTCGAGGTCGGGCGAGATCGCGAGTCCGAGATGCTCGAAGTCATCGCCGGTATTGGCGACCACCACCAGGTCGGTGGCGGGCATCACCCGGCTCAAGCCCAGCACGAGCTTGGCGCCGCCGATGCCGCCGGAGAGCGCGACGACCGGCCCTTTGTTAGCGTCTTCCGCGGCGCTCATCGGAACAAATCCTCGTCCGCCGCGCGGATCAGCGCCGCCGCCCGCGCCGGCGCCTGCGACCAGGCAAGTCCGCGAACAAGCACCGCTGGCTGCGCCTCGTTCGCCTGCCCCATGAGCAACGACGCGGCGCCCGCGATCTCGTCGGCAAAGCCGGTTTGCGTCACGCGCAATTCGTGCCCGAACAGATCGGGTCGCCCGCGCAGGTCGAGCAGCGCCGGCAGGCCCGCCGTTCCGAGCGCCACACCGACTGTGCCGTGGCGCCATGCACGCCCCCAGCTGTCGCTGACGATGACCGCGAGCTTGGCGTGAAAGTGCGCGGCGAGCTGCTCGCACAAGGCGGCCGCCGAAGCATCGGGATCACGCGGCAGCAGCAGCACAGGTTCCGCTCCCATCGCGGGATCGACATTGGAACGATCGACGCCGGCATTGGCCATGACGAAGCCGAGCCGGTGCTCGACGATCAGCACCCCCGACCGATGGCGCACCACGCGCCGCGACTCCTGCAGAATGACCTCGACCAGCCGCGGGTCCTTGTCGACGTGCGCGGCGAGCTCCTCGGCCCGCGGCGAGGGCCGAACCTCGGCGAGATCGACGTAGCGCCCTTCCGCCTTGGAGACGATCTTCTGCGCCACCACCACGACGTCGCCGTCGGCCGGAAATAGCGCGCTGCGCTCGCAGGCCGCAACGAGCAGGGCGGCGAGATCATCGCCCGGCCGCACCATGGGAATGTCTGCAATCGCTGTCAGCGTGATCGTCATCGCGGCCGAGATCGCCTGTTCGAGTGGCATCGGCACGGTAGTAGCTACCGCCGCGCGACCTCATCCGTAACATGCGGCAGCACGTCGCGCGCAAGCTCCTGCATAAATCCGTCCATGTCCTGGCGCGCGCGGGGAAACGGCCAGATCACGATCTCCTGCACGCCGGCGGCGGCCAGGGCTTTGAGCCGCGCCACCACCTGCGGCGCGGTCCCGACCAGCGCCAGGCTATCGATGACGCCGCGCGGCATCAGCCGGCGCAGCTCCTCCATGATCGGCGGCGACCATTCGTGCGGCGCCTCGCGGATGAATTGGCGAAAGGCGTCGGAAGCGTCGGGCGCGAGCTCGTCGACCATGGCGCTCAATGCCTTGCGGCTGCTCCAGAACGCGAAGCTCACGCCGCGCTTGATGCCCTCCGGCACCGGGTCGGCTTCGCGCTCGAGCAGCGAGAGATAGATCCAAGAGCAGAGCCTGATATCGCTCCAATCTCGGTTCGACGTCTTCAGCCCCGGCAGGATGTGCTCGCGGGCATATGCGATCCCGGGCGGGGTGGCGAAGCTGCCGATGAGCACGCCGTCGGCGATGGCGCCGGCGAGCTTGAGGATTTGCGGGCCACGGCTCGCGATATAGAGTTGCGGCACCTCGCTCGGCGTCCAGTCGAGCGAGCCGTCATTGAACTTCACCACCTCGCCATCGAGAGTGACCTTCTCGCCGCGCCACAGCCGTTGCATCAGCTCGGCCGCCTCGCGCAGGCCCGCCACCGGCTTCGGGCTGCCGTAGCCCGGCAGCGTTTCGAAATGGCTGCCCGAGCCCATGATCACGCGAAATCGCGCCGGCGCCAATTCCGCCAGGGTTGCGGTTGCCTGCGCGAGCAGCGCGGCATGGCGCGTATAGGGATCGATCGCGCTGGTGCCGAGCCCGATGGTGCGCGTGCACTGCGTGGCCGCGCCCAGGCGCGAGAACACCTCCCGCGCCCACTTCTTGTCGTTGTGGAAGAAGGCGTGGAAGCCGAGCCGCTCCGCGAGCTTGACCTGCTCCAAGAAACGCGCGCCGGGTTCCGCGCCCAGCGATGCGAGCGAAAGCTTCATTGTTTCATCCGGACGCGCGTCACGCTTTGGTGCCCGCTTCGCGGTCCATCTCGTCGAAGATCTGCGTGGCAATCTGGAAGGCGCCGAACGCGGCCGGGACGCCGCAATAGATCGCGGCGTGCATCAGGAGCTCCTTGACCTCGTCGCGGCTCACCCCGGTGTTGCGGGTGGCGCGAATGTGCAGCTTGAGCTCATCGAGCTTGCCCATGCCGACCAGCATGGCGATGGTGATCATGCTGCGGGTCTTGCGGTCGAGGCCGGGGCGCGCCCAGATCGTGCCCCAGGCATATTCCATCAGAAAATCCTGGAAGTCGGCGTTGAATGGGGTGCGGTTCTTGGCGGTGCGCGCGGCGTGTGCCGACCCGAGCACGGCCTCGCGGACTTGCTTGCCGCGCTGGTAGCGGTCTTCGCTCACATTGGTCCTCCCTGGTGCGGGCCTGGCTCTTCGCTATGTCAGGGAAGGGTGCCACGCAAGATGCGTTTGCTCATGGCGCCGGCGCGTCCAGTGACGAGGACGGTACTCCATTTACGTCTCGCGAGTTGTCATTCCGGCTTGATGCCCGCGGCTGCGACGACCTGACCCCATTGCTGCCGTTCCTCCTCGATCAGCGCCTTGGTGGTCGCCGGCGAGCCGCCGGCCGTGATCAGCTGCAGCTCGCGAAAGCGCGCCTGCACCTGCGTGTCCTGCAGCGCTTCGTTGATCGCGGTGTTGAGCCTGGTCACGATCAGGGCCGGGGTCTT
>JBKPUA010000200.1:0-4055 GCA_046735815.1 Pseudomonadota bacterium
TCGGGGTGGCGGGCGACCTGGGTCTTCTGCCAGGGCGTGAGCTCGGCATAAAGATCCTTGAGCGTCTGCGCGGCCTTGGCCTCGAGGCGTGAAATCTCCTCGCCGATGGCGGCCGCGCTCTCGCCACTCGCGAGCGCGCGCAGCTCCTCGACCTTGGCGTCGAGCTCGGCCACCGGCTGTTCGAAGTCGAGGTAGCTGCGCATGCACTCGCCTCAGCTCACCGGCCGGACCCAGCCGATCGAATCATCTGCCGATTGAGTTTGCGGGACATGGGTCGACGACAGTGCCGGCTCAAACATCCGGACGCTTGTAGCCCAAATTGGGTCCGCCCTTTTGAGACTTGAGATACGACTCGACGTCGTCGAGCGGATCCATGGCGCGCCGCATGCGGTGCCCGACCAGCTGGTCGAGCTGGATCGCCTGCGAGAGCGAGAGGTCGCGGCCCATCTGCACGGTGATCTTGTGATGTTCGAGCGGCGCTAGGTGGCGCGAGGCGATCTCGCGCGCGATCCCCAGCGTGTGCTCTTCGAGCTGATCGGCCGGGACCGCCTGACTGACGATGCCGAGCGCGTCGGCTTCGCGGCCCGAAATGTTGCGGCCGAGAAGCGCGATCTGCGCCAGCTTCTTGATCGGCACGCCGCCGTGCAGCAGCGTCGAGGTGACGAGCTGACCGAAGCTGCCGCGCAGGATTTCCGGCATGCCGAGCTGCGCATCCTCGCCGGCATAAACGAGGTCGTGGCAGTTCATGATGCCGAGCGCGCCGCCGAGGCAATAGCCGTGCACCTGCGCGATGAGGATGCGCGGAAATGCCCGCAAGGCTTCGGCGATCTGGATGGTGAGATTCGGGCGGTCCCAGTCGAGCAGCGGACCGTTCGAGACCTCGCGCAGGAAGGCCAGATCGAGCCCGGAGGAATAGACCGGGCCGGCGCCCTTGGTGATGACGACCTTGAGCTCCTTGTCGGCGCGGACGATCTCGAGCGCTTCCAGGAAGGCGAGGCAGAGCGCGCGGTTCCAGCAATTGCGCTTGTCCGGTCGATTGAGAACGATGCGGGCAACGCCCGCCTCCGCGAGCCGCTCCAGGATGAGCTCCGGCCAGTCCTTGAGTGTGCGCCAGATCTCGGGCATGGGGCCCCTCCCTCCGTGTACGTGCGCTTGCCTTACATGCGGCGCCGAAGAATGGCTAGCGCGTGCCCTGCGGGCCGTACCGCGTATGTTCGTCGGCGTTGTTCGGCATCCGCAGGCGGCGATCGGCGGCGCGAGCGATCGGGCAAGACGTCCCGTCACACCTCGCCGAGCGGGTGGAGATCGCGCACCAGGCTCTTGAGGCGGTCTTCCAGCACGTGGGTATAGATTTGCGTGGTGGAGATGTCGGCATGGCCGAGCAGCGTCTGCACCACCCGCAGGTCGGCGCCGTTGTGCAGCAGATGGCTCGCGAAGGCGTGGCGCAGCACGTGCGGGCTCACTTGCGCCGGGCGCAGCCCCGCGGCGGCGGCGAGCGTCTTGAGCTCGCGGGCGAAATGTTGCCGGGTTAGGTGACCGGCTTCACCGAACGAAGGGAAGAGCCATTTCGTTCGCGCATCGCCGGCGGTTTCTGACAGCAGCGCGAGATATTCGCGCATGGCCGTCCGAGCCGCCTGATTGAGCGGCACGAGGCGCTCCTTGTTGCCCTTGCCGCGCACGATGAGCATGCGCGCCTCGCGCTCGGCGGCCGAGACGGGCAATGCCACGAGCTCGGAGACCCGCAGCCCCGTGGCGTAGAGCACTTCGATCAGGCAGGCGAGCCGTGCCGCGCGCAGCCGCTCCGCCGCTCCTTGCTGCGGCTTCTCCATTTCGGCGCGCGCCTGCGCCAGCAGGCGATCGACCTCGACGATGCTGAGCACCTTGGGCAGCGTACGGCCGCGCTTCGGCCCCTCGATGACTGCGGAAGGATCATCGCCCCGATGCCCCTCGGCGTAGAGGAAGCGATAGAGCTGGCGGATGGCGGAGAGCCGTCGTGCCACCGATGTCGCCGCGAAGCTGCGGTTGGCGAGCGCGCCGAGATAGCCTCGCAGGTCCTCGGTCGAAGCCGTGGCGATGGTGCGTCCGGCGGCGCCAAGATGCGCGGCGAAGTCGGCGAGGTCGCGGGTATAGGCCGCGAGCGTGTTCCCGGCCGCTCCGCGCTCGGCCGCCAGCATATCGAGGAAGAGCTCGATCAGGGCCTGGTCGGAATTCTTGGCGTTGCGGCCCATGCCGGCGATCGCGGGCTCAGGGCTGTTGCTTTGCGAACTTGTCGGGCGGGATCGAGACTGTGATCTCGCGCGGCTTCGGCGTGAACCAGGTCGCAAGCATATACATGCCGCCGTAGGTCAGGCCGCCTATGACCCCGATCAAAGTCAGAAACCGAAACAAGCTGGGCATGATCACCCTCTTCGCGGGCGGCAAACTCGCACGAAACCATGGAGAAACTGGGACATGGCACCGGCAACCGAGCTAACATCGTAAACGGCCGAAAGCAGGCGATTAACCACGTTCTTTGCCGCAGCACCCCACGCGTAGCAACTTGACGGCAACCGGTTGTACTGGAACAGAAACTTCCTTTTTGCGCATGATCTTTTCCGAAAACCGGTACCCACTTTTCGGGATCATGCGCTAGAAAGCTGCACATTCGTGATGCAGGGAGCGAGGATGGGCGGATTGGCGAATATGCCCCCCAGCTCGGCGGATGAGGTCGCGAGCCGGCCGGAGGCCGCTATCGTAGCGGCGCTCGGCCGACGCTCGGTCGTTCTCGTGGGCATGATGGGAGCCGGCAAGTCGTCGATCGGCCGGCGCGCGGCGCTGCGGCTGGGCATCCCGTTCGTCGATGCCGACAGCGAGATCGAAAAGGCAGCCGGCATGTCGATCACCGACATTTTCGCGGTTCGCGGCGAGGCCGAGTTCCGCGCCGGCGAGGCGCGCGTGCTGCTGCGGCTGCTGGATAGCGGCCCGCAAGTTCTGGCGACCGGCGGCGGCGCCTTCATCAATCCGCAGACCCGCGCCGCCATCTGCTCGAAAGGCATCTCGATCTGGCTCAAAGCCGAGGTGGACGTGCTGATGAAGCGCATCAGGCGCCGCCACGACCGCCCGCTGCTGCAGACCGCCGACCCCGCCGCAACGCTGCGCAGGCTGATGGAGGAGCGCGACCCGATCTACGCGCTCGCCGACATCACCGTGCAGTCGCGCGAGGTGAGCCACGATAAGATCGTCGACGAGATCGTGAGCGCGCTCGGCGCGCATCTGGGAACGACCGGCGCGAGATCGGACGCGCCCGGCGCAGGAGGTCGCGTGCCATGACTGCGCCGCTGCGTCCCGGCGATCCGACGGTGGTCCCCGTAGCGCTCGGCGAGCGCAGCTACGATATCGTCATTGGCCGCGGGCAGCTCGCCGCATTGGGGCACAAGATCGCCGCGCTGCGGCCGGGAGCCAAGGCCGCGATCGTCACCGACGAGACCGTCGCGCGCCACCATCTCGCCGCCACCGAAGCGGCGCTCGCGGCCGCCGGCATCGGCGCGTCATCAGTGACGGTGCCGCCGGGCGAGAGCTCGAAAAGCTTCCCGGTGCTCGAGCGCGTGTGCGAGGCGCTGATCGCTGCGCGCATCGAGCGCGGCGACCTCGTGGTGGCGCTGGGCGGCGGCGTGATCGGCGACCTCGCCGGCTTGGCCGCCGCTCTGGTGCGCCGCGGAATGGATTACGTGCAGGTGCCGACGACCCTGCTCGCGCAGGTCGATTCCGCGGTCGGCGGCAAGACAGCAATCGATTCGCGTCACGGCAAAAACCTCATCGGCGCGTTCCATCAGCCGGTGCTGGTGATCGCCGACACTGCGCTGCTCGACACGCTGCCGGCGCGGCAATTCCGCGCCGGCTACGCCGAAGTCGCCAAATACGGCTTGATGGGGGACGCCGCGTTCTTCGCCTGGCTCGAGGCGAATTGGCGCGAAGTGTTCGCGGGCGGTCCCGCGCGCGAGCACGCCATCGCGGTGAGCTGTCGCATGAAGGCGGCGATCGTCGGCCGCGACGAGCGCGAGACCGGCGAGCGGGCG
>JBKPUA010000201.1:0-6020 GCA_046735815.1 Pseudomonadota bacterium
GCCGCGCCCTGCCGCCATCACAGCGGCCGCGCGTGGGCGGGACATTCCGCTATTTGAAGCGCGTCTCGTGCCCGATGCCGACGCGGTTGCGGCGCTCGCGGGTCGCCGGGTGCTGGCCTTCGCCGGCATCGGCGATCCGCAGAAATTCTTCGCCACCCTGGCCGAGGCTGGCGTGACCATCGCGGCCGAGCGCAGCTTTCCCGACCATCACTGCTATACCGGTATCGAGGCACGGACGCTCTGTGACGAAGCGGAGCGCACCGGCGTCGCGCTAGTGACGACGGAAAAGGATCTCGTGCGTCTCGCCGGCGACGCTGGTACGGCACAGCTCGCGAAGCGAGCCCATGCCCTTCCCGTCAAGCTCGTGATTGATCAAGCCGAGAGCTTCAAAGCGCTACTGCTGGCGCGGATCGGACGATGCAGGACAGGCGATATCTGAGCTTCATCTAGCGCCCGGCTTCGAAATGCCGCCGCAGCACCGCTTCGGGGCTGGAATAGGGCTCCTGCAGATCGACGCTCCAATATTTCAGCTCCTCGAGCGGGATCGGCACGCCGGTCACCGCGCAACGCACGAACGCCCCGGGCCGCACCACGCGAAAATCGCCGTCGAGATATTTGACCTCGGCTTCGCCCGCCATCGGGGAAGGGCGATCGGATCGGTTCAGCACAGTCCACCTCCACCGCGACCGGTCGCGGGCACGTTCTCGGCTCCGGCAGCGAACCGCGGCGGCGCCCGCAGCAAACATAGTGGCTTGCCGCCGCCGATGAAACCCACCCGATTGTGATTGTGTTGCGGGCCTGTTAGATGGCGGCAATGGCCGTCCATCCGCCGTTCCGCGCCGAGCATATCGGCAGCCTGCTGCGTCCCCCCGCGCTGTTGGCGCTGCGCCAGCGCGTGAGCCGAGGCGAGGTCAGCGCGGACGAGCTTGCCGCCGCCGAGGAGCGCGCGATCGCCGAGGCGGTAGCGCTGCAGCAGCGCATCGGGCTCAGGCTTGCGACCGACGGCGAATTTCGGCGCCGCTCCTATCACAGCTACTTCTATGCGCAGCTGGGCGATGTCGCGCCCGACGCGGTGACGAGCGAGATCGGCGATGCCAGCGGCCGGGCGGCGCAGCCTGTCGCCGTGATCAAGACGAAGCTGCGCTGGACGCATCCGATCCACGTCGACGATTTCAAGCGGCTCAAGGCGCTGACCACCGCGCTGCCCAAGATCACGATTCCCGGTCCGTGCGCGCTGCATTTTCGTGGCGGCAACAAGGCCGTAACGGCGCACGCCTATCGCGACCTCGACGAATTCTGGAACGACACCGTCGCCGCCTATCACCACGAGCTCGCCGCGCTCGCGGCGGCCGGCTGCCGCTACGTTCAGATCGACGAGACCGCCTTCGCCAAGTTCAGCGACCCCGCGGTGCAGGCGATGCTCGCTGCGCGTGGCGAGGACTGGCGCAAGCTGATCGACACCTATATGGCGGTGACCAATCGCGTGCTGCGCGGCGCCGACGGCATTGGCGTCGGCATGCACTTGTGCCGTGGCAATCGCGGCGGCCATTGGCATGCCGAAGGCAGCTACGAGGAGGTCGCGGACAAGCTGTTCAACGCGCTCGATATCCAGTTCTTCTTTTTGGAGTACGATACGCCGCGCGCCGGCGATTTCTCGCCGCTGCGCTTCGTGCCGAAGGGAAAGTCGGTCGTTCTCGGCCTCGTTTCGACCAAGACGCCGGTGCTCGAGGACAAGGCCGCGCTCGCGCGCCGGATCGAGGAGGCGAGCCGCTACGTCGCGCTCGATCGGTTGGCATTGAGCCCGCAATGCGGATTTGCCAGCTCAGAGGAGGGCAATCCGATTCCGCTGGAGGCACAGGAGGCGAAGCTTCGGCGGGTGGTCGAGGTCGCCCGCGCGGTATGGGGCGAAGGCTGAGCCTCGCGCTGCTCTAGAACAGAGTGCCCTGGCCGGGATCGCCATTGCCGCGACGGCCGCGTGGCTTCGGCGCTGGCGTGCCCTCGGGCTTATCGGTCGTGGCGGCGGAGAAGCCCTGCGCCAAAGCGCGCACGTGCGCGTCGGAGAATTCGATGTCGAGGGGCATGCCCGCGCTTACCGCGGCGGCCTGCCGCACCGGGCGTCCGTCGAGGTCGCGCACCAGCGCGAAGCCGCGCGCGAGCACGCCGCGGTGGGACAGGGCGTTGAGCAACTGGCCGCAGCGCTCGACCGCGGCCGCGCGCTGGCGCAGTAACAGCCGGGCGGCGCGGTCACCGCGTTCGGCGAGCGCCGCGACGCGCTCCGATTGCCGTGCGACCCGGCTGCGATGCGCCTCGGCGTTGGCGCGCAGGCTCGCCGCCAGCCGTGCGCTCGCGGCCGCCAGTCGCTCGCGTCGGCGCAAGCGGGCGACGCCATCGGCGCGCTGGGCGCGCTCCACCAGCGCCGTCACCAGCTCGCAGCAGCGGGTCACGCGCGCGCGCAACAGCTGCGGGCCAAGCCGGCCGGCGATGCGCGAGTACTGCGTGTGATGGATCTGCGCATTGGCGATGAGTGCGCGCGGCAGGCGCGTGCCGGCTTGCTCGAGGCGTTGCCATGGCAGCGCGAGCAGCGCCTCGGCGGTCGGCAGCGCGCGCACCGCAGCGCGCAGCTCGCTGCGCCTCGCCTCATGACCGCGCTGCCAGCAGGCGAGCGAGCGGCGCGTGAGCCCATCGACCCGCGCGAGCAACTCCGCCCGCACCGGCACCGCGATCTCGGCGGCCGCGGTCGGCGTCGGCGCCCGCTTGTCGGCGGCGAAGTCGATGAGCGTGATGTCGGTCTCGTGCCCGACCGCGGAGATCAGCGGGATCATGCTCGCCGCCGCCGCCCGCACCACCAGCTCGTCGTTGAACGACCATAGATCCTCGAGCGAGCCGCCGCCGCGCGCCACGATCAGGAGGTCGGGCCGCCGGATCGGTCCGTGCGGGCCGAGCGCGTTGAAGCCGTGGATGGCGGCGGCGACCTCTTCGGCCGAGCCGTCGCCCTGCACGCGCACCGGCCACACGATCACCTGGCGCGGAAAGCGGTCGGCCAGCCGATGCAGGATGTCGCGAATGACAGCGCCGCTCGGCGAGGTGATGACGCCGATCAGCTCCGGCAGGAACGGCAACAGCTGCTTGCGCGCGGCATCGAACAGGCCTTCGGCGGTAAGCCGCCGCTTGCGCTCCTCGACCAGCGCCATCAATGCGCCGAGCCCGGCCGGCTCGAGCGTCTCGATCACGATCTGATAGGTCGATTTGCTGGCGTAGGTCGTGAGGCGCCCGGTGACGACCACCTCGAGCCCCTCCACGGGCTTGAGCCGCATGCGGGCAAGCGCGGTGCGCCAGACCACCGCGTCGATCTTGGTGCGGGCATCCTTGAGCGCGAAATAGCAGTGGCCGTTGGAGTGCGGCCCGCGGTAGCCGGAGATTTCGCCGCGCACGCGCACGAAGCCGTAGGCGTCCTCGACCGTCCGCCTGAGCGCCGCCGAGAGCTCGGAGACGGTCCATTCCGGCAGGTTGACGCGGCCTTGCTCGTTCATCGGGACCGGTGAATCACCATATGGCCGCGGCGTCAACCCGCGGCCGGGCGCACCTAACGCCCGGGCTTGACGTCGTATTGCTCGTCGGTCACGTGCTCGAGCCAGGTGACGTGGACGCCGTCGAGATGCTCCTGCAGGGCGATGTGCATCATATTGGTGTCCGGACCGGCGCCGTGCCAGTGCTTCTCGCCGGGCGCGATCCATACTGTGTCGCCGGCGCGGATTTCGCGCACCGGTCCGCCCCATAGCTGCACCCGGCCCACACCGGAAACGACGTGCAAGGTCTGGCCGAGCGGATGGGTGTGCCAAGCGGTACGCGCCCGTGGTTCGAACCTCACGAAGGCGCCGCGGATGCGCGCCGGCGCCGGCGCCTCGATGATGGGCTCCTGCCAGACCGTCCCGGTGAAGGAGTCTGCCGGTCCGCGGCGTGAGGGCACGGAGCCCAACGGCTTGATGTCCATGATGAGGCGTCCTCTGCGCTGAAAATTTGTCGCCGCCCGCGGTTCCAGCACTGAGTAGTGGATGCCGAAATGCCAGTGCCTTGCGGCCGGGTCGCACCATGCTACACACCTTCGGACACCAATCCAGCCTCCGGCGCGCGTATGAACATCCTTCTCCTCGGCTCCGGCGGGCGCGAGCATGCGCTCGCCTGGAAGATCGCGGCGAGCCCGCTGGTCGAGCGGCTCTATTGCGCGCCCGGCAATGCCGGCATCGCGCGTGAATGCGAGCTCGTGGCGCTCGATGCCGCCGACCACGCAGCGGTGATCGCGTTTTGCAACGACAAGAACATCGATCTGGTGGTGGTTGGGCCGGAGACGCCGCTGTGCGCCGGCATCGTGGATGACCTCAACGCAGCCGGCATCAAGGCCTTCGGTCCGAGTCGCGCCGCGGCGCAGCTCGAGGGCTCCAAGGGCTTCACGAAAGATCTGTGCAAAGCCAACCGCATTCCCACCGCCTCCTATGCGCGCTTCACGGCGGCCGCGCCGGCCAAGAACTATGTGCGCGCGCAAGGCGCGCCGATCGTGGTCAAGGCCGACGGGCTTGCCGCCGGCAAGGGCGTGGTGGTGGCGGCGAGCGTCGCGGAAGCGGAAGCGGCCATCGACATGATGTTTGCCGGCGGCTTGGGTGGCGCCGGCGCGGAAGTGGTGGTGGAAGAATTCCTGGAGGGGGAGGAGGCCTCGTTCTTCGCGCTGTGCGACGGCGAGACCGCGGTGCCGCTCGCCTCGGCGCAGGACCACAAGCGCGTCTTCGATGGCGACGAGGGCCCCAATACCGGCGGCATGGGCGCCTATTCGCCGGCGCCGGTGATGACGCCGGAGCTCTCACGCCGCGCCATGGACGACATCGTGCTGCCCACCGTGCGCGCCATGAAGGCGATGGGCGCGCCCTACAAGGGCGTGCTCTATGCCGGGCTGATGATCACTCGCGAAGGGCCCAAGCTGATCGAATACAACGTGCGCTTCGGCGATCCCGAATGCCAAGTGCTGATGCTGCGCCTGATGTCCGATCTTGTGCCGGCGTTGCACGCCTGCTGCGACGGGGTGTTGAAGAATTTCGACCTGCGTTGGTATCCGGACGCGGCGCTGACCGTGGTGATGGCGGCCAAGGGCTACCCCGGCGCCACGGCCAAAGGCTCGGTGATCGAAGGCCTCGCGGCCGCGGCCGAGGTCGAGGGCGTGGAGATATTTCACGCCGGCACCAAGGCGGACGATGGCCGCGTCGTCGCCAATGGCGGCCGCGTGCTCAACGTCTGCGCGCTCGGCAAGACGGTCGGCGAGGCGCAGGCGCGCGCCTATGCGGCGGTCGACCGCATCCGCTGGCCCGACGGCTTCTGCCGCCGCGACATCGGGTTTCGGGCGGTGGAACGGGAGAAGGCAGGTCGCTGACGTGTGATACCATGACAGATCTCGCCGACCTCTATCCCGGGTTCGCCTCGCGCTGGATCGACACTCCAGCCGGCCGCATCTTTGCGCGCACCGGCGGCGAAGGGGCGCCGCTCCTGCTGCTGCACGGTTATCCCCAGACCAACGTGATGTGGCACCGGGTGGCGCCGGCGTTGGCGCGGCATTTCAGCCTGGTCATTCCCGATCTGCCCGGCTACGGCTGGTCGGACGCGCCGGCGTCGGATGCCGAGCACGCGCCCTATACCAAGCGCGCCATGGCGAGCGCGATGATCGCGGTGATGGAGGCGCTCGGCCACGCGCGCTTTCGCCTCGCCGGCCACGACCGCGGCGGCCGCGTCGCCTATCGGCTGGCGCTCGATCATTCTGGACGGCTGGAGCGGCTCGCGGTGCTCGACATCGTGCCGACTTGGGCGATGTGGCACCGCATGGATGCGCGGCTCGCCTATCGCGCCTGGCACTGGATGTTCCTGGCGCTGCCCGCGCCGTTTCCCGAGACCATGATCGGCAAGGACCCGCTGTTCTATTTCGATACGCGCGCCGCCGCCGGCACCAAGAGCAAAAGCCTCTCCACCTTCGATCCGCGCGC
>JBKPUA010000202.1:0-3019 GCA_046735815.1 Pseudomonadota bacterium
CCGCCGTCCCACGCGCGTGCGAGCACCGCTTCGAATTGGTCGAAGCCGCGCCGCGCCACATCGGCGAGGAGCTCGTCGCGATCGCGGAAATGCCGGTAGGGCGCCGCGGGGCTGACGCCGGCCCAGCGCGCTGCCTCCGCAAAGGTGAACCCGGCCGGACCCTTTTGCGCGATCAATTCCAGCGCCGCGTCGATCAACGCCTCTTTCAAGTTGCCGTGGTGATAACCGCGGGGGCCCGAACGGCCGCCTTGCCTGGACCAGCTCATGTGAAGGGTCCTTACATCGATTCTGCCGCCGCGTCGATGTTGGGAACGGCCTTCGTGCTGCCGGCGATTGTTTGCCGTCCGTTCAATCCGGATGCCGGGTGCGCCGCGGCTTGCCGCGGAAGAGCCGGCGGTCGGCCGCCTGCAGGCCGCATATGACGTCGAGGGTCGCGGCGACGATCGCCTGCAAGGCGTCGCGCGTGGTGCCCGCGCGGGCGCGCAACGCGAGCGTATGCAGTGTCGCGGACGCCAGCATCGCAAGCGCGAAGGGATCGGCCGCGCGCGACAGCTCGCCCTGGTGCTGTGCGAATCGAATTCTCGCCTCGAGCGCCGTGTCGATGTCGCGAAACCCCTGCGCCAAGGCGGCGCGAACTTGCGGGTCGCGCACGGCTTCCGTGGTCGCGGTGGCGATCGCAAAGCATCCACGCGCAGCGCTCTCGCCGGAGAGATAGCTCGACAATGCCTTGCCGTAGAAGCGCTGCAGCGCTTCGCGCAACGGCCGGTCATAGGCGAGCGCCTCCTCGATTACGATGCGGCTGAGCTCCCAGTAGCGCGCGAGCGCCTTGAAATAGAGATCGCGCTTGTCGCCGAACGCGCCGTAGAGGCTCGGCCGATTCATGCCGGTCGCCGCGCTCAACTCGTCGAGCGACGTGGCGGCATAGCCGCCATCCCAAAAGCTCTCGGTCGCGCGCGCGAGCGCGACGTCGGGATCGTAGGTCCGCGGCCGTCCCCGCGTCTTCCGCCCTTTTTGTACCATTTCGCACAAAATCCTTGACCACAAGATTATTGTGCGAGATAGTACAAAAATCAATCGACGGAGGATGCCGATGGACCTCTATTTCTCTCCGCTCGCCTGCTCGATGGCCACCCGCATAGCGCTCTACGAGGCTGGCGCCGACGCGCGCTTCATCGAGGTCGATCCGAAAACCAAGCGCACGCCTGACGCGTCGGACTATCGCGCGATCAACCCGCTCGGTCTCGTCCCGGCGATCCGCACCGACGACGGCGAGGTCATGACCGAGAACGCCGCAGTCCTGCAATACGTCGCCGACCGCCTTCCCGCCGCGGAGCTCGCGCCGCGCGCCGGCATGGACCGTTTTCGCCTGCAACAATGGCTGTGCTTCATCGGAACCGAGTTGCACAAGGGCTTGTTCATGCCGCTGCTCGATCGAAACGCTCCCGATGGCGTCAGGACCTACCTGCTGGCCAAGGGCGAATCGCGTCTCGCCTATCTCGACCACCATCTCGCCGGCCGTGATTACCTGCTCGATCGTTTCAGTGTCGCGGACGCGTATTTGTTCACCGTGCTGAACTGGAGCGGCGCGACGGCGGTCGATCTCGCCCGTTGGCCGGCGGTCAAGGCCTACTACACGCGCATGCGCCAGCGCGCGAGCATCGCCAAGGCGCTGGCCGAAGAACGCACGCTCTACGTTGCGCAGCAGGAGCGTCACAAGGCGGCATGAACGAGGCGGAAGGACGCGCAGCCGGGCGTCAGGCCAAGCGGTCGCCGTCCCCAAGGCCGCGACCGGCGCGCATCGCGATGCGCAACGCCTTGGGGATCGGCCGCGCCCGCCCGGCGCAAACGAACGCCACCCGCACATGCGCCTCGACCAGAAGCTCGTCCCCCCGCAGGATGCGCTGGTGGAGGGTGATCGAGGCGCCCTTCACCTCCTCCGGTGCGGTTATCACCTGCAGCACGTCGTCCATGCGCGCGGGCTTGAGGAACTCGATCTGCATCGAGCGCACGACGAAAGCGAAGCCCGGCGCCTCGGCGTTCGCTTCCTCGAACAAGGCGCGATGATCGGCGCCGACAAGGCGCAGATGGTTGGTGCGGCCGCGCTCCATGAACCGCAGATAATTGGCGTGATAGACGATGCCGGAGAAATCGGTGTCCTCGTAATAGACCCGCACCGACATGATATGGCGACCGCCGCGGATCTCGCCGTCGAGGGCGTTCATCGCCCAGACACGCGCTGCCCGAATGCCGCCTCCCAGTTCTTGCCGTCGAACGGCTGCGGCGAAAGCTCGGCGGGATCGACATCGTCGAGGCAGCGGGCATTGACGTCGATCTTGTCCGGATCCGAGCGCGGCACGTAGAACGGATGGATGCCGCAGTGCTTGCAGAACGTATGCTTCGCGGTGTTGGTATTGAACTCGTAGGTGGTCAGGTCGTCCTTGCCGCTGATGAGCTCGAACTGTTCCGGCGGGACGATCAGGTGCAGAATTCCTTTCTTGCGGCAGATCGAGCAATTGCAATCGACGACCGACGCGAGATCCGCCGTGACGCGGAATCGCACGCGCCCGCAATGGCACCCGCCTTCCATGGTCGTCAGCATGAGTGACGCTTACTCCTCTGGTCCCTCGCCGAACAACCCGAATTGCGCCGGATCGCGCGCGGGTTCGGCCAGGCCGAGGTGGCGGAAGGCATGCGCGGTCAGGAGCCGGCCACGCGGGGTGCGCTGGATAAAGCCCTTCTGGATCAGGAACGGTTCGATGATGTCCTCGATGGCATCGCGCGGCTCGGAGAGCGCTGCCGCGATGGTCTCGATTCCGACCGGCCCGCCACCGTAATTCTCAGCGATGGTCGTCAGGTAGCGCCGGTCCATGGCATCGAGCCCGGCGGCATCGACCTCGAGTTCCACCAGCGCGCGGTCGGCGGCGGCGCGGTCCACGGTGGTGGTGCCCGCAACCAACGCAAAATCGCGGACACGCCGCAACAGCCGTCCGGCGATGCGCGGCGTGCCGCGCGCGCGGCG
>JBKPUA010000203.1:0-7297 GCA_046735815.1 Pseudomonadota bacterium
ACTTCGCTTCGCCCTCGAACCAGATCGACTGGTTGACCACGAACTCCAGGTTCTCCGACTGGTACATCCGCACATGGCGATTGGTATTGTTCATGGTCGAGAGGATCGAGCCGCCGTACTTGTAGAGCATCCGCACCGGCGCATGGCCGGGTGCGGGATAGCTGAACTTGGCGAACTGGTGCTCGATCGACTTGCCCACCCAGGGATAACCCTCGGCTTTCCCATCGGCGATCGCCTCCGGCATCCAGATGCGCGGGATGCGCTGGAAGCTTGAGCTCATGGTGGGCAGCTGCGGCATGCGCTGGTAGAGCTCGACCGGCATGGCCGTGTTCTCGAGGTCGCCCGACATGCCGCCGTCGGCGTAACCGGGGAAATAAAAGTTAAAGTCGAGCGGGCAGCCCCATTGCAGATTGCCCATGTTGACGCCGGGCTTGCCCAGCCCCTGCATGGCCGTGAGGCACACCATCACGCGCGCCCACTGGATACCGGTCTGGTTGCGGCAGGCGCCGCCATGGCCGTTGCCCCAGCCGCCGGGCGCGAGATAGACGCGCTTCTTGCCCCATTCGCGCGCGAGCGCGCGGACGTCCTTGGCGGGAACGCCGGTTTCCTGCTCCTGCCATTCCGGTGTCTTGGCGATCCCATCCTCCTCGCCGAGGAGATACGCCTTCCACTTGTCGAAGCCGACGGTATGGGTCTCAACGTAGGCCTTGTCGTAGAGATCTTCCTTGATCCAGACGTAGGCGATCGCCATCGCCATGGCGACCGAGGTGGTCGGCCGCGGCGCAAACCATTTGCCCGGCAGGAACTGCGCCGAGGCGTTGTAGTAGGGATCGACGTGCACCACCTTGATGCCGAGCTTGGGGTTCTTGAGCCACTGCCGGCGCACGGTGCCTTCCTGCGCGCCGTAGGAGCCTGAGGTGGTCTCCGGATCGGCCGCCCAAAACACGATCATGTCGCAGTTCTGCAGGCAGTCCTCGACCGTGCCGTAGGTCTCCGACTGGCCGACGCGCAGCGTGTAGCCCCAGTGGTGCACCGCGCCCCAGTACCAGCCCTCCCACGAATCGGGATTGTGGTGGATGCGGGTGAAGCCGACCGCGTTGCTGAAGCGGAACAGCGCCGAGAGGTAGTAGCCGATATTGCCCCAGGTATGGTGCGAGCCGTGCGAGGTCGCCATCGCGCCCGGTCCGTAGTCGCGCTTCATGCGCTTGATCTCGCTCGTGACCAGATCGATCGCCTCCTCCCATGAGATGCGCACGTAGCCGGATTTGCCGCGGTTCTGCGGGTTGCGCTCGCCGTTGGGGTCGAAGTCGACGCGCTTCATCGGATAGAGCAGGCGATCGGGCGAGTACACGATCGACTTGGCATTCTGTCCGTGTGGCGCCAGCGTGGTCTTGCGCGGCGGCGTGAGCCTGAGGCCGCGCGCTTCGATCGTCCACGGCGGCGGATCGTCCGCGCCGAAATCGATCGGAGTCATGCGGATGATCTTGCTATCCTTCACGTGGACGAAGACCGGCCCGCCATTGGTCATGTTGCACGTGCGCACGGTGCCATCAGGCATGCGCGTGCCGAAGGTCCAGCCGGCGGATTGCGCCGCCATGAAGGTCTGGGCGAACCAGTTGGTGAGGTCCTCGGGCCCGTCGACGGTGAGCGTGAAGTCCTTCTGGGCGTTGATCTGGTCGAGCCAGTTGATCGGCGGCATCAACAGGTCGGCGCCGATGGCCGCGGTCTTGAAGGCGAGCGTTACGTCGGCGTCCGCGCGCAGCCCGCTGCCCGAGGTGACCTTGCCGTCGCGGATGGCGTACCAGCGGCCGATCTCCTCATCGCGCGCCTTGATCTGGGCGACGAGATTGCGCTCCTTGAGCCTTGCGCGGAAGACTGGGTAGCGCCAAGCGGCGTATTGGAGCAGTCGCGCCGATCCCCACAGGATGACCTGGAACTTCATCGCTGAGAGCATGGGGGCCTCCGGTTCGGCGATGCGCCGCAATGTCGTGATTTGCGCCGATATTCGGCCGTTCGGACCATAGGCGCAACCTCAAAAGCTCAAGAGCCTCTGTCCGGTTGAACCTCGAACGGGCGCGAGCAAGCCTGCGAAACGCCTGTAGCGCGCCAGTACCGTCCGATTGTCGTGTATTCTGATTTCGGAACATTCGAGCGCGGAGCGGACGATGGCGCAACTATCGGAGGAACAACGGCTGATGCGGCAATCGTGCCGTGATTTCGTCGACGACGTGGTCACCCCATTCATCCGCTCCAACTGGCAACGCGAATGGGACATGAATCCGGATGGGCGGCTGCCGCCTGAAATCCTCGAAGGCGCGGAAAAAGTCGGGATTCGCACGCTGGGCGTGCCGGAGGAGTTCGGCGGCATCGAGCTCGAGCCACAAACGGAAGTGCGTACCTTCGCGCTCATCTCCGAGGAGGTGGCGCGCGGCGATTCTGGGCTGGCCGACAAGCTGGTGCAGAACTGGAAGGTGTCGGTGCTATTGCGCAATCTCGCGCCCCGTCACCTGCAAGAGGAATGGTTCAAACGCCTGACCGCCGACCCCCAATTCCTGCTTGCCCATTGCCTGACCGAGCCGCGCGGCGCCTCCGATCGCTGGCTCCCTTACAACGTCCCGGAAGCCGCCATGCAGACCCGTGCCGTCAAGAAGAACGGCGGCTGGGTCATCAACGGGCGCAAGCAGTTCATCTCCAACGGCTACGACGCCGGCCTCTACGTGGTCTATGCCAACACCAACTCGAAGGTGGGGATGCTGCAGGGCACCTCGAGCTTCCTGGTGCCGCGCGATACCGCCGGGCTGACGGTCGCGCGCTGCAACGAGACCATGGGCTGCCGCTTCATGAATAACGGCGAGCTCGTGTTCGAGGACATGTACGTTCCCGACGATCATCTTCTCGTCGAGAACGACGCCCTCGGCAAGGCGGCGGTCTATTTTCGTCCCGGCAAGATCATCCAGGCGGCGAAGAACCTGGGCGTCGGCGTGCACGCCTTCGAGGCGGCCGCCCAATACGCGCAGAACTATATCCAGGGCGGGCGGGTGCTGATCAAGCACCAGGCGGTGGCGCTACGGCTCGCCGACATGGCGACCCGCATCGAGGCGGTCCGCGCGCTGCTCGACCGTGCCGCCCAGGCGGTCGACGACAATGCGCCCGATGCCGACACGCTCTGCAACATGGCCAAGCTGTTCGCTTCAGAGGAGATCCTCAAGGTCGCGCAGCATTGCCTCGAGCTGCATGGCGGCAACGGCGTCATGCTCGATTTCGGCGTGGAGAAGATCTTCCGCGACGCCGCCATCTTCCTGCACATGGACGCCACCGTCGACATCTCGAAATTCAAGATCGTGAAGTCGATGTTTCCGGAGACCGCCGGGAAGTATGCCGGGCCGGAGGCTTGACTCGCCCTACCCGCGCCAAAGCTCCTGGCTTGCCAGTCTTGCGCCTTCCACCAGGCTCTTGAACTTTGCCCAGACGATCTCCGGCTCGACTTCCGGCCGCTGGCCGGGAACGAGCGTCGAAGCAAAGCCGCAGTCGGTGCCGGCAATCACGCGCTCGCGGCCAACTATCTTGGCCAGTCGCACGACGCGCTCGGCCACCAACTCCGGGTGCTCGACGATCACCGAAGCGTGGGTGACGCAACCGGGAACGAGCACCTTGCCGTCCGGCAGTTTCACGTGCTCCCACACCCGCCACTCGTGCTCGTGGCGCGGGTTCGCCATCTCGAACGAATAGGCCGCTGCGCGGATGGTCACGATGATGTCGGCGAGATGTTTCATCTCCATGTCGCTGGTGCGCGGGCCTATGTTGATGCCGTAGCAGGTGTGGTGGCGCACGCGCTCGGGTGGAATGTTGCGCAGCGCATGGTTGAGCGCCTCGACCCGCCGCCGCGCCCAGGCGCGCGCCTGCTCGACGGTCTCATCCGGCGAGAGCATGTAGTGCATGGCGAGGCGCGGATCGTCGATCTGCACCATGAAGCCCGCCGCGACGATCGCCTCGTATTCTTCGCGCAGCGCTTCCGCCACCGCGAAGACGTGCTCCTCGTCGGTGCGGTAATAGCGGTTCTCCATCAGCCCGGCGCAGCTCGACGGCGACACCGAGGGCACGAAGGCATCGGCCGCGCCGACGCCCTGCAGCGCGCGCTTGAGATTGTCGAGATCGGCCGCGACCGCAGTCTGGCCGATATATTTGATCGGCCCGGTGCAGGCCCACCGCGCTTGCGCAGAGCCGGAATGCGCCCCGTCGCGATAAAAGTTGGGAAAAGCGATGTTCTCGCGAGTGCGCCGCTGCCCGGCCGCGGGTGTGATCGGAGTGAGGCCCGAGAGACGCTCGGTGGCGTAGGCCTGGAAACTCTCTTTCGACTGCTCGCCGTCGCTGACGATGTCGATGCCGAGTTCGGCCTGCGTCTGCACGATCGCCGCCACCGCTTCGCGGGTCTCCCGCGCGAGCGCGGCCGCCTCGTAAGGCTTACTCGTCATCTTCGCGAACAGCAGCGCCGAAAGCGCGTCGGGTCGCGGCAGGCTGCCGGTGTGGGTGGTGACAATTCGGTGATGAGTCGCGTCGAGCCAGGACATGGTGCGCTACTCTCACTCCGCCTTGGCGCCGGAGACCTTCACCACGTGCGCCCACTTTTCGATGTCCTTGCGCAGATAGGCGTCGAACTCGGCCGGCGTCATAACCAGCGGCACCGCGCCCTGCTTGTCCCATGCCTCCTTCACATCCGGGCGGCTGACCGCCTTGTTGATCTCGGCGTTGAGCTTGTCGACGATGGCCTTCGGCGTGCCGGCCGGCGCCATGATGCCGAGCCAGATCGTCGATTCGTAGCCCGGTACGCCCGCCTCGGCGATGGTGGGAATATCCGGCAGCACCGTGGAGCGCTTGGCGGCGGAGGTGCCCAGTGCGCGCACCTGCCCCGCCTTCACGTTCGGCGCCATGGTGGTGATGGCATCGAACATCATCTGCACGTGGCCGCCGATGACGCTGTTGCGCGCCTCCCCTGATGCCTTGTGGGGCACGTGCACGATGTCAGTGCCGCTCATGGCTTTGAACAGCTCACCGGCCATGTGGTAGGGCGTGCCGGCGCCCGACGAGGCATAGTTGAGCTGCCCCGGCTTCGACTTCGCGTAGGCGATGAACTCCTTGAGATCTTTCGCCGGTACCGAGGGGTGGATCACCATTACGAGATCGGAATAGTTGATGGCGGCCACTGGCACGAAGTCGCGCATCAGCTGGAACGGCTTGTTGGGAATCAGCGACTCGTTGGTGGTGTGCGTATTCGACATGGCGAGCAGCGTGTAGCCGTCGGGCGGCGACTTCGCCACCGCGTCGGTACCAATGATCGAGCCCGCGCCTGGCCGATCTTCCACCACGAACGGCTGCTTGAGCGCGTCGGAGAGGTGCTGGGCAAGAACCCGCGAGTAGACGTCGGCCGGCCCGCCGGCCCCGAACGGCACCACGATCTTGACCGGCCGCGCGGGAAATTCCTGTGCCCGTGAAACCGCGCTCCCCGCAAGCATCAAAGCAAGGGTCACGGTGGGCAACAGAGCCAGCGCGGGGCCGCGGGTGAGCGGCGCGGGCGCGCGCAGCGAAATTAGCATTCGAAGTCCTCCCTGGATGGTGAGGTCATTGGGGCGGACGTATAGACGAGGGCCCGCGGGCGTACAACGCGGCGCTTCGCCCCCGTCCCCGAACCGCGCGATGTCAGGTCTATTCCCGCGTCGTCAGGGCGGAACAAGTGAGCGAGCAGAACGCGACGAACGCGATCACCGCGTTGACGGCGTGTGAATACTCCCACTGCCCGCGCAGTTGCTCCCAATGATCCGGAATGGTGGTCCAGTTGTTGGTCGCCTGGTTGGCCGGAAAGGTCCAGACGAAGAAGATGGCCAGCATCAGTACGATGGCGCCGAAGGCGAGCAAGGCCAGGATAAACGATGCGCCGCCGCGGCGGCGCAGCATGAGGGCAAGGACCAGATTGGCGACGAGCGAGCCGATGAGGACGATGCCGAACAGATCCCACCCGCGGTAGATGTTCTGCACGATGAAATACTGCTCCGCCCCGAGATTGACCTTGTTGCCGAGGGCGAACAGGTGAGCGCCGCTCGGCACCAAAGCGAGCGCGGCCAGCGTGATGGCCGCGAATTGAACGACCTTCAAGAGCACGATGAGAATTCCCCAAGTTGCGGTCGCCCACCGCATAATCCCCGCGACGACGCCCCAGTTCCCCCTTGTGATCGAGCAGGGTCTTTGCACCCGCGGCTGTCAACGGTAAGCTTGTTTTCTGTGCTTCATCAAAGGCGCAGTTTTCGCCTGTCGGGAGCCGATAGAAGGCGAGAAACAGAAGTATCGAGGGGGAAAATCATGTCCGTTCAATCAACCGAATCGTCGCATCCGTTACTGTCCCATACCGATGGTGTCGCAAGCAGCACCACCGACGTCGTCGTGCTGATCGGACGCATCCTGATCGGCTGGCTCTTTCTCTCGAGCTCGTGGGGCAAGCTGATGAATATCGAGGGCTTCGCCGGCTATTTGAAAAATCTACAAGCGCCCAGTCCCGAAATCTTCTCTTGGATCGGCGCCATCGTCGAATTCCTGATCGGCGTCACGCTGATCCTCGGCGTCGGCACACGCTACGCCGCGCTCGTCTGCGTGCTGTTCCTCATCGTTGCGACCGCGTTGGCGCACCGTTACTGGGAATATCCGGCGGCGCAGATGACGGCGCAGAAAACCAACTTCGTGAAGAATCTCGCGATCCTAGGCGGCGCATTGCTGCTGTTCGTGACCGGCCCGGGCCGCCTGAGCATCGATCGCATGCTGTCGAAGAAGGGCTGAAAAAGCCCGACCCACTCAGATCCACAGCTCTTTGCTGGCGAGGCGCGCGCCCGCAACGAGCGCCTCGAGCTTGGCCCACATGATCGACGGGTGCACCCGCCGATAGAACGGCCCCTGCGCGAAACCGCAGTCGGTCCCGGCCAGCACGTTCTCCCGCCCGAGGAGCCGTGCGTAGCGCATGATGCGCTCGGCGACGAGCTCAGGATGCTCCACCACATTGGTGGCGTGGCTGATGACGCCGGGGATGAGCAGCTTGCCGTTCGGCAGTTTCACGTCCTGCCACACTTTCCACTCGTGCTCGTGCCGCGGATTGGCGCCTTCGATGACGTAGGCACCGACGTTCACCTTCAGGATGAGATCGACGATGTCCTTGAGCGGCACGTCGGTCGTGTGCGGCCCGGGCCAGCTGCCCCAGCAGACATGGTAGCGGATGCGATCCGGCGGCAGGCCGGCGATGGCGTGGTTGAGCACCTCG
>JBKPUA010000204.1:0-6458 GCA_046735815.1 Pseudomonadota bacterium
ACCGCGGCGCCGACATTGTTGATGCCGGCGCCGTATTTCGCCGCCTCGGACTTGTCGATCTCGATCTTCCAATCGATGCCGGGCAGCGGCTGGCCGTCGTCGAGGTCGCGGATGTCGGAACGCGCGGCCAGAATCGCCGCAACTTTATTGGCGGCCGCCGGCAGCGCCGCCGGATCGAGCGCACCGATCTGCACCTGGATCGGCTTGCCGGTCGCCGGGCCCGCGCGCGGCGCCGTCACCTCGATCAGGATGCCGGGAATGTCGGCGGTCTTGGCGCGGATGGCATCCATGATCTCGTGCGCCGCCGGCCGGTTGCGCCAGTCTGCGAACTCGAACTGGATGACGCCGATGGTGTCCTCGGTGATCTCGCTCATGCCGCGCGGCTGCTCGCCGATGCGGGTGTAGACGGTCTTGAGTCCGTCGAAGGCGAGCACGCGCTTCTCGACCTCGCTTAACAAGCGATTCTTTTCCTCGAGCGCGAGGTTGCCACGGGCGTGCACGATGACCTGACCGTAATCGGGCTCGACCTTGGGGAAGAACTCGACCCCGTGGCCGAACTTTCCGTACGCCATCTGCACCGCGACCAACAGCAGCGCCGCTAGCGACAGCGTCAGACCGGGGCGGCGCAAAGCGAGGCGCACGGTGCGCATATAAGGCCCGCGATCGTTGGCGCGGTCGTCATGGGGAACCGGGGCGGCCTTGCCCAGCAAGGCGCCCAGCGTCGGCGTGAAGAACAGCGCCACCACCAGCGAGGCCGAGAGCGTCGCGATCAGCGTGATCGGCAGATATTTCATGAACTGACCGACGATGCCCGGCCAGAACAACAGCGGCGAAAACGCCGCGATGCGGGTCGCGGTCGCGGCGATCACCGGACCGGACATGCGCTTGGCCGCAAGGGAATAAGCTTCCTTCGGCGGCATGCCCTCGGACATGCGGCGCTCGGCAAACTCCGACACGATGATGGCGTCATCGACCAGCATGCCGACCGCGAGGATGAGCGAGAACAAGACGACGATGTTGACCGTCAATCCCGCCAGCTGCAGCCCGAGCACGCCGGCGAGGAACGAGGCGGGGATGGCGATGCCGATGAACAGCGAGGCGCGGAAGCCGAGCGCGAACAGGATGACGATAACCACCAGCAGCACGCCTGTCGCCACCGAGTTCTGCAGGTCGCCGAGCATCTGCCGGATCACCTTCGACTTGTCCTGAGTGAAGGTGACGTGCACCGCTTCCGGCCAAGTCTTTTGCAGCGCCTCGACGGTCGCCCGCACCGCGTCGACGGTCTCGATCAGGTTGGCGCCGGTGCGCTTGGAGACCTCGATGGTCATGGCCGGGCGGCCATTCACGCGGGTGACGGAGGTCGCGTCCTTGAAGGTCGGCTTCACCTGGGCGATGTCGAGCAGCGTCACCGCCGCCTTCGAGGAGGCGACGATCGGAATCTGCAGGATGTCTTGGGGCTTCTCGAACAGCGAGGGCACCTTGACCGCGAAGCGGCCGGTCTCGCCTTCGAGCGCGCCGGCGGCAATGAGGGTGTTGAAGGACTGGGTGATGGAGCCAAGCTGGTCGAGCGACATGCCGTAGCTTGCCAGCAATGTCGGATCGAGGATGATCTCGACCGCCTCGTCGCGGGCGCCGCGCAGCTCGGCGGAGAGCACGCCCGGCGCCTGCTCGATCGCGTTCTTGGCCGCGCGCGCGATGCGCAGCAGCGTGCGCTCGGGCACGTCGCCCGACAGCCCGACCACGAGCACCGGATAGAGCGAGAGATTGACCTCGAGCACCTGCGGCTCGTCGACGTCGCGCGGCAAATCGTGCTTGGCCTGATCGACTTTGGCGCGCACGTCCGCGAGCGCGGCCTTGGAGTCGAAGCCCGCCTCGAATTCGAGTAGCACGAAGCCGCCGCCCTCGAACGCGGTCGAGCGCATCTCCTTCACGTTGCCGACCGATTTGAGCTGCGTCTCAACGGGGCGGAGCAACAGCCGCTCGGAATCCTCCGGGCTGATGCCGCGTTGGGAAAGCTGGACGTAGATGATCGGGACCTTGATGTCCGGCTCGGCCTCCTTCGGGATGGTCACGTAGGCGACCATGCCCGCGGTCAGCAGGAACACCAGCGTGGCGATGGTGAGCCGCGCGTGGCTGATGGCGTAGTCGATCAGGCTGGACATCACGCGATCCTACTTCGCGATTGCGGTGAGCTCGGGCGCCGGCACCCAATCGACCTTTTGCCCTTCGCGCACGAAATCCTGCCCCTGCACGATCACGCGGCTGCCCTCGGCAAGGCCGGTGACCCACATGAAGCTCTGCTCGTCTTCGACCAGATTGACGGAGACGAAATCAACCGTGTCGTCGGCGCGCACGATACGCACGCCGATATTGCCGGCGGAGGAGAAGGTGAGCGCCGAGCGCGGAACGCGAGTCGCCGGCACCGGCGATAGCGGCAACGCGACCTCGGCGGTGATGCCGTCCGGAATGTTGCCGTCGGCGTTGGGCAGCTCGATCTCGACGCGATAGGTGCGCGTAGTCGGGCTGGCGGTCTTCGCGACGAACCGAATTTTGCCGCTCGCGTTCTCGCCGGTCACGAGCCGCACGTCGGCTTTATCGCCCACCTTGATGCCGGCAAGCTTGCGTTCCGCGACCTCGACCACCGCCAGCATGGGATCGAGCGCGACCAGCGTCGCGATCTCGCGGCCGGCCATGGAGAACGCCGCCTGCCCGACCTCGACCGCCACGTCATGCACAACGCCCGACCAGGGCGCGCGTATCACGCCGCGGTCACGTTCGGCCTCGGCGGCGGCGAGCGCCGCTTCCGCGGCCTTGAGCTGGGCTTCGAGATCGACGAGCTGCAGCCGCGGCAGCGTGCCGTTGAGGATCAGCGCCCGCTTGGCGTCGAGCTCGGTGCGCTTCTGCGTCACCGCCGCCTGCGCTTGCGCCACCTGCGCCTCGCGCGCCTCGTCGGAGAGGATCGCGATGACGTCGCCTTTCTTCACCCACATGCCGCGCTTGACCTTGAGATCGGTCAGGACGCCGCCGGTGCGGGCCGTGATGGTGACGCGCTTGTCCGCTTCAGTGCGGCCGGCAACGGTCAGCTTGCGGCTATGTGGAACGACCGTCGTCCCGACCACCGCGACGCGAAACAACTTCTTCGCGCCGTCTTCCCCCGCACGCATGGCGGCGCGGCTTTCTGCCGTTTCATGCGGCAGAAAATGCCCGGATGCGATCCACAGCCCCGCAGCGGCCACCAGGCCGATGGCGGTGACGCGGCTACCTTTCATCGGGAGTTCTCCTTGATATCGGACACGCTCGCCGGCCTTCCAGTCGGCCTGCGAGATTGCCCGCGCAGCAGGTGACGGGTGATGTCCATGAAGAGCGGAAGCACGGCTTGCGGATCGAAATCGGGATCGAGCGCGCGTCGCCACCACACCCCGTCGGCAATCACCATCAGCATGGTGATGACGCCGTTAAGATCGATGTCGCCGGGAATGTCGCCGCGCGCGATCCCCGCGCGCAGCAGGTCCCCCAACCACTTGCGCACATCGGTATCGAAGCTGGCGGAAATGCGGGCGATCTGCGGATGGCGGCGGGCCTCGGCCATCACCTCGGTGCAGAGCAGGACCTGCTCGCGCGGGCGCTCCGCAAAGTGATGCTGCGCCAGGCCTTCGAGCACGGCGAACAGGCCGCGCGAGAGGTCGGCGCGGGCGAATTGCTGCGCGATCTCGGCGCGGTCACGCTCGGCAATGCCGGCGATAAGCGCCTCCTTGGAGGGGAAATAACGGTAGAGATTGCCCGGACTCATGCCGGCTTCGGCGCAGATCTCCTGCATCGAGGCGCCGTGGAAGCCCGCCCGCACGAAGCAGCGCTGCGCCGCAGCCAGAATCTCGGCGCGACGATGCGACTGAAGCTGGGCATTAGCCCGGCGCATGACCAGAGATCCCCCGACCCCGTATCGCGGCGCAACAAAAGCGAACGAACGTTCGCTCTTTTAATCGAGCTTCGTGGGGCGGTCAACAGCGTCCGTCGCCCCTCAAGCTGACGTTGTTACCTCTTGCACCCGAATTGGCTTATTTTTGAGGCGGGGAACCGCAGGAGCCGGCGAAAACCGCTCGATTTCGCCGCCTTGTCACCCCAAAGGTCGCCCCTATAATCGCCGGCTTCCTTTTGCGCCGTCACTCAAGGGGGCCGAATGGCTGGGAAGCCGGTTGCCATCATCATGGGAAGCCAGTCCGACTGGGCCACCATGAAGCACGCCGCTGACACGCTCGATGCGCTGGGCATCGGCTATGAGGCGAAGATCATCTCCGCACACCGCACCCCCGAGCGGCACTTGGCCTTTTCCAAGGGCGCCAAGGCTGCGGGCGTCAAGGTGATCATCGCCGGCGCCGGCGGCGCCGCCCACCTGCCGGGCGTGACCGCGGCGCTGACCCCGCTTCCCGTGTTCGGCGTGCCGGTCGAATCCAAGGCGCTGTCGGGGGTCGATTCGCTCTATTCCATCGTGCAGATGCCGCCGGGCATTCCGGTCGGCACGTTGGCGATCGGGCGGCCAGGCGCGGTCAATGCCGCGCTGCTGGCGGCGAGCGTGCTCGCGCTCAGCGACGACGATCTGGCGAAACGCCTCGACGCGTGGCGCCAGCGCCAGAGCGAGTCGGTGCCCGAGATCCCCGACGACAGCAAGCTATAGGCGCTGCGCAACCTGCTCGTCCCGATGCAAGCATGCGCGGCACGCGTTGCCGGCCGCCAGCGCGTGTGAAATCATCGCGATAAGAGCAGCATCAAGCTGTGCCACGTCGGGAGGACGATCATGTGCGCTGCGCTTCGCCGCTCCGCGCTCGTTGCCGGAATTGCGATTTCGCTCGCCGCATCGAGTGCTGCATTCGCGCAGGTCGCACCGCCGCGCACACTTGAGGAGCTCAAGGCCGAGACGCAGGCGCGCGCCGACCGCAGCGCTTATCCGCTCACCGGGCTCAAAGCGGAGGACGTGCGCAAGGCATTGGCCAACATCAACAGCCTCGATCGCGACGAATGGGCGGACGGTTGGGGCAAGATCGCCGCGCCCTACGCGCTCGCCGGCAAGGCGGCGGAAGCGGTAGGCCGGACCAAGGAGGCGCAAGAGAATTACCTGATGGCGTGGCGGCTCTACTCGTTCGCGCGCTGGCCGACGACCAATTCGCCCGGCAAGCAGCGCGCCTACGAGCGCGCGCTCGATGCGTTCCAGGCCTATGTCCGCCATCTCGATCCGCCGCTTGAAACCGTGCACATCCCGTTCGAGGGCAAGGAGATCGTCGGGCTGCTGCGGCTGCCCAAGGGCGTGCGGCCGGCGCCGCTGGTGCTCTCGATCAGCGCACTCGACAGCCGCAAGGAGGAGCATGTGGAGCGCGGCGAGGCGTTCTTGCAGCGCGGCATTGCCACCTTCGCGCTCGACATGCCGGGTACCGGACAGGCGCCGCTCCTGGGCGAGCCCAATGCCGAGCGCATGTTCTCCCGCGCGCTCGATTATCTGGCGACGCGTCCGGAAATCGACGGCAAGCGCGTGGTCGTGCAGGGCGGGAGCTGGAGCGGCCATTGGTCGGCCAAGCTCGCCATCGTGGAGCGCGCGCGCCTCAAGGCTGCGGTCGTTCAAGGCGCGCCCATCCACCACTACTTCCAGCCGGACTGGCAGACCAAGGCGCTCGGCACGCGCGAATATCTGTTCGACCTGTTCCCGGCGCGCGCCTCGGTCTACGGGGTTGCGACGCTCGCCGACTTCCTCGCCTATGGGCCGCGCATGTCGCTGAAAGAACAGGGACTTATCGATCGTCCCGCGGCGCCCATGCTGCTCGTCAATGGCGATCGCGACAGCCAGGTGCCGATCGCCGATCTCGACCTCCTGTTGCATGCGGGCTCGCCCAAGGAAGCCTGGGTCAATCCCGGCGGCGGCCATATGGGCCGCTCCGCCGACTGGCCGGACGGCAAGATCTTCCGCGAGGTGGTGACGCCCTGGATTGCGAGGCAACTCGGCGACTAGTGGTCCGATTCCGAAGTTCGCGTCATTTGTGCGGCACCCCTCGTTTGCGAACTTCGGAATCGAGGACCACTAGCAACTCTATGATTCTAGTGCCCCTTTGAACCCGAAGTTCGCGGTCGAACGCGCGGCACGATATGCGCGAACTTCGGGTTCGGGGCACTAGCAGCTTGCGCGGTGGTGGACTCTTTGCGCACTTTCTGCTACACGCGCGGCCAAACGGGAGCCCGCGCGATCGCGCTCTGGCGCGTCGGCGGGCTCCGGCACATCCAGGACCATTCAGGACTTACAAAGCAGAGGAACGACGCGTGCAGGTTCTCGTCCGCGACAACAATGTCGACCAGGCCCTCAAGGCGCTGAAGAAGAAGATGCAGCGCGAGGGGATTTTCCGCGAGATGAAGCTCCGCGGTCATTACGAAAAACCCTCCGAGAAGAAGGCGCGCGAAAAGGCGGAAGCGATCCGCCG
>JBKPUA010000205.1:0-25697 GCA_046735815.1 Pseudomonadota bacterium
TTCAAGACCGCTCTTCCCATCGTCGACATCGGCGTGCCGGTGAGCGCGGAGCCGGGCCGCCCCGATCGATCGAGCGCGCCAGCGGCGATTGCCGCCATCCGGCGCGCGGTGGCGGATGTCAACGCCGGGCTGGCAAGCGCCATCGTCACCAACCCGGTTGCCAAGAACGTGCTCTACCGCTCGGGCTTCGCCGAGCCCGGACACACGGAATTCCTCGGCAAGCTGGCCGAGGAATCGACCGGTGCGGCCGCCCGGGCGGTGATGATGCTGTGGTCGCCCGAGCTCGCGGTGGTGCCGGTCACCATCCACCTTCCGCTCAAGGACGTCGTGCCTCACCTCACCGCCGAGCTCGTGGTGGAAACCGGTCGCATCGTCGCACGCGACCTACGGGAGCGCTTCGGCATCGCGCGACCGCGGCTCGCCGTCGCCGGTCTCAATCCCCATGCCGGCGAAGAGGGCGCGCTCGGCGACGAGGACCTGACGCTGGTGCGCCCCGCCGTCGAACGACTGAAGGCCGAAGGCATCGAGGCCCGCGGCCCCGTGCCCGCCGATACGCTGTTCCATGAAGGCGCGCGCGCAACCTACGACGTCGCGCTCGCCATGTATCACGACCAGGCGCTGATCCCGATCAAGACCTTGGCCTTCGATCACGCGGTCAACGTCACCCTCGGCCTGCCGTTCGTACGCACCTCGCCCGATCACGGCACCGCCTTCGATATCGCCGGCACCGGCCGCGCTGATCCGACCAGCCTGGTCGCGGCGATCAACCTTGCGGCCAGACTGTCCTCCCAACGCCAGTCACGCCCGCTGACGCTCGGCGATCCCGGCTCGCGAAGGCGGGCATAAATGCCCTGATGAGCGCCGTCGATGATCTTCCGCCGCTGCGCGAGGTGATCCAGCGGCACGGACTGCGGGCCAGGAAGTCGCTGGGCCAGAACTTCATCCTCGATCTCAACCTCACCGCGCGCATCGCGCGTGCGGCCGGCCCGCTTGCGGGCGTGGACGTGGTCGAGATCGGTCCCGGTCCCGGCGGGCTCACCCGCGCCTTGCTTGCGGAGGGCGCACGACGAGTGATTGCGATCGAGCGCGACGACCGTGCCGTCGTGGCGCTCGCAGAGATCGCCGCGCACTATCCCGGCCGTCTCGAAGTCGTCGCGGGCGACGCGCTCGGATTCGACCCGCGTCCTTTCTTGCGCGACGCACCGGCGCGGGTGGTTGCCAACCTGCCCTACAACATCGCCACCGCTCTGCTGGTATCCTGGCTCACGCTCGAACCGTGGCCGCCCTGGTATGACCAGCTCGTGCTGATGTTCCAGCGCGAGGTGGCCGAGCGCATCGTCGCCGGCCCCGGCACGAAGAGCTACGGACGGCTCTCGGTCCTGGCGCGCTGGCGCTGCGAAGCGCGCATCCTGTTCGACGTCGCCGCGTCCGCCTTCGTGCCTCCGCCCAAGGTGACGTCGTCCCTGGTCGCTCTGGTGCCGCGCCAGGCACCGCTTGCCTGCGACCGTAGCGCGCTCGAGCAGGTGACGCAGGCGGCGTTCGGCCAGCGCCGCAAGATGCTGCGCCAGAGCCTCAAGACGCTCGGCGCCGATCCGCTGGCATTGCTTGCGGCCGCCGGGGTCGCGCCGACCGCGCGCGCGGAGGACATCCCGCTCGAAGGCTTCGTCGCGCTCGCGCGTGCTTTCGCCGCGCGCTGACCAGCTTGCGCATGGCCCGCGCGAACCAGCGAACGCTTGACTGCGCTCGCGCGATTTGGACCATGGTGGCGCAATCGGGAGCCAGTGCCCCGAACCCGAAGTTCGCACACGTCGTGCTGCAGAAGCGGTTGCGAACTTCGAGTTCAAAAGGGGCACTAGAATCATAGAGTTGCTAGTGTCCCTTTGATTCCGAAGTTCGCATCAGAGGGTGCCGCAACGGTTTGCGAACTTCGGAATCGGGACACTAGCTATGACCACGCTTCGGCGGCAATCGCTCACGGCCTATGCGCAGCCGCTGTGCGAGACCATCGTCGAGTGCCCGCAGCCAAAAGGCACCGAGGTGCTCGTGCGCATTGACCGCTGCGGCGTGTGCCACTCGGACCTGCACATGCAGGACGGCTACTTCCTGCTCGGCGAGGACAAGAAGCTCGACGTGCGTGCCGGCCGAACACTGCCGTTCACGCTCGGGCACGAGATCGCGGGCGTGATCGAAGAGATCGGCGAGGCGGCCGAAGGCGCGGCGCCCGGTCGGGCGGTCGCGATCTATCCCTGGATCGGTTGCGGGGGATGCGCCGCATGCCGGCGCGGCGAGGAAAACATCTGCGCCGCGCCACGCCATCTCGGCATCTACGCCGACGGCGGCTTCGCCTCCCATGTGCTGATCCCGCACCCGCGCTACCTTTTGGATTACGCGCCGCTCCCCGCCTCGTTCGCCGCGATCCTGATGTGCTCGGGGCTCACCGCCTATGCCGCGCTCAAACGGCTGGAGCCTCAGGCCGCGCGCGAGCCGCTCCTGCTCGTGGGCCTGGGCGGCGTGGGCATGATGGGGCTGGCATTGGCCCGTGCCATGTTCGCCCATGCTCCGCTCGTCGCCGATGTCGACGCCAAGAAGCGCGAGGCGGCGCTCGCGGCAGGTGCCGCCGCGGCGTTCGACCCAGCCGACGTGAGCGCGCGCAAGGCGCTCCCGACCGCCACCGGCGGCGGTGCTCACGGCGCCTGCGACTTCGTCGGCTCCGAGCGCTCGCTCGCCTTCGCGACCGGCGCGCTGGCCAAGGGAGGCAAGGCTCTGGTGACCGGCCTGTTCGGCGGCACCTTCACCATGCCGGTCGCCATGTTCGCGCTCAAAGCGATCGCTATCGAAGGCATCCAGACTGGTTCGCTCGCAGAGGCGCGCGAGCTGATCGATCTCGCGCGCGGCGGCAAGTTGGCCCCGCCCCCGATCGGCGAGCGCCCGCTCGCGCAGGCGCAGGCCGCGCTCGATGCGCTGCGCGCCGGGCACGTGCTCGGGCGAACCGTGCTGACCATCTAGCCGGCTCGGGAGACAGCAGGAACAACGGCGAGCCCGTCGGGATTACAGCTCCGCCTGCAGCCGGCGGACGAAGTCCGACAATCCGGTCTGCCGCTCGCGCTTGAGGCGCTCGGCCGCGAGGATCGATTCCACCTCGGCAAAGGCGTGATCGATGTTGTTATTGATCACCACGTAGTCGTACTCGGCCCAGTGGCTCATCTCGTCGGCGGCCTTGGTCATGCGAGCGTGAATCACCTCGTCGGAATCCTGCGCCCTCGCCCGCAGCCGCCGTTCGAGATCGGGGATCGACGGCGGCAGCACGAAGATGCTGACGAGGTCGCGGTTGGCCCGTTCGCGCAGCTGCTGCGTGCCCTGCCAGTCGATATCGAACAGGACGTCGCGACCGCGGCTGAGCGCGGCCTCCACCGGTGCGCGCGGCGTGCCGTAGCGGTTGCCGAACACGTGCGCCCATTCCAGCAGCTCGTCGTTCGCAACCATGGCGTCGAAGCGCACGGCGTCGACGAAATGATAATCGCGACCGTCGACCTCCCCCGGCCGCTGCTTGCGGGTCGTCACCGAGATCGAGAGCTCGACGCCCGGATCGGATTCCAGCAGTTTGCGCGAGAGCGTGGTCTTGCCTGCGCCCGAGGGGGAGGACAGCACCAGCATGAGCCCGCGGCGGGCAATCGCGTCCATTTGTCGTTGACCGCCCCTCGCCGTCATCGGCTCATTCCAAATTCTGCACCTGCTCGCGAAACTGCTCGACCACGCTCTTGAGCTCCAGCCCGATATTGGTCAGCTCGACGTCGTTCGATTTCGAGCAGAGCGTGTTTGCTTCGCGGTTGAGCTCCTGCGCGAGAAAATCGAGCCGCCGGCCGACCGCGCCGCCATCGGCGAGCAACCGCTCGACCTGCGCGACGTGGGACGCCAGCCGGTCAAGCTCCTCGCGAATATCGGCCCTGCTGGCGATCAGGATCGCCTCCTGATGCAGGCGGTCGGGATCGAGACGCTGCGATACGTCGAGCAGCAACGCCACCTGCTCGGCGATGCGCGCCTTGACCGCCTCGGGTTGGCGGCCGGGCGCGGCTTCCGCGCGCGCGGTCAGCGCGGCGATTTCCTTGACGCGCTGGGTGAGGATCTTCCCCAAGGCCTCGCCCTCCCGTCGGCGCATGCCTGCGAGCTCCTCGATCGTCGCGCGGAATCCAGCGATCACCGCCGCCTCGACCGCGCCGCGCTCCTCCTCGTGCTCGTCCTCGTCGAGAACCTCGATCACGCCCTTGAGCGACAGGATGCCGTCGAGCCGCGGCTCGGCCGCCTGCACCCGCCCGGTGAGGCTCTTGATGGTCGCGAGCACGGCCGCAAGCACCGGCTCGTTCACGCGGACGACGGGAGCGACGCCCTGACGGTCGACGGTGAGCGTGCCGTAGACGGTCCCGCGCGCGAGCACCTGCGCTCCACTGCTGCGCACCGGCCCCTCAACCGCATCCCATCCCGGCGGCAGCCGCAACCGCACGTCGAGGCCCTTGGCATTGACCGATTTCAGCTCCCAGGCCCAGCTATAGCTGCCGCTCACGCCGTGGCCGCGCGCGAAGCCGGTCATGCTCGAAAGCGCCATCGGCTTCCACCCACCGACCAATCCTGGATGACGAGTCGGCCGGACCTTAGCGCATGTTTCGGAAAAGTGGGAACCGGTTTTCCGAAAAGAACATGCGCGAAATTAGAGAAGCTGGAGCGAGACAGAGCGGTCACAGAGGTTGAGCACTATTGCGCGGTCCCTGCATCCCGCGACGAGCCGTTGGCGCTGCGCTTGCTGCGTTGCCCGGGCGCGGGCGCGGCGCGCGCCGGAGGCGGCGCCGGCGCCTGCGTCTGCGCATCCGGCGGATCTGCCCTTTGCTCGTGCTCGATCACGCGCAAGCGCGCGACGTTCTTCAAATGCTGATCGTAGGTCTCGGCGAAGGCGTGCCCGCCGGTGCCGTCGGCCGCGAAATAGAGCTCCTTGGTGCGCGCCGGATTGGCGGCGGCCTCGATCGAGGCGCGGCCGGGATTGGCGATCGGTCCCGGCGGCAGGCCGTCGATGACATAGGTGTTGTAAGGAGTCGGCTGCGCGATCTCGCTCCTGGTCAGGGGATGGCCGAGCGCGCCTTTGCCGAACACCAAGCCGTAGATGATGGTCGGATCCGATTGCAGCTTCATCTTCTGCTTCAGCCGATTGGTCAGGACCGCCGCGATCCGCGTACGCTCCTCCGGCTTGCTGGTCTCCTTCTCGATTATGGAGGCGAGAATGACGAGCTGGTCGGGCGTCTTGATCGGCAGATCGGGATTACGGCGCTCCCAGACTTCCCGCACAAGCCGCTCCTGTGCCTGACGCATGCGCTGGATCATCTGCTCGCGGGTGAAGCCGCGATTGAAGTGGTAGCTGTCGGGCAGAAGGCTGCCCTCTCTCGGAACATCCCTGATGTTGCCGGAGAGCACGTCGTTCTCCAGCAGCCGCGCCACGATTTGCTCCGAGGTGAGACCTTCGGGGATGGTGGCCTGATGTTGCACCACCTTTCCCTCGACAATGGTCTCAACCACGTCCTTGACGCTCGCCCGCTTGGGGAAGAGATACTCGCCGGCCTTGAGATCGGAGCGCGCGTTGAGCGCGAGCACGCCGCCGATGAACACGAATCGGTGCGCGTCGATCACCCCTTCGCGCGTGAGCAGGTCGGCAATGTCAAAGATACCGGAGCGTGGAGGGATGGTGACGATCTTGTCTTCTTGCAGCGGGCCGGGCGTTTCCAACCGGCTCTTGCCGACCACAACCGCGCCGCCGACGACGATGAGGATGAGAATCAAGATGGTAAAAACGGCATTGCCGAGGATCACCAGCGGATTGCGCGCGCGCCGCGATGGGCGAGTCGGCAACGGCACATGATCCGGCTCGAGCGCAGCGCGCGGACTGCGCGGCGAGAAGCGTTTGGGCTCCGCAAAACTATCAGGTCGTCCGGAGATTGGGGGCTCCGGCTCGCCCGCGCCGAGCACCATACGCTCCGGCGGGGCGCTCGAGGTCGCGGACGAGGCGCCGGAAGGCGCTGACGCGCCCAATGCGTTCGGGCGCGCTGGCTCAGAATTGGGGCCGGCTGGCGAGGCACCTGCAAGTGGCGGAACGCGGCCATCGCCCGGAGGCGGCGTGTTTTGCGAATTCACCGCCTCTACCTCACCTCGACGACAACCATAGCCGCTACCACCACATTCATTCTGGTATCGACCGCCGCCGCGCCCGCAGAGGTCAGTATTCGTATCTTGCCGGGCTTCGGTCGAATTCCCAAGCGGAATCAGACGGTCAAACGGCCACATTAGATGCGAATATGGCCAAAGGTTGAACCACGACAGCGCGCGCCATGCCACTCCTGCGCGCAGGACGCATCCCAGTCAGAAAAATTCCAATGTGGTTACCTGACCGTTGCGCGAGCCCGATACCTGCTCGCCCTGCTTGCAGTGCTCGCGCTAGTCAGCGACCCGGCGAAATACCAGCGACGCGTTGGTTCCGCCGAAGCCGAACGAGTTGGAGAGCGCCACTTCGATGTCGCGCTTCCTCGAGTGATGCGGCACCAGATCGATTGGCGTCTCCACCGACGGATTGTCGAGATTGATGGTCGGCGGCGCGATGCCGTCGCGCATGGCGAGAATCGAGAAGATCGCCTCGACCGCACCCGCCGCACCCAGGAGGTGGCCGATCGAGGACTTGGTCGAGGACATGGAGATGCGGGCAGCGGCATTGCCGAGCAGGCGATGCACCGCGCCGAGCTCGATCTCGTCGCCGAGCGGCGTCGAGGTGCCGTGGGCGTTGATGTAGTCGACCTCGGCGGCCGAGATGCCGGCGCGTTTGATCGCCGCGTTCATGCAGCGTAGCGCGCCATCGCCGTCCTCGGCCGGCGCCGTGATGTGATGGGCGTCGCCCGAGAGCCCGTAGCCGATGAGCTCGGCATAGATCTTCGCGCCGCGTTTCTTGGCGTGCTCATAGGTCTCGAGCACCACGATCCCGGCCCCCTCGCCCATGACGAAGCCGTCGCGGTCGCGATCGTAGGGTCGCGATGCGCGTTCCGGCGTGTCGTTGAACGAGGTCGACAGCGCGCGGCAGGCGATGAATCCGGCCATGCCGATGCGCGAGATCGGCGACTCCGCGCCGCCCGCCAACATGACTTCGGCATCACCGAGCGCCACCAGTCGCGCAGCGTCTCCGATGGCGTGCGCTCCGGTCGAACAGGCGGTCACCACCGCGTGGTTGGGCCCCTTGAGGCCGTGCGCAATCGACACGTATCCCGAGGCGAGATTGATGAGCCGGCCCGGAATGAAGAACGGCGAGACGCGCCGCGGTCCTTTCTCCTTCAGCACGATCGCGGTTTCGGCAATGCCGGTGAGCCCGCCGATCCCGGAGCCGATCATCACACCGGTGCCGATTTGGTCCTCACGGGTGATGGGTTTCCAGCCCGCGTCGTCGAGCGCCTGGCGCGCGGCGCTCATCGCGTAGAGGATGAAATCGTCGACCTTGCGCTGTTCCTTCGGCTCCATCCACTGGTCGGGATTGAAGCTGCCGTTGGAACCGTCGCCGCGCGGAACCTGACAGGCGATCTTCGCCGCCAAATCGGACACGTCGAATGTCTCGATCCGCCTTGCGCCGCTCTCGCCATTGATAAGGCGCCGCCACGTCGGCTCCACGCCGCAAGCGAGCGGCGAGACCATGCCGAGTCCGGTGACGACGACGCGTCTCATCGGGGATTCCATAGAGCGCGTTCAGCAAAAGGGAAAGCGGGTTTTCCGGCCGAACGACGCCGGCACGCGCGCGCCATCCAAGGCCGATCGGTCTCGCGATCGGCACGCCGACGCGCATCCGCGTCGCCAGCGACCATGCTCTGCGGGCACCACAGAGGGCCAATTCAAACGCGATCGGACAATGCGCGGGGAATCGCCGAAACGGCGCGGGTCAGCCCTTTGCGTTCTTCTCGAGGAATTTGATGGCGTCGCCCACCGTCAAGATGGTCTCGGCAGCGTCATCGGGAATCTCGCAGCCGAACTCCTCCTCGAACGCCATCACGAGCTCGACCGTATCGAGGCTGTCGGCACCGAGATCATCGATGAAGCTTGCGTTGTCGGTCACCTTCTCGGGCTCGACGCCCAGATGCTCCACGACGATCTTTTTCACCCGCTCGCCAATGTCACTCATCGCTGCAACCTCGTGTCCCTTTTGAATTGCGCTCGATCGGTCAGCGCCCCCGAGCCATTGCGGTATGGGCTTGCGTGGTGTCCGGCGTTGGACCATCGGGTCGCGAGCGGACCCCTACCTAATGAGTGGAACCTTGTGCCGCCCCAGCCAAACCGAAGCTCGGTTACCATACTTCAAATGCCTTGGCCAGCGCGGCCGCGCCGCATCGGCGAGCCCGTGACGAGGTCACATCTCGCGCTCAAATCATAGCCATTCCGCCATTCACGTGGAGCGTCTGGCCGGTCACGTAGGCAGCCTCTTCGGAGGCGAGAAAAACCGCCGCGGCGGCGACATCCACCCCGGCGCCGAGCCGACCCGCGGGCACCCGCGCGAGGATCGCCTCCCGCTGCTTGTCGTTGAGCTTGTCGGTCATCGCCGTGGCGATGAAGCCGGGCGCGATCGCGTTCGCCGTCACGCCGCGTCTGGCGTATTCGGCGGCGATCGACTTGATCATGCCGACCACGCCGGCCTTAGTGGCGGTGTAATTGGTCTGGCCGGGATTGCCGGTGACGCCGACCACCGAGGTGACCCCGATGATTCGGCCGAAGCGGCGGCGCATCATGCCGCGCACGGCCGCCCGCGCCAGGCGGAAGGCGGCCGTCAGGTTCACCGCCACGACCTCGTCCCAGTCCTCGTCGCGCAGCTGGACCAGCAGGTTGTCCTTGGTGATTCCGGCGTTGGCCACCAGGATGTCGAGCCTGCCCATGGCCTCCTCCGATTTCGGCACCAAGAGCTCCACCTCCTCCTTGTCGGCCAGGTTGCAGGGCAGAACGTGCACCCGATCCGCAAGCTCGCCGGCGAGCTCTTGCAGCGCGTCGCGCCGGGTGCCGGAGATCGCCACGGTGGCGCCCTGGCGGTGAAATGCGCGCGCGATCGCGCCTCCGATGCCTCCGCTCGCTCCGGTGATGAGAGCGGTCTTGCCGGTCAGATCGAACATCGTCGATTCCTTCGCTGGTCTCCCGCCGACCGGCGCCCGGCTTCGGCAGATCAGGAGACGGCCATATCACGAGACGGCGATCTTGAAAGCTGCGATATCATCCGGTGTTCCGATCGGGACAGCTTTCGCTCCCTCGGCCACGCGCTTGACGAGGCCGCTCAGCACTTTGCCGGCACCGACCTCGTAGAAAGTCGTGACGCCCGCCTCCGCCATCAGGGTCACCGACTCGCGCCAGCGCACCGTACCGGTGACTTGCGCCACGAGAGCGCGCACGATCTCGCCGGGGTCGCCGATCGGCCTGACCAGCACGTTGGCGACAACCGGCACGATCGGGGGCTTGATGCGGACCTCGGCCAGCGCCGCCGCCATGGCCTCCGCCGCCGGCTGCATCAGGGCGCAATGGAAGGGAGCGGAGACCGGCAGCATGGTGGCGCGCCGCGCGCCCCGTCCCTTAGCGATCTCCACCGCCCGTTCCACCGCGGCCTTATGGCCCGAGACCACCACCTGCCCGCCGCCGTTGTCGTTTGCGGCTTGGCACACTTCGCCTTGGGCGGCTTCGGCCGCGACCGCGACCGCCTGCTCGAACTCGAGCCCGAGCAGCGCCGCCATCGCGCCGGTGCCGACCGGAACCGCTTGCTGCATGGCGCGACCGCGTACCCGCAACAGCCGCGCGGTGTCGCCGACGCTGAGCGCACGGGCTGCTGCGAGCGCCGAATATTCTCCGAGCGAGTGGCCGGCGACGAATTGCGCGTCGCGCGCCAGGTCGACGCCGCCTTCGGCCTCCAGCACGCGCATTGCCGCGAGTGACGTCGCCATCAACGCCGGCTGCGCATTCTCGGTCAGCGTCAGTGCCTCGACGGGCCCTTCCCAAATGAGCTTGGCAAGCTTTTCGCCAAGTGCCCCATCGACCTCCTCGAACACGGCACGCGCCGGCGCGAAGGCATCGGCAAGCGCCTTGCCCATACCGACCACCTGGCTGCCTTGACCGGGAAATATGAAGGCGAGCGACATTGCCTCCCCGCGCTGAGATCGGCCCTAAGATACCCCGACCTCGGCGCTGTCAAGCCAATGCGGCCAGCCGCTGGTTTTCTCGCCCGGCGCACGGCCGCCGCGCCTTGCCTTTTGGCCGTGAAACCGTATAACCCGCGCTTCCGCTCGATCCCGGCCGGGAGCTGAACGGACGGCCGTCGGTTATCGCCGCACGGCAGGGCCTGCTGGCCCGGCGTCCCGTGTTCCCGCCTTCTGAGCTTTCGAGCCTTTCCCGAAAGGGCTCGAAGGGCTTTGCGCCGGGGGAGCACGACCGAACGAGAAAGGCACCTACATGCCCCTGTACGAACACGTCTTCCTGACGCGTCAGGACGCCAGCGCGCAGCAGGTCGAAGAGCTGACCGCGCAGTTCAAAGGCGTCATCGAGCAAATGGGCGGCAAGGTCAGCAAGACCGAGCAATGGGGCGTGAAGTCCCTATCCTACCGGCTGCGCAAGAATCGCAAGGCCCACTTCACCCTGTTCAACGTCGACGCTCCGCCGGCCGCCCTCAACGAAATCGAGCGCCAGGAACGCCTCAGCGAGGACGTGTTGCGCTACCTCACCGTCCGCGTGGACGAACACGAGGAAGGTCCGTCGGCGATGATGCGCAAGGTCGATCGCGACCGCGAGCGGGACGACCGGGGTTTTGGATTTCGTGACCGCGATCGAGGTGGCTTTCGCGATCGCGATCGCGGCGAGCACCGTCGCGACCGTGACCGCGACGGGCGCCCGCCGCGCGAGGACGAGTCCCCCCCTGCCGCGACGACCGAGGAGTAACGGCCATGGCACTTCCTGCAGCACAAGCCCGTCGGCCGTTCTTTCGCCGCCGCAAGACCTGCCCGTTCTCCGGCGCCAACGCACCGAAGATAGACTACAAGGACGTGCGGCTGTTGCAGCGTTATGTGTCCGAGCGCGGCAAGATCGTGCCGAGCCGGATCACGGCAGTGTCGGCGAAGAAGCAGCGCGAACTCGCACGCGCCATCAAGCGCGCCCGATTCCTCGGCTTGCTTCCCTACGTGATCCGCTGAGCAAGCGGACGACAGAGAACAGACGGCAGAGGACCGAAGACGGAAGATACGAGAGGCACAGCCGGCGCGCTTAATCCGTGCTCTGTCCTCCCTCGTCTGTCCTCTGAAGGTTGGGCCGGACTCGATCCGGCTCTAACCGCTGATGAAGCGGGACAGCTTGAATGGTGCAGATGGTACTGGTCGGACTGGGAGCTGGCGCGGCGGCGGCCCTCCTGTTTGCATCCGTCGCCTCGGGATCGCTTGCCGCGGTCGTCTTGTTCTATCTGGCGCCCCTCCCGATCGTCATTGCGGCGCTCGGCTGGAGCCACCTGGCGGGACTGATCGCCGCCGCCGCAGCGACCGCGGCCATCGCCGTTCTCTCCGGCATTTTCTTCCTCGCCGTGCCGATGATCGCGTTCGGAGCCTGGTGGCTCGGCTACCTGGCATTGCTGGCGCGACCAGCGAGCAACGGCGCTGGCGGCGCACTCGAATGGTATCCGGTCGGACGACTGGTGCTGTGGGCGGGCGTGGTCGGCACGCTGGTGGTCGCCGCCGCCGTTCCCAATTTCGGCACCGACCAGGAAAGCTTGCAGGCGGCGCTGCGCAAGACCTACGAGCGCATCCTGCGCGACCAGTCGGTAATCGATCTGCTCGTCGTGGCCGTTCCGCCGGCGGCGGCCGTGTTCTCCACCGTCACCAACCTGTTCAATCTCTGGCTCGCCGCGCGCATCGTGAAAATCTCCGGCCGGCTCACGCGGCCTTGGCCGGATCTGGCGGCGCTGACTTTGCCGGCGCCCAGCGCAGGACTGCTGGCGGCGGCAATCGCAGGCTCCTTTCTGCCCGATCTCGCGGGCGTGCTGTCCGGCGCGTTTGCGGCAAGCCTGCTCATGGTGTTCGCGGTGCTCGGCCTTGCCGTCCTGCATGCGATCACGCGCGGGGTGGCCGGTCGCGCGGTCATGCTGACCGGCGTCTACGGCGTCACGATCGTGCTCGGCTGGCCGATTCTGGCGATCTCGATCCTGGGTCTCGCCGAGGCCGCCCTCAACATTCGCGGCCGGGTCGCGCGCAGGCGCGGCCCGCCGAGCCTAGGGACTTGATGAAACGCAATGTTCGACAAATGGAGATACGACCATGGAAGTCATTCTGCTTGAGCGCGTCGCCAAGCTCGGCCAGATGGGCGACGTCGTGCGCGTCAAGGACGGCTTTGCGCGCAACTACCTGTTGCCCAAGGGTAAGGCGTTGCGGGCCACCACCGCGAACCGCGCTCGCTTCGAGAACATGAAAGTGGAGCTGGAGGCCCGCAACCTCGAGCAACGGAGCGAAGCCGAGAAGATCGCCAAGAAACTCGATGGCCAGAATTTCTCCATTCTGCGCCAGGCGGCCGAGGGCGGGCAGCTCTATGGCTCGGTCTCCCCGCGCGATCTGGCGATGCTGGTCAGCGAGAAGGGCTTTGCAGTCTCCCGCGCCCAGATCGCGCTCAATACGCCCATCAAAACCGTCGGGCTGCACAAGGTGCCGATCTCGCTGCATCCGGAAATCGAGGTGAGCATCAATGTCGCGGTGGGGCGCAACGCCGACGAGGCGGAACGCATCGCGCGCGGCGAGGACGTCACCGTGGCGCGCGAGGAAGCGGAGGAGGAGGCGGAAGCGGCGGCGGCTGCAGCGGAGGCGTTCTTCGAACCGGAGGTGGTCGAGGCGCGCCGGCAGCGCGAAGGTGCCGCCGAGCCCACGGAGGCAGGATCCGAATCGGAGAAATAAAGGGCAGCCGGCGTGACGCGTCGTTTGTCGTCGGCTCGTCGCTGAATGCCGCCAGCCACATCCCGTTTGCGGGGGGGATGGGGCGCGGGGGGCTACTCCTCGAATTCCTCGAGCGGCTGCGGCCGTGTCGGTGCTGCCGCGGCAGCCTGGGACGGCGCGGCGGCCTCGGCGCCATGTCCTTGTACGTCGGCCCCTAGTGGCTTGCTTGCTTCGGCGCCTTCCGACGTGCGGCGCGGCTTGGCCCCGGCGTCTGGCGTCGCGCCCGGCGCTGATTGCGCCTGCTCAGGCGTTGCGGGCGTCCGGCGGCCGTTCCCTGCCCCCGGCGTTGCAGCTTGCGTCTCGGGCTGCTTGCCACGGTCGCTGGGCGCGGTCGTGCCGCGCGTGGCTTCCGTCGCAGTTCCGCGGCCCGCTCCCATGGCTGGCTGGCGCCGCTGCTGCACCGCCCGTGGATCGCTCCCGACCGCCGCGAGGTACGCAGCCATGTTCGCCGCTTCCTGGGCGCCAGTGGTATAATGTTGCCGCAAGAACCCGGCGTTGGTGGGCCTGAGCTCCCGCGGCCCGCGATGGCAGGCGTTGCAAGTATCGGCGAAAATCTGCGCGGGGGACTTGCCGGCATCCAGATTCGATTGTCCCTGCGCTGGCAGCGCAGCCATGAGCACGGCAGCCCCGAGCGCCCATGATTTGATTCGACTGCTGCTCGACACGTGACCCTCCGCTGACGGCGCGCCCAAGCCGCTCGCTACGCTTTGCTTCTAATTTTTGGCCAAAAGAGGATGCGGGTACCCCCACCGCTGGACCCGCCTGAACCTCTCTATCGCTCCGCACGCCAAGCGCGTTGCCGGGGCGAAAAGACTTTGTTTTAATTCCGGTTGCCGGGAGGGCTGTCGATCACGATCGATCGCAGCCCATTCTGTGCACGCCAACGCCGGTGAACGCCAATTGTGTCGCGGGCGTGGCGACGGCGATGGTGCGGTGGGATGCGGCCGATGGATCGGTTGCTTCGGGCGGAATTCGGACGGCTGATCCGGACCGGAAATCTCCGGGTCACGACCGCGCGCGGATCAACTTTCAGCTTGGGCGATGGCACCGGCAGGCCGGCAGCGATCCGCTTCACCAAGTCGTCCGCCGAGCGTGCCGTCCTTATCGATCCCGCGCTGCGGTTCGGCGAAGCCTATATGGATGGCGGCTTCGTGGTCGAGCAGGGCTCGATCGCCGAGGTGCTGGCGATTGTCCTCGGCCAGCCCCGCGAGCGTGACGTGCCGGCGTGGGCGCAGTTGCGCTGGCTTGCGCGTTACCTGCACCGCCGTATCAACCAATTCAACCCGAGGCCGCGCGCACGGCGCAACGTCGCCCACCATTACGACCTCGATGGCCAGCTCTACACCCTGTTCCTGGATGCCGATCGACAATATAGCTGCGCCTATTTCGAGACCGCCGAGCAGTCGCTCGACGACGCCCAGCTTGCGAAAAAGCGCCACCTGGCGGCGAAGCTCCTGCTTGCACCCGATCAGCGGGTGCTCGACATCGGCAGCGGCTGGGGCGGCCTCCCGCTCTATCTCGCCGAGCTTTGCGCTACGCGCGTGACCGGGATCACGTTGTCCGAGCAACAGCTTGCGCTCGCGCGCGTGCGCGCGACCGAGAAGGGATTGGACGGCAAGGTCGAGTTCCGCTTGCAAGACTATCGCGACGTGGCGGAGAAGTTCGACCGCATCGTCTCGGTGGGGATGTTCGAGCATGTCGGCGTCGGCTTCTACGATGCGTTCTTTCGGACTTGCTACGACCGGCTCGACGACAACGGCGTGATGCTCCTGCATTCGATCGGGCGATCCGAGGGCCCCAACATCACCAACCCGTGGATTGCGAAATACATCTTCCCCGGCGGATATATCCCGGCGCTGTCCGAGGTGCTGCCGGCGGTCGAGCGCGCCGGGCTGCTGGTGACCGACATCGAAATCCTGCGCCTGCATTATGCCGAGACGCTCAAGGCTTGGCGCGAGCGCTTCCTCGCCCACCGCGAACAGGTCGAGCGGCTCTACGACCAGCGCTTCACCCGCATGTGGGAATTCTACCTCGCGGCGTCGGAGATGACCTTCCGCGAGCAGGCGATGATGGTGTTCCAGCTGCAGTTGACCAAGCGCCAGGGCGTCGTGCCGATGACCCGCGATTACATCGCACGCGAGGAGGGGCGGCTGCGCGCGCTTGAGGGCGGCGGCCGCCCGCCGCTGCGGCTGGCGGGCGAGTGATTCTTTCCTCAGCCGTGATCGTGCATTTCGTCAATGCTTTTGTAGCCGGCTGTTAAGAGCAATTTCCGTTCGGTGATGAGCGGGGAAACCTGACAAACAGGATCCCGCACGGCTCCTCGTCCATGCTATTTGCAAAATCCTTTCCTGTAGTCGCGCGCGTGGCTCCCGCACCACTCTTGTGAGTGCCGTGCCTCGACGGCATCACAGAATCAAAAGACTATACGTTCATGGCCATCGAATCAGTCTCGCGTAAGCAACCGGAACCTGTCGCGCCGGCTTATCGTGCCGCACCGCACAATATCGAGGCGGAACAAGCACTCCTGGGCGCGATCCTCGTCAACAACGAGGCGCTCTATCGCGTCACCGATTTCCTCGAGCCCCAGCACTTCTTCGAGCCGATCCATCAGCAGATCTACGACGTTGGGCGCAGCCTGATACGGACCGGCAAGCTCGCATCGCCTGTGACGCTGAAGACGTTCCTGCCGGCCGAAATCGACATCGCCGGATTGACGCTCGCGCAATACCTCGCTCGCCTCGCCGCCGAGGCGACGACCATCATCAACGCCGTGGATTACGGGCGCACCGTCTACGACCTCGCCATTCGGCGCGAGCTGATCAACATCGGCGAGGACATGGTCAACGTCGCGTTCGACGCCCCGGTCGATTTTGCGCCGCGCGATCAGATCGAGGACGCCGAACGCCGCTTGTACGAGCTGGCGGAGATCGGGCGCTACGGCGGCGGCTTTCAAAAGTTCGAGACCGCGCTGACCACAGCCGTCGACATGGCGGCGCGTGCCTATCAGCGCGAGGGAAAACTTTCAGGGCTGGCGACAGGTCTCCAGGACCTCGACAGCAAGATGGGCGGTCTGCAGGCCTCCGACCTGATCATCATCGCCGGCCGTCCGGGCATGGGCAAGACCGCGCTCGCCACCAATGTCGCCTACAACGTCGCCCGCGCGTGGCGCGGCGAAGTGCGCGCCGATGGTCACATCGATACCATCAACGGCGGTATCGTCGGTTTCTTCTCGCTCGAGATGTCGGCCGAGCAGCTCGCCACCCGCATCATCGCCGAGCAGAGCGGCATCCCGTCGAGCACGATCAGGCGTGGCGGCATCAACGAGCGCGACTTCGAGAAGATCAAGGATGTGGCGATCGAGCTGCAGCACTTGCCGTTCTTCATCGACGAGACCGGCGGCCTGACCGTCGCCCAGCTCGCCGCTCGCGCACGCCGTCTCAAGCGGCAAAAAGGTCTCGATCTCCTCGTCATCGACTACATTCAGCTGCTGCAAGGCACCAGCCGGCGGGCCCAGGACAACCGCGTGCAAGAAGTGACCGAGATCACCACCAACCTCAAGGCGCTCGCCAAGGAGCTCAACGTGCCGGTGGTGGCGCTGTCGCAACTATCGCGCCAAGTCGAGAACCGCGACGACAAGCGGCCGCAGCTGTCGGACCTGCGCGAATCTGGCTCGATCGAGCAAGATGCCGATGTAGTGATGTTTGTCTTCCGCGAGGAATATTACCTCAGCAACAAGGAGCCGCGACCCGGCACCGACGAATATACCAAGTGGCAGGTGGAGATGGCTGCCGTGCACGGCAAAGCCGAGATCATCATCGGCAAGCAACGCCACGGCCCGACCGGCACGGTCAACGTGCAATTCGATGCTTCCGTCACACGGTTCGACAATCTTGCGCGCGAGGATCAGGTCCCGGATCGCCTCTGATCGGGCGTGCGATGCTGCGATCCGAGACTGGACGGGGCCGGCCCGTCGGGCCTAAATCCTTGCCATGACCGTCCACGAGCCCGACTTGAGGCCGGCCGAGCCGCCTCCCGCCGCTGCCGAAGCAGCGGAGGCGGGCGGTCTCCTCACTATCGACCTGGCCGCCATCGAGGCCAACTGGAAGATGCTCGCGAGCACGACCGTGCCGGTCGAGTGCGCCGCGGTGGTCAAGGGCGACGGCTATGGCTGCGGCCTCGAGCCGGTGACGCGGGCGCTGTCGAGGGCCGGATGCCGCACCTTCTTCGTCGCCGACGTGGCCGAGGGACGGCGGGTGCGGGCGATCGCTCCCGACGCCACCGTCTATGTGCTCAACGGGGTGATGCCGGGCTCGGCGCAGGCCCTCGCCAACGACTATCTGCAGCCGGTCATCAATAGCACGACCGAGCTTGCGGAATGGGATGCGTTCGTCGCCATCAACAAATGGCGCGGCGGCGCAGCGCTGCACGTCGACACCGGCATGAACCGGCTCGGCATCACGGTCGACGAGGCGGTCGCCATCGCTCCGCGCCTGCAATCGGAAAATCACGGCTTCACGCTGCTGATGAGTCATCTCGCCTGCGCCGAGATTCCCGACCATCCGATGAATGACCGGCAGATCCACTTGTTTCGTGAAGTCCGCATTCTCTACCGCGGACTCGCGTCATCGCTCGCCAATTCCTCCGGCATATTCCTCGGCGGCACCGTTTACTGCGATCTGGTCCGGCCGGGGGTTGCGCTCTACGGGGTCAATCCGACGCCCGGCAAGCAGAACCCCATGCGGCCGGCGGTGGAACTCAAGGGCCGCATCATCCAGGTGCGCACGGTCGGCAAGGGCGAGAGCCTCGGCTACGGCGCCGCCTTCACCGTCTCGCGCCCGAGCCGCATCGCCATCGTCGCCGTCGGCTACGCCGATGGCTACTTGCGGTCTGCGGCGGCGGCCAGGGGCAAGCCCGCGGCCGAGGTGGTCGTGGCCGGCCGGCGCTGCCCGGTTGCGGGCCGCGTCTCCATGGACCTCCTCGCCGTCGACATCGGCGAGCTCGCGGAGGGCGCGGTGCGGCGCGGCGACCTCGCCACTCTGATCGGCGATGGGATGAGCATCGATGACCTCGCCGCCGGCATGGGCACCATCGGCTACGAGGTCCTCACCAATCTCGGCCGGCGCTATCATCGCGTCTATCGCGGCGCGTGATACCAAGGAACTGACCGCGGCGCGATTCGCGCAATTCGCCGGCCGCGCTGCCGATCTCACACCGGTTCCGACCATGGCCCGTCGCGACGCAAGCTTCATCTGCCAGAGCTGCGGCGCCGCCTACGGCCGCTGGCAGGGCAAGTGCGACGCCTGCGGGGAATGGAATACCATCGCCGAGGAAAATTCGGCCACGGCGGCTCCGCCCTTGCCCGGCCGCGCCCCGCGCAAAGGCCGCTTGTTCGCGCTCGAACCACTTACCGGCGCCGCCCGCGATGCCCCCCGCGTTGCCTCCGGCCTCGCTGAGTTCGATCGAGTTACCGGCGGCGGCTTCGTGCGCGGATCGGTATTGCTCCTGGGCGGCGATCCGGGCATCGGCAAGTCGACGCTGCTGATCCAGGTCGCGGCCGCGCTGGCGCGCCGCAACCAGCCCGTGGTTTACATCTCGGGCGAGGAGGCAATCGCGCAGGTGCGGCTGCGCGCCGAGCGGCTCGGTCTCGCCGGCGTCCAGGTCGGCCTCGCGGCCGAAACATCGATCGAGGACATCGTCGCGACGCTCGGCGCGGGCGAGACGCCGCGCCTCGTCGTCATCGATTCGATCCAGACCATGTGGACCGACGTCGTCGAATCGGCGCCGGGCACCGTCACGCAGGTGCGCGCCAGCGCACAGGCGCTGATCCGCTTCGCCAAGCGTTCGGGCGCGGCCGTGATCCTGGTCGGCCACGTCACCAAGGACGGCCAGATCGCCGGGCCGCGCGTGGTCGAGCACATGGTCGACGCAGTGCTGTCGTTTGAAGGCGAAGGCTCGCACCAGTTCCGCATTCTGCGCGCGGTCAAGAACCGGTTCGGTCCGACCGACGAGATCGGCGTGTTCGAAATGACCGGCGGCGGGTTGCGCGAAGTCGCCAATCCGTCGGAGCTGTTTCTGTCGGAGCGCGATCTCGGCTCGCCCGGCACCGCGGTCTTCGCCGGCATCGAAGGCAGCCGTCCGTTGCTGGTCGAAATCCAGGCGCTAGTCGCCCCGACCGCGCTCGGCACGCCACGGCGGGCGGTGAACGGTTGGGACGCGAATCGGCTCTCCATGGTGCTCGCCGTGCTCGAGGCGCATTGCGGCGTGCGGCTCTCGGGCCACGACGTCTATCTCAATGTCGCCGGCGGCCTGCGCATCCAGGAGCCGGCAGCCGACCTCGCCGCCGCCGCCGCGCTCGTCTCCTCGCTGGCCGATGCGGCTTTGCCGGCCGATGCCGTCTATTTCGGCGAAATCTCGCTCTCGGGCGCGATCCGGCCGGTGGCACAAACCGCGGCCCGGCTGAAGGAGGCGCAAAAGCTCGGCTTCGTGCGCGCCGTCCTGCCGGAAGCGGCGCGCGCGGAGGCGATCGCCGATCCGGGGCTGTCATTGCGATCTGTCGGCAGCCTGGCAACCCTGGTCGCCGACATCGCGGGTCAGAGGTCGGAGGTCAGAGGTCGCAGGTCGGATGAGAGAGGTCAGAGGCCGGAGGTCGCAGGACGCAAGGTGGACGTGCGGTGAAGAACACAGTCAACCACTCGCCGTCCCGTCATGGCCTGACCTCTGTCATCCGGCCTCTGTCATCCAACCTCCCGAGCCGGTCGACAATCCGGGTGACGGGGGCGCCCCGTCCGGCTATACCGGCGCTCGCATCGGTTGGCAGGCGAATAACGGTACGGCGATCAACAAGTTCTGGGCACTTCCTCGGCGGGGGCTTGCCGGCGAAGCGGGGCGCGCGGAGGTTGGTACACGTCGATTCGCCGATTCGGCCAGCCGCGCCCTGGAAGGATCAGAGAAGCGGAACTCATGCCCATCACCCTCCTCGACATCATCCTGATCGGCGTCATGCTGATCTCGGCGCTGCTTGCCATGATCCGCGGCTTCATGCGTGAAATTCTGTCCATCGCCGCCTGGGCAATCGCGGCGCTCGTGACGCTTTATTTTTATGCAAAGCTGCTGCCGTTCGCGAAATCCTATTTCAACAACGACATCATCGCCGCGGCGGTGGTGGTCGGCGGTACGTTTCTGGGCACATTGCTAATCGTGTCCGTCATCACGGTGCGGTTCTCCGACATGATCCTCGATAGCCGCATCGGAGCACTCGACCGCACGCTCGGATTTCTGTTCGGCCTCGCGCGCGGCTTGATCATCGTGGTCATCGCGTTCCTGTTCTTCGCCTGGCTGGTGCCCGATCGCAGCCAGCCCGACTGGATCCGCAGCGCCAAGTCGCGCGTCGTGCTGCAGGGAACCGGCGACTGGCTGATGTCGATGTTGCCGGACGACCCCGAAAGCACCATCTTGAAACGGTTGAAGAAGCCCAAGCCGGACGAGGAAGAGCCGACGACGCCGGGTCAGCGCTCAGGCCTCGATGCCCCGACCGAGCCGGGCGGATACGGGTCGTCCGACCGGGCGGGCATGCAGCAGTTGATCCGAGGCAAGCCCTCCGGCCGCTGATAGCGGCCCACGGGCAGATGCAGGAGGCGAGCGAAATGGCCGAAACTCCAAGCAACGCCGGGCTCGATCTCGGCCGAGGCCGGATGCCTCCGACCTCGGTCGATCGTGAAGCGCCGCAACGGGGCGAATTCGACCTCGACGGCGACCGGTTGCGCGAGGAGTGCGGCGTGTTCGGGATATTCGGGCATCCGGACGCGGCGGCCATCACCGCGCTCGGGCTGCATGCGCTCCAGCATCGCGGACAGGAGGCCGCCGGCATCGTCTCCTTCGACGGCAAGCGCTTCCATTCCGAGCGCCGGCTGGGCCTCGTCGGCGACAACTTCTCCGGCCGCGAGGTAATCGAGCGCCTGCCCGGCATGTCGGCGATGGGTCATGTGCGCTACTCGACCACCGGCGAGACCATCCTGCGCAACGTGCAGCCGCTGTTCGCCGAGCTCGACGGCGGCGGCCTGGCGATCGGCCACAACGGCAATCTTACCAACGGCCTCACCTTGCGCCGCCAGCTGGTGCGCGACGGCGCCATCATGCAATCAACCTCCGACACCGAGGTGATTCTCCATCTCGTCGCCAACGCCAGGCGCAACCGCTTCATCGATCGCTTCATCGAGGGGCTACGTCAGCTCGAAGGCGCCTACGCCTTCGTCGGCCTCACCAACAAGAAGCTCATCGGCGCGCGCGATCCGCTCGGCATCCGGCCGCTGGTGATCGGCACCCTCGACGGCCACCCGATCCTCGCCTCCGAGACGTGCGCGCTCGACATCATCGGCGCCAAATACGTTCGCGACGTGGAGAACGGCGAGGTCGTGGTGTTCGACGAGGAAGGCATGCACTCGCACAAGCCGTTCCCGCCGATGTCGCCGCGGCCGTGCATTTTCGAGTACATCTATTTCGCGCGCCCGGATTCGATCGTCGGCGGCCGCAACGTCTACGACGTGCGCAAAACCATGGGCGCACAGCTTGCCCGCGAGGCGCCGGCGGCGGCCGATGTGGTGATTCCCGTGCCCGATTCCGGCGTGCCGGCGGCCATCGGCTATGCGCAGGCCTCCGGCATCCCGTACGAGCTCGGCATCATCCGCAATCACTATGTCGGGCGCACCTTCATCGAGCCGAGCCAGCACATCCGCCAACTCGGCGTGCGCCTCAAGCACAGCGCCAATCGCGCCGTCGTCGGCGGCAAGCGCATCGTGCTGATCGACGATTCCATTGTGCGCGGCACCACCTCGGTGAAGATCGTGCAGATGATGCGCGACGCCGGCGCGCGGGAGGTGCACTTCCGTATCGCCTCGCCGCCGATCACCCATTCCGACTACTACGGCATCGATACCCCTGAGCGCGACAAGCTCCTCGCGGCGACCCACGACCTTGAAGGCATGCGGAAATTCATCGGCGCCGATTCGCTCGCATTCCTGTCGGTCGAGGGCATCTATCACGCCATGGGCTACCAGCAGCGCGACCCGGTGCGGCCGCAGTTCACCGACCACTGCTTCACCGGCGATTATCCCACGCCGCTGACCGACCAGACCGGGCAGGATAACTCGCCGCGGCAATTGTCGCTGCTGGCCGAAGCGAGTTGACGGCTCCCCTCGCCGACCGCATCGCACTCGTCACCGGCGCCTCGCGCGGCATCGGCTACGCCACCGCGCTCGCCCTGGCCAAGGCTGGCGCGCGCATCGTCGCGGTCGCGCGCACGGTCGGCGGGCTCGAGGAGCTCGACGACCAAATCAGGGCCGCGGGCGGCTCGGCCACCTTGGTGCCGCTCGATCTCAAGGACTACGCGGGCATCGATCGGCTCGCGCTCGCCCTGCACGAGCGCTTCGGCCGGCTCGACGTGCTCATCGGCAATGCCGGCATTCTTGGGCCGCTGTCGCCACTCGGGCATGTCGAGCCAGCGGCCTGGGATGAGGTGATGACGGTCAACGTCACCGCCAACTGGCGGCTCATCCGCGCGCTCGACCCGCTATTGCGACGCTCCGAGGCTGCACGCGTCGTATTCATCTCCTCCGACGTGGCGGCACAGGCGATCGCCTATTGGGGTCCCTTCGCGGCGTCGAAAGCCGCGCTCGAGGTGCTGGCGCGCACCTACGCGGCGGAAACTGCGACCACCAAAGTGCGCGTCAACCTGCTCGTCCCCGGACCGATCCGCACCCGCATGCGGGCGCAGGCGTTTCCCGGAGAGGACCCGACGACGCTTCAGAGCCCGGACGAGGTGGCGAAAGCGATCGTCGAATTATGCCTTCCGAGCCTGCAGGAGAGCGGCAAAGTCTACGACTATCGCAAGCGCCGCTTTCTCGAGTTTCAGCCGCCGTCCTGAATCTGTCCCGCCACTCAGGCTGTGTTCTTCGCGCTGGCTCGCGTCGCCGGCAACGCGACGACGACGGCAACGACTAGCATCAGCGCGGCAAGCAGAAATGCCGCACCCGGAAAATGCCAGCGACCGCCGCCGATCGAGATCGCAAGAGTTTGCGCGAACAGCCCCGGTCCGATCAGGTTGGCAACTCCGGTGATGCTGGCATTCGCGCCCTGCAGCCGCCCTTGCTCGCTGGTGCCGACGCGTCGGCTCATGAGGCCGAACAAGGAAGGGCTGGCGAATCCCCACAGCGCAAGCAGCGGGATGCCCGTCAAAAAACCCGCGCCGGTCGCGGCCAGGCCGAAGGCCGCAAATCCAGCAACGCCGAATACGAGGCCTGCGAGCAGCGCCGCACGCTCGCCGAAGCGGGCGACCGCGGGGCCGATCAAGGCGCCCTGCACGACCATGGCGCAGACCCCGACCGCCGCCATGGTGAACCCGACGGCGCGCTCGTCCCAGCCATAGCGGTACATCATGTAGAGGACGGCGATGTTGGGGAGGCTTGCATGGGCGAGTTGGCCGAGGAAATGGACCGTCGCCAGTCCCAGCAATTGCGGCTGCGCGCGCAGCAGCGCGAGCGAGCCGAGCGGATTGGCCCGCTGCCAGCCGAAGCTCGCCCGTCGCTCGGGCGGCAGCGATTCGGGAAGCACGAATAGCCCGTAAAGCGTGTTGGCCAGGCTCAGCGCCGCCGCGATCCAGAACGGCAGGCGCGGGTCGACATTGCCGGCAAGCCCGCCGAGCGCGGGCCCGAGCACGAAGCCCGCGCCGAAGGCGACCCCCAGCAGTCCGAAGCGGGCGGAGCGCAGCTCCGGCGCGGTGACGTCGGCGACGTAGGCGTACGAGGTCGCAATGCTCGCCGCGCTGATGCCGGAAATCACCCGGCCCACGAACAGCCACCACAGGTTCGGCGCCAGCGCCATCAAGATGTAGTCGAGGCCCAATCCGAAATTCGAAAGCAGGATCAGCGGACGACGCCCGAAGCGATCCGACAGCGCGCCGTGCAAGGGCGAGACGAGGAACTGCATCAACGCCCAGGCGGTGCCGAACACCCCGTAGATTTCGGCGGCGCGCGCAGTGTCGCCGGCGAGCAGGTCGACCACGAGCTTGGGCAGCACCGGAACGATGATCCCGAGCGCAAGCATGTCGAGCAGCACGGTGATGAAGAGGAATATGAAAGCCGCGCGCGGCGGCGCAATGGGCGGCGCTGCTGCTTTGTCCGGGTCATCCGAGTCAGATGTCATCGCGAGCCAGCCGATCAGTTCATTGAGGCGGGCGTACGCCGCGAGGGGCATGGCCACCAGCTCTGGACACGAGGGCTGAGGCGGAAGGCACGTGACGGGTGATCACCGGCGTTGCGCCATTTCCTCCGGAATTCACGCGTTCTCGTCATCGGGGTAACTGTACGGGTAACAGTTTTTGAGATAATCTCCTCAGAGATTTTGAAGGAGATTCGCTATGCCCAAGCGCAACATCCCTAAGTCCATCGTAATCCCCGTCAACCCTGACCTTGTGCAGCGCATCGACGCGCTAGCGCGGGCCGACAAGCGCTCGCGGAAGAATTGGGTCGTCCTGCAGCTTGAGCGTTTGGCACAGGGGCCGCAGGAGCTTCCCGAGGAGCGCGCGGCATGACCACGACCCCGTCAGGCCCCGCATGGGAGATTATCCAGACCGTCGGCAACATGGCCGTCGAAGGTCATGAACCGGGCGAGCTTGTGCACGGCCCGTTTGAGGACTAGCGGCGCCAACTGTCCTTGCCACCGGTCCTCCTGCTCCTCACGCTCACCGTGGCCGCCTTCCCAAGGACTTCGATTCGAGAGTGAGAATGATTTCGCCGGTGGTGCGCCGACCGACGCTCCAAATCCTTCCCAACCTTCACTCCATACTCGCGCGTGATGTCGTCCGTCAGCATGGCGACGAACTTCCCGAAGAACCGCCACTGCTGTTCCTGCGCCCATAAAAGACGCTCGAAGCGCGTCGCCAAGTTGCTGTTCCAGATGGGGATAGGTGAGATCGGGGCGTGCAGTGCCTGCGCCAGTTGGTTCCTCGTTACGATCGCTCGCCGATGGCCAGGCGGAGCCGGCGGGCGGCCGGTGGAGGGGAGACAACGGCACAACATGGGCGGCGGTCTTGGGCTATCGGACGCCGCTCAATGTCGCGGCACGTCGCCCCAAAGCGCCGCCGCGGCCCCGGCGGGCTCTCGCCAATGGCATTGTCGCCAACTCTTGGCGGAGGCGGGCAATGTTCCATGGCGACGGGGCGGTTCTGTCCTACTGGTGCTTAGCTTCTGCGGCGGATGGATCGACGGCACCGACCGTGAAAAGGAGTGAGATGGGCAGCAAAAACCGCATGTACCTCGCCGCAGCCCTCGGGGCCATCAGCGCTCGCGGCGCGGCTGCTGTACGCGACGCGGCCAACAAGAACCGACCCAGCAGGGGCATGTGAGCCCGCCATCCGTGCCGACGAGCGACGTGAGCGGGTCTAAGTGAAGCTTTTCGTCGAGGCGGGCCTATTGCCGGCGCCAGCACTTGGCAACGCCGCCATCGCAGCCTTGCGGGTCGCCTCGTAGCGGTGGGTCGGGGTGTGGGTCCTCGTGGTAGCCGTAGGCAAGCGTCCATATCCACGGCTGCCAGACCGGCGACTTGACCGACAGGAAGATGCGGCCAACCACAACACCGTCAGACGGCACCTCGTAGTCGTCGTCCTTCAATTGGCCGGACGCGCGCGACGCGCGCGCGTTTGAGAATCAG
>JBKPUA010000206.1:0-5981 GCA_046735815.1 Pseudomonadota bacterium
GGTGGCGCGGCGCATCGCGGCGCAGGCGCAAGGCGATCTGCTCGTGCTCGAGCGCGTCATCAACGAGAAAACCGGCAAGCTCTACCAGGACATCCGGGTCGACGACGTGCGCCGGACCGTGACGTTCTTCGGCTCGACGGCAGGGCAGGGGAGCTGGCGCATCGCCATCGTGGATTCCGTGGACGAGCTCAACCCATCAGGTGCGAACGCGCTGCTCAAAGTATTGGAGGAGCCGCCGCGGCGCGCCGTGCTGCTGCTCGTCAACCATTCGGCCGCGCGCGTCCTGCCGACCATTCGTTCGCGCTGCCGGTTGTTGGCCTTGCGACCGCTGAGCGCCGAGGACGTCGCGCGCGCGGCGGCCGCCGCGCTCGGCGACGAGTGCGATGCGACCCGCATCGCGGCAGCCGCCGCGGCAGCCGACGGCAGCGTGCGGCGGGCGCTGACGTTCCTCCAAGGCGACGCGCTCGAACTGCGCAATGGCATCGTAGCGCTGCTCGAGCGCCTGCCCGCGGTCGATCCGCGCGCGCTGCATGCGCTCGGCGACCGCCTCTACGGCACCGATCCCGCCACCCTCGCAGCCTTCGTCGACACCGTGAACGGCTGGCTTTCGGTCCGCCTCACGAACGCGGCGCCCGATCCCGCCCGGCTTGCCCGCGTGGCGGAGGCCTGGGACAAGGTCAACCGCGCAGCGCAAGACGTCGACGAGTACAATCTCGAGCGCAAGCCGTTGGTCTTCAACGTGTTCGGCTGGCTTGCCGAGGCCGCGCGCGGTTGATACCTACGGCTCCGACACTGGCGCCGCGCGGAACAAACCGATGGCTGACAAGCCCCGCTACTATCTCACCACGGCCATCGCCTACCCCAATGGCCCGCCGCATATCGGCCACGCCTACGAGGCGATCGCGACCGATGCTATCGCGCGCTTTATGCGGCTCGACGGCTACGACGTGCTGTTCCTCACCGGCACCGACGAGCACGGCATCAAGATGCTGCAGACTGCGACGAAGGAGAAACTCACGCCACAGCAGCTGGTCGAGCGCAACGTGCCGCGCTTCAAGAAGATGGTCGAGCGGCTCGAGTGCTCGAACGACCAGTTCATCCGCACCACCGAGGAGCGTCACCATCGCGCTTCCGCCGGCATCTGGCAGCGCATGGAGGCCAACGGCGACATTTACCTCGACAAGTATTCCGGCTGGTACTCGGTACGCGACGAGGCCTATTACGACGAGGACGAGACCAAGCTCGACGACAAGGGCGTACGCGTCGGCCCGCAAGGCACGCCGGTCGAATGGGTCGAGGAGGAGAGCTATTTCTTTCGGCTCTCGGCTTATCAGCAGAAGCTGCTCGACCTCTACGAGCGACATCCCGACTTCGTGCTGCCGAAGGAGCGGCTGAACGAGGTCATGAGCTTCGTCAAAGGCGGGCTGCAGGACCTCTCGATCTCGCGCACGACCTTCGATTGGGGCGTCAAGGTGCCGGGCAATCCCAAGCACGTGATGTATGTGTGGGTCGACGCGCTCACCAATTACATCACCGCCCTCGGCTACCCCGACACGGAGAGCCCGCGCTTTCGCCGCTACTGGCCGGCCGATCTGCACGTGATCGGCAAGGACATCGTGCGTTTCCACGCAGTCTACTGGCCGGCGTTCCTGATGTCGGCGGGGGTCGACGTGCCGCGGCGCATCTTCTCGCACGGCTTCCTGTTCAACCGCGGGGAGAAGATGTCGAAGTCAGTCGGCAACGTTGTCGATCCGTTGGACTTGGCCGACGCCTTCGGCGTCGATCAGCTGCGCTATTTCTTCCTGCGCGAGGTGCCGTTCGGGCAGGACGGCAACTACAGCCTCGAGGCCATCGCCAACCGCATCAACGCCGACCTCGCCAACGATCTCGGCAACCTGGCGCAGCGCTCGCTGTCGATGATCGCGCGCCAGCTCGACGGCGTGCTGCCGAAGCCGGGCGCGCTCTCCGATGCCGACAAGGCGTTGCTCGCGCTGGCCGACGGCATGATCGACAAGGCGCGCGACGCGATGAAGACGCAGCAGCTGCACCAGGTGCTCAACGCGGTGTGGACGGTGGTGGCCGAGGCCAACCGCTATTTCGCCGGCGAGGCGCCGTGGGCGCTCGCCAAGACCGACCCGGTGCGTCAGGGCACCGTGCTCTACGTCACCGCCGAGGTGCTCCGGCAGGTGGCGATCCTGGCGCAGCCGTTCATGCCGAGCTCGGCGGCCAAGCTGCTCGATCAGCTCAAGGTTCCGGAGGGCGAGCGCCAGTTCGCCGACCTCGGCGCGGCGCACCGGCTCGCTCCTGGGGCGGCGCTGCCGGCGCCGAGCGCGGTCTTTCCGCGTTACGTCGAAAGCGAAGCCAGCGCCCGGGCCTGAACTGGCCGCGCTGCGGGCGCCGCGCCCGTCCTGCTCACAGTTGCTTCACCGGCGTCGGATCGAGCTTGAAGATGCGCGCGGCGTTGAGGCCGAGGATGTTGCGCTTGGACTGCTCGGACAGGAACGGCAGGTCGGTGATCTCGCTCGGCAGGTCGAAGTCGAAATGCGGCCAGTCCGACGCGAACAGGAGCTGGGTGTCCGCCTTGATCATGTCCATCGTGCATTCGAGCGCCTTGCGGTTGGTCGCCTCCATCGGCTGCGTCGTGTACCAGCAGTGGTCGCGCATGTACTCGGACGGCAGGCGCTTGAGATGCGGCGCTTCCGACGGGCGCATGAGGAACTGGTCGTCGAGCCGCTGCATCAGGAATGGCGCCCAGGCGATGCCCGACTCGATCCAAATCACCTTGAGCTTGGGGAAGCGGACGGGGATGCCGTTGAGCACCCAGTTCGTGCAGTGCACGATGTTGGGCCATGCGAAGCCGAGCGCGTGCATGCCGAGGAAGCGGTTGACGGTCTTGAGCGAAGGATCGTCCCAGTGGTAGCCGGCATGGAAGGAGATCGGCATGTCCGTCTCCTCGATCATGCGGTAGAGCCGCATGTACTTGTTGTGGTGCACCGGTGCATGCCGCGTCGAGGGCACGGCGTAGCCGATGATGCCCTTCTTGCCGGCGGTTTCCGCCACGATGCGCTCGCATTCCTCCGGCGTGTTGAAGGGCAGGACGGCCAGGAACTTGATGCGGTCGTCCGCCGATAGAAGCTTCTCCTGCATCCATTTGTTGTAGGCGCGCGACAGCCAGACCTCCATCTCGGGCTGGGGATGCAGGCCGATGAACAGCATGGGCGTGGGGAACACGACCATGTTGTCGACGCCGAGCGAATCCATCGCCCGGCGGGTGAGCGTCACGTCGCGGTGGACGCTGGCGTCATCGACCTTCTCGCGCAGCCCGTCCTGATGCGGAATGCGGCCGCCCACGCTCTGATAGCGCAGGCCGAGATCGCCGTTGAGGCCGTACGGCGGCGCGCCGATGCGGTCGCGGTGGAAGTGCAGTGCCTGGTCGCGGACGACCGGATCGTCGATGAATTGCACCACCTCGTTCCACGACACGGTCTCGACATGGTGGGCATCGACGTCGACAACGAACCAGTCGTGCAGGTTGCGCCTGCGGGCGGCGAGCCGGGCGTGCTTGAGGATCTCGCGGCTGTCGGTCGAGGTGTCGATCACCTGCGTCGGCAGCATCTGCGGCACGCCCACCACTGGCTGATTCATGGCTTGCTCCTCGCAATATCGCCTGCGCGGTTTCCATCGTCGGCATCGTTCTCGCCCGGCCGGCGTCGGAACCAGAGCCCGAGCTCCATCGGCCCGAGCCCCACGTCCCGCAGCATCTCCGAGACCGCCACCAGCATCTCGGTCGCGGTCAGCGTCTCCGCGCCCTCATGCACGATCGCCGGCAAGGCCCGGTCCTCGAGCTCGGACTTGGCGTAGTAGAGCCGCACCGCGGCCGTGATGATCTGCGCCAGCGCCTCGTCGGAGACGCGACCGGCATCGCCGCTCGCCACCAGCTCCTTGGCCGAACGGTGCAGGTCGGCCGCGTAGCGGTCGATCCAACCGTACTCGTCGTTGGCGCGCGCGGCGCTGCGCCGGTCATCAGACGATGACATAGATGTTGCCGTCCTTCTCGGCGAGCTTCGCTGCGCGCAGCCTGATCCGGTCGGAACCCTGGTTGATGCCGGTCTTGAGGTCGAACTCGTAGCCGTGCCACGAGCACACGATGTTGGTCACGCTCTCGTCGTAGGCCAGCGCCCGCACGGTGCCGTCGCCGGCGATCGGCTCCCGCACGCGCTTGTAGATGCGGCCTTGGCAGACCGGGCCTTGCCGGTGCGGGCACTCGTTGTGCCAGGCTACGAACCGTCCGTCGATCTTGAACACGCCGACCTCCACGCCGTCGCACGACACGACCCTACGGTCGCCGTCGTTGAGCTCGTCGGCGCGGCACACGAGGTAGGATTGGGGCATGTCCGGTCCGTCACCCGATTGCGTGCGCGCGACAATAGGTGAAGCGCGCCGCGGTTTGCAATTATTGTTCGAACTTGATGTTGGCCGTCTTGACGACGGCGGACCATCGCTTCACCTCGGCGTGCATCCGCGCCGTGAGCTCGTCCGCGCTGCTACCGATGCTGGTGCCCGAGAGACTTTCCATACGCGCCTTGAAATCGTCCGACGCCGCAATCTGGCGTGACGCGGCCTCGAGCTTCTTGACGATCGGCATCGGGGCGCCGGCCGGCGCCAGCAGCCCAAACCAGGTTCCGGCCTCTACCTCCGGCACGCCGGCCTCGGTCAGGGTCGGAACGTCGGGCAGGGCGAGGAGGCGGGATGGCGCCGTCACCGCCAGCGCCCGCAGGTTGCCCATGCCCACCTGCGGGACGGAGACCGGCGTCTCCACGAAGCCGAACGCGGTCTGTCCGCTCAGCAGGCTGGTGATGGATTCGTTGCTGCTGCGGTAGGAGATCGCCGTGGCCGGCGCGCCGGTCTTGATCTTGAAATGCTCGATCGGCAGCGTGAACACCGGCGAAGGCGTAGGATAGTTCGCCTTGTCGGGGTTGGCCTTGAGCCACGCCACCAGCTCGGCGATGGTCTGCGCGGGGTGCGCCTTGCTCACCAGGACAAGCATCGGATAGTCGGCGACCAGCGAGACCGGGATGAAATCCTTGAAGATGTCGTAGGGGATCCTGTCCCAGATCGCCGTGCCGATGGTCATGGCCCCGGGCGCCGCGCCGAGCAGCGTGTAGCCGTCGGGCGTGGATTTCGCGACGCTGTCCGGCGCGATCCGCCCGGCGGCGCCCGGCTTGTTCTCGACCAGGATAGTGCCGCCGATTGCGTCCTGCAGCTTCTGCGCAAAGATACGCGCGACCGTATCGGTGCCGCCGCCCGCGCCGAAGCCGATGACGATCCTGACCGTGCGACTGGGATAGTCGTTCTGTTGCGCCCGGGCCGCGAGCGGCCACGCCATCGCGCCGCCGGCCATAGTGAGAAACTCGCGCCGCTTCATGTCCAACTCCTCGTGCCCGGCGGGCACGATCGTACTGGCCTATATGGCATTTTGGAAAGGGGCAGCGCGCAGTGATCGAGCCAGCTCGGAGCGCGGTCTTGTCTCAGCGCCGGCGAAGCGTTACCCGATGGCGCGGCACGGGCGATGCCAGCCTCGCCTGCGGCTCGGCCCCGCGTCTGTCGCCGTTGCAGGAAAGGCCTTCTCGTCTCGCGCCATGCTGATCGACAGCCACTGCCACCTCGATTTTCCCGACTTTTCGGGCGAGCTCGATGCCGTCGTCGGGCGCGCCCGCGCCGCCGACATTGCGCGCATCGTCACCATCTCGACCCGCATCAAGCGCCACGCCGAGTTGCTCACGATCGCCGAGCGCTTTCCGGAGGTCTACTGCTCGGTCGGTACTCACCCGCACCACGCCCACGAGGAACTCGATATCGGCGTCGATGAGTTGATCGCGCGCACGCGCCATCCCAGGGTGGTCGCGATCGGGGAGGCGGGGCTCGACTATCACTACGATAACAGCCCGCGCGCGGCGCAGGAGCAGGGCTTGCGAAATCAC
>JBKPUA010000207.1:0-3284 GCA_046735815.1 Pseudomonadota bacterium
CCGATCGGCCAAGTCCTCGGCCTGCGCCCGCGTCGGCATCATGCAGGCCGCGATCGTTTGCCCCACGTATCGCACCCGGCGGTCGGCCAGCGGCGGATACGGGCTGTGGCGATGCGCGGCGAGCTCCGGTCCCGCCTCCAGAATGTTGATCGGGTCGAGATCCGCGAGTGTAAAGACGCGGTTCGCCGCCTCCGACGGCTTCGTCACGCCGCGGACACGGGCGTGCGCCCTCTGGCTGCGCACAAAGGCGATCTCCTGCACGCCGGGGATGTTGACGTCGGCGATGAACATGCCGCGCCCGTGCAGGTGCCGCGCATCCTCCTTGCGCAGCAAACTCGCTCCGATCCAGCTTGCAGGCCGCTCGGGGTGGCTCATGCGAGGTCATTCCTCCGGGGTAGGTATCTTCTTGAATGCGGTTGCGTGCCAAGTCAGCCGGCAAATTGGCAGTCCGAGTATACGATTGTCAATTTTCGTATGCAAAAAAGGGGCAGAATGATCCGGAATCCACCAACAAGAGGCGGCTCGCTCGCGCTGCATAAATGTCCCTGAAGGTCGCAAGGTTCGTCGGAGCGCAGGAAATCGATCGACCTCTATCCGGTTCTGCGGCGGCGGCCGGGCAGCCGCTTGGTGGCGGGCATTTCGCCTCGTTGCGAGAAGTGCTCGATGACCTGCAGACCGGTCCCCGTCACATGGTCGCGCATGACGCGATAGGCGCGCTCCGGGTCCGAAGCGACGATGGCGAGGACGATCTCGTCATGTTCGTGAAAGGAATATTCCGTCTGACCCGGCACGAACTGAAGCGTTCGAAACGGTGCCAGCCGCTGGCGGAAATTGCGCGTGACCGCGGCGATGCTCGGGTTGTGGGCTCCCTGGTAGATGAGCTCGTGGAATTCGTTGTTCAGCGCGGCGAAATCCTTGTCGCCCTCGGCGATTCGTTTTTGGCGATTAGCGTTCAGCACCTCGAGCCGCTTCTTCTCCAGCGTGGTCATTCTGACCGCGCTCAACCGCGCACAAAGCCCTTCGAACTCGGCCAAAGCTTCGAACATGTTGTTGAGTTGCTGGACGTCGATGCGGGCGACGGTGACGCCTTTGCGCGGCGCGACCTCGACCAGCCCGCTTCCGCTCAGTCGACGCAAGGCTTCGCGGATCGGCGTGCGAGACACTCCGAATTTGCGGCAGATGCTCGGCTCGTCGAGCCGCGCACCGGGTGCGAACGCTCCCGACAGGATGTCCTTCACAAGCGCTTGGTAGACTTCGTCCGACAGCGTCACGGCTGAGCACAGCTCCGGCGACCGAGTCACGCTGCGTGTATACAAGCGAAGATGAGTGAAAGCTAGCGCGATGCCGGCGCATTCCCCGCGGGCGGCAGCCGCTCACGCTCGTCGACCGCTGGAGCGTTCGGTGCGGCTCTCTGGCCAACAGCAACACGAGGCACGCTCGGCGAAGCGTCGATGTTCCGCGAATCCACAGTAGTCCCGGCCCGCGAGGACCTTCATGGCGATCGGCGGCCTGTGTTTGACACGTATACGCTCCTTAACTATCGTATGCGATGCCGGCACAGAGGGAAATCGCACCATGTCGAAAGCGCCGCGCTGGGCTCGGAAACTCGCTCGGACAAGCACTGCCGTCCTCTTGTTGTTGGTGTCCATTCTGCCGGCGCTGGCAGACAGCTGGCCGCAGCGGCCGGTCAAGTTCATCGTCACGCTCGGTCCCGGCAGCGGCGTCGATTTCGGCGCGCGCCTGCTGGCCGACCGGTTGAGCAAGCGCTGGGGCCAGCCGGTGGTGGTCGAGAATCGTCCGGGCGGCGATGCCGTCGTCGCGGTCAACGCCGTCATCAGCGCCAACGACGATCACGTTCTCCTCGCTTCGCCCACGTCCGCGTTGACGGCGCACCCCTACGTGCTGCAGCAGATGCCGTACAAGGACAGCGACCTTCTGCCGATCGCCCGCGGGTGGAACACGGTCATCGTGATCGCAGTGCCTGCCGGGATGGAGGTGAGATCGCTGCAGGATCTGGTTGCGATGACGCGCGCCAACCCGGGCAAACTCAACTGGGCGGGCACGACAGGCGCGATCGACTTTTTGTTCGCGGGCTTCCTCAAGCAGAACAAGCTCGACATGGCGCGGGTGCCTTATCGCAACCCGCAGGATGCCGCCAACGATGTCGCCACGGGCCGCGTCCAGGTGATCGAGGCATCGCTGGCGACGCTTCGGCCGCAACTTCAGGCGGGCGCAATCAAGCTGCTCGCATCGACCAACAGCATCCGGCCGCCGAGCGATCCGGACGTCCCCACCGTCAAAGAAGCAGGATTCCCCGAGCTCACTCTCGACGGGTTGGTCGGATTCTTCGGCCCTGAAGGGATGCCGCTGGCGCTGCGCGAGCGCATCGCGGCCGACATGCGCGACATCGTGATGCAGCCGGATTTCCCCGAAAAGTTGGGTTTGACCGGCCAGATCGCCAACGCCGGCGGGCCGGCTGAATTCGCGGCCGCAATGCAGGAGCAGCGCGATCGGCTCGCGATCGCCGCCAAGGAGCTGGGCATCAAAGCAGCCGCGCAGTGATCTCGACTGACCGTCTGGGCATCGCCTATTCGCCATTGCGGAACCCGCCGGCGCCCGCGGCCGTGAAGCTGGCCGCGCGCATGGCCGGCAGTGCGGACGACTTGAAAGCGGCGGCGCAGCAATGAAGGATCAGCGCTGATGAGCACGCTGCCGAGAGTTGCCTTGATTCTCACGGGCGGAACGATCGATTCCGTCGGCGTGGACCGTTTGGATCTCGCCTGGTACATCGAAGCGAATAAGCGGCTCGGCGAAGGCGAGCTGCTGGCGCAGCTCCCGGAGCTCGCGACCATTGCAAGCGTGCGGGAAATCCCCTTCCGACGCTTGCCGAGCCAGGCCTTGGTCGACGCCGACTGGCTCGACCTCGTGCACAAGATCCACGAGATATTCGACCAGGACCAGGCGCACGGCATCGTCATCACGCACGGCACCAACACGCTCGAGGAGACCGCGTATTTTCTCAATCTTGTGCTCAAGACCGACAAGCCGGTCGTGCTCGTCGGTTCGATGCGGCCGGCATCGGCGATCAGCGCGGACGGCTATTTGAACGTGGTGAACGCCATTCGCGTCGCCGCCGATCCGAGCTCGCGCGGACGCGGTTGCCTGGTCGTGATGAACGACACGATCTTCAACGGGCGGGACGTGACCAAGACCTCGACCTATCGCGTGGAAGCGTTCCGATCACGCGACCTTGGGCCGTTGGGATTCGCCGATGCTGACGGCAA
>JBKPUA010000208.1:0-6651 GCA_046735815.1 Pseudomonadota bacterium
CTTTGCCACCCTGTTCCCCAGCAGGAAGGCATCGAAACGTCGGAGCAAGTTTCTCTTGGCGCTCGAGCGCGCCCAGGATTGCTTGGGCGATCTCAATGATATCGTGGTTCACGAGGATCGGATCAGGGCTATTGCCAATGACCGCCGGCGCCGACGGGGAAGCCGAAAGCGTGCGTTCGCAGCGGGAGTGCTGACTGGTCGGGAAGATGCGCGTCTCGATGCGGTTCTGGAACGCGCAACCGAGGCCCATACGGTTTTGGCCGCGATCAAGCCGTTCTGGCGCTAGCGCATTTCCCGCTGGCGCTGAACCGGCAGCGGCTCAATCCCTTTTGCTGCCCTCATCGCTCGCAGTGAGATTGCTGCGGGCGAGCGCGAGCATGATCTGGCGGCCGATGCGGGTGGCGGGCTCCTTGCCGCAGTTGGAGAGGATGACGATGCCGAGCCGCTTCTGCGGGATCATGCCGATATAGGTCGAGGTGTTGTTGAGCCCGCCGTTCTTGTCGACGATGGTGAGATCGTCGTTGCGCACGAGCTGCCAGGCGAGCGCCTGGGTGAAGCGTGGCCCCACAGTGAACACGCCCTGCTGCGCCAACCCCATCGCCTCCTGCAGCGGACGGTGGTCCGGCAGCTCGCCGAGATTGGCGGCGAGGAACACCGCCATGTCGCGGGCGGAGGAGAACATCTGGCCGGTTCCGGGCCAGTTGAACGTGCCCTGGATGTTGCCGGGCTCGCCCACGGCGCGCGCTTCGTAGGAATAACCCTGCACCGCGCGCCGCCGGAACTCCGGCGCAAGCTGGCCGCGCGAATTCCCCGCCGGCACCGGCATCACCGTCGAGGTCATGCCGAGCGGTCCCGTCAGGCGCTGCTCCATGAGCTTGGCGATGGGCGTGTCGAACCGACGCTGCAAAGCGAGCGGTAGCAGCACGAAGCCGGTGTTGGAGTAGATATCCTGCTTGCCCGGCTCGTGGCCTTCATCCGCCTGCCAGGAGTTGAGGTAGCGAATGAAGTCGGGCAACGAATACTGGCCGCGATGCGAGGGCTCGTATTGCTGCGGCGTGCGATGCAAGCCGGAAGTATGGCTGGCAAGCTGGCCGAGCGTGACCTTGCGGATATCGCCGCCACGCTGCAATTCGGTGACGTATTTGGCCACGGGATCGTCGAGCGCGACCTCGCCGCGCTTGACCGCCTGCGCCAATAGCGTCGAGGAAAACACCTTGCCGACCGAGGCGAGGTTGAACAGCGAGTCGGACGTGATCGGCTGCCGTCGCGCTGCGTCGGCCATGCCGTAGTTGTAGAACAAGGTGCGGCCATCGATGTGCACCGCCACCGCCATGCCTCCGGCCGGGATCAGCAGCGGCTGCACGTGGCGCGTGACCAGCTGCTCCACCTCGGCGTCCGAGCCGGGTCCGGCGAGTGTCGTGGGGATGCTGGCGACGATGGCGACGAGGCCGGCACCCGCCGCCACGATCAATGCCGCTGGATTGCACCGCATCGTTTTCGTCCTGTCGGATTTCACTGAGACGCGGGTAAGACGGACGAGATTGTAATCTGCACGCGGCGGCCGCCCGAGTTAATTCGCGTCCATCGAATTAACTCGCGTTCATCATGATTGCAGCAATCACCCCTCGTCGATCAGTAGCCGGTCACCGTCGTCCTTCAATTGCACACCGGAAATCTTGCGTACGCGCATGGCGTGCAAGAGATGTACGAGCTTGAAAGCGGCGTCGGTATAAGCGAGGCCCTCGGGGCGGATGTTCGAGATACAGTTGCGCTCGGCGTCGGTGGTGTCCGCCGTCGGCCGGAAGGTCAGGTAGGCGCCCATGCTGTCGGGTGCCGACAAGCCCGGGCGCTCGCCGATCAGCACCACCGCAATTTCGGCGTTGAGCGCGCGTGCTACCGCGTCGCCGATGGCGACGCGCCCGAGACGTGCGACCACGAGTGGGGCGATGCGCCAGCCGATGCCCGCGAGCCGCGGCAGCACCTGCGCCAGGACCGGCTCGGCATGCGTCGCGACTGCGCGTGCCGACAAACCGTCGGCGATGACGAAGGCGACGTCGAAGCCGCCGCCGGCGTGGGACGCGAGCAGCGCTGCGGCGTCATCCGAGAGCCTGCGGCCGAGATCCGGCCGCATGAGATAGTGCTGTCGGTCCTGTGCCGCGCTCGCGACCGCAAGCACGGGGAGGCCGAGCGGTGCGAGCTCGGCCATCAGGCGGCCTTCGTCGAGTGCCGCATGCACGGCGTCACGAGCGCGCGCATGCGCGAGGCGGAATTCGAGCAGCGGCGCGGTGGCGAGCGACGCCCCGCTGCGCGGTAGCGCGATGCGCGCCGCGGTGAAGCGGCGAAGCTCGGCCCAGGGCTCGTCGGGCGATTGCGTAGGTTTCGTCGGAGGTTGTTGGTTACGCGTCATTGACGATTGTCGTCTCCGCATCCCTCACGCCGGCAGCAGCGCGCGGAAGGGTGCGGGCATGGCGCGCGGACGGATGCGGGCGGCGGCATCGATGAGGCCCTGGCGCGCGAGCCACGCCTCGAATTCCGGCGCCGCGCGACGGCCGAGGAGATCGCGGATGGCGAGCGCGTCGTGGAACGAGGTGCTCTGATAGCCCAGCATGATGTCATCGGCGCCGGGCACGCCCATGACGAAATTGACGCCAGCGGCCACGAGCAGCGCGAGCAGCGCGTCCATGTCGTCCTGATCGGCCTCGGCGTGATTGGTGTAGCAGACGTCTACGCCCATCGGCACGCCCATGAGCTTGCCGCAGAAATGGTCCTCCAGTCCGGCGCGGATGATCTGTTTGCCATCATAGAGATATTCCGGGCCGATGAAGCCCACCACGGTGTTGACCAGCAGCGGACGGAAGCGACGCGCGACCGCATAGGCACGTGCCTCAAGCGTCTGCTGATCGACGCCGTGATGGGCGTTGGCGGACAGCGCGCTGCCTTGCCCCGTCTCGAAATACATCACGTTGTCGCCGACGCTGCCGCGATGAAGCGCCAGCGCCGCCGCCTGCGCCTCGGCCAGGAGCGAAAGATCGATGCCGAAGCTCTTGTTCGCCGCCTGCGTTCCGGCGATCGATTGGAACACGAGATCGACCGGCGAGCCCTTGGCGATGAGTGCCAGCGTCGTGGTCACGTGCGCCAGCACGCACATCTGGGTCGGGATATCGAGCTTGACGCGCACCTCCTCGAGCATGGCGAGTAGCGCATGCGCGCGCTCCGGGCTGTCGGTGGCCGGATTGATGCCTATGACGGCGTCGCCGGCGCCGAGCAGAAGGCCGTCGAGGATGCTGGCGGCGATGCCGGCGAGATCGTCGGTGGGATGATTGGGCTGCAGCCGCACCGAGAGGCGGCCCGGCAGCCCGATGGTGTTGCGAAAACGGGTGACGACGGCGCACTTTGCTGCCATCACCATGAGATCCTGCAGCCGGCTGATCTTGCTTACCGCCGCCGCCATCTCCGGCGTGATGCCGGGAGCGAGCGCGGCGAGCGTTTCCGCGGTCGGCGCGTCGGACAGAAGCCAATCGCGCAATCCGCCCACGGTCAGATGCGCGATCGGGGCGAAAGCCGTGGCATCGTGGCTATCGACGATGAGGCGGGTGACCTCGTCGCTCTCGTAGGGAATCACCTGCTCCGTCAGGAACGTGGCGAGCGGCAGGTCGGCGAGCGCGTATTGCGCCGCCACCCGCTCCTCGCCCGACGCTGCCGCGATGCCCGCCAGCATGTCGCCGCTGCGCAGCGGCGAGGCTTTGGCCAGCAGCGTCTTGAGATCGGGAAAGATGTAGCGGCTCGTTCCGATCGTCGCGCTGTACATGGAGTATCCTCGGGGCGATCAATCGGATTGTAGCAGTTATCGATCACCGCACGAATTCATCCGTGGTGAGGCCGTCGAACTTGGTCAGCGCGTCCTTCGGCTCCAGCAGCTTGGCCTCGAGGCTGACCTGTTGCGAGTGCTCGAGCCCGGGGACGGTGACGCGCAGGTCGCGGGCGTGGGCCTGCGCTACGATCGGCCAGGCGGCCGCGAGCACGGCGGCGTCCATCTTGTCGAAGCGTTTTTTCACGAGGTCGAGCGCGTCGGCGGGCTTCTCCAGAATGAAGCGGTTGGCGGCGGCGAGCGCGCGCGCCACGCGCACGCACTTCTCCCGCTGCTTCGTGCATGTGTCGGGGCGGGTATAGACGAGGCCGTAGGCGAACGGCAGCAGATCGGGCGCATCGCTTACCGCGCTCGCGAGCATCACCGCGTTGCCTTTGACCACGGCTTCGGTGGTGAAGGGGAGCGAGGTGGCGTAGCCATCGATCGCCTTGGTCGCGAGCGCAGCAGGCATCGCCGAAGGATCCATGGGCGCGATGCGCACGTCCTTCTCGATGTCGAGCCCGCCGCGGGCGGCGACCAGGCGCTCCCAGGCGTGCACGATGCTGTTGACGCCCTGGATGCCGATGGTTTTGCCGCGCAACGCCTTGGCACGCGCGTCGAATGGCGTGCCTTCGGCGACGCCCGCGGCCTGCGCGACGTCTTTGCGCAGCACCAGCTCGACCAGCGGCTTGTCGATGAGATTGGCGATGGCCAATAGACGTTGACCTTGCGCCGCCGCGCGCAGGAACACCGGTCCGGTGCCCACCGTGAAGTCGGCGCTGCCAGCAATCACGGCGTTGACCGAGCCGACGCCGACGATGGTGCGATGGCTGACCTTGAGCCCTTCGCGCTTGTAGAAGCCGCCGTCCTCCGCGACGAAAGGCGCGCTGAAGGTCAGCGTCGCCGCCGGCAGCGCGATGAGAAGGTCGATCTCCTGGCTCGCAGCGACGGTGGGAGCCAGCCCAACCGCCACGCCGATTGCCGCGGCGACGATGCGAGATGCGGGCATCGCGTCCTCCTTTAATTGTTCCAGCACCCTGCAGCGCAATCAAACAAGCGCGAAGGATAGCGAGTCAAATACCCGAGGTGCGCGTATAATACACTGCATGATCCCGGACCATTCGGGGCCAAGAGGCCGCAGATGAAAGTTCCGTTCGCAGGCGCCATCGACTGCGATCTGCATCCGGCGATGCCGAGCGTGCCGGCGCTGGTGCCTTATCTCGACGACTATTGGCGCGATCAGATCGTCAACCGCCACATCGACAAATATTCCTTCGCGCTCACCAGCTATCCGCCGAACTCGCCGCTGTCTGCGCGGCCGGACTGGCGACAAGCATCGGGCGCGCCGGCCGGCGATCTCGATGCCATCCGCCGCCACGCGCTCGATCCCTTCGGCACGCGGCTCGCCATCTGCAACACACTGCACGGCGGACTGGCGCTGTTCAACGAGGACATGGCGGCGGCGCTGTGCACGGCGGTGAACGACTGGGTGGCGCATGAACTGCTCGACCGCGAGCCGCGCCTGCGCGCCTCGATCCTGGTGCCGGCGCACAATCCGGCGCTCGCGGTTAACGAGATCGAGCGGCTCGCGGGAGACCGCCGCTTCGTGCAGGTGCTGCTGTTGGCAATGGGCGAGATGCTGCTGGGGCGGCGGCTCTATTGGCCAATCTATGCCGCCGCCGAGAAGCACGCGCTCGCCGTCGGCATTCACGCCGGCAGCACCTATCACCATGCACCGACGCCGTCGGGCTGGCCGGCGCACCGCGTTGCGGATTATGTCGCGCAATCGACCGCCTTCGAGTCGCAGGTGCTGAGCTTCCTGACCGAGGGCGTGTTCCAGAAATTTCCCGCCCTCAAGCTGGTGCTGATCGAATCCGGCATCACCTGGTTGCCGACCCTGCTGTGGCGCACCAACAAGACCTGGCGCGGGGTGCGCCCGGAGGTGCCGTGGATCGACCGGCCGCCGGCGGAGATCGTGGGTGACCACGTCCGTCTCACCTTGCAGCCGGTCGATGCGCCGCGCAGCGATCCGCAGGTGCTCGCGCGCGTGCTGGAGCACATCGGCAGCGACAATATCCTGCTGTTCTCGACCGACTATCCGCACTGGCATTTCGACGGCGAGGACGTGCTGCCGGATGGGTTAGTCGACGATCTTGTGCGCAAGCTCCTGGTCGATAACCCGCTCGAAACTTATCCGCGTCTGCGCGACGGAACCGTCGCGCCGTCTCGAGATTTGAGCGATAATACTGCGGCAGGACAGGAGGCCGTGCGATGAACGTTCCGCTTCGGCATACTGGCGCTTCGGTCGGGCTTTCGATCGTCGACTGCGATATTCATCCGGCCTACCGCACGCCCGCGGATCTGCACCCGTTCCTGCCGGCGCGCTGGCGCGAGCACATGACCACGTTCGGCGAGCATCTGCGCCAGGGCCTGTCCGGCCAATTGGCGTGGCCGCGCATGATGGCGGCGGGCATGCGCATCGATGCGTTTCCCGAGCAGGGACCGCCGGGCTCCGATCTCGGTCTCATGCGCTCGCAGCATCTCGACCCCAACGGGGTGGAATACGGCATGCTGATGCAGTTGAGCCGCGGCGGCATGGAGGAGCGCAACCTCGACTTCGCGGCGGCGCTATCGCGCGCGGTCAACGACTGGCAGCTCGAGGCCTGGGTCAAGCCCGAGCCGCGGCTGCGCGCCGGCATCGTGGTGCCGCAGGAGGACGCCGCGTTTGCCGTGAGCGAGATCGAGCGGCGCGCGAGCGATCCCGCCTTCGCGCAGATCCTGATTTCGCCGCGCGCGAGCGATCC
>JBKPUA010000209.1:0-8111 GCA_046735815.1 Pseudomonadota bacterium
TCATCGGCGGGGCCGACCCCAGTCCAGAGATATTCCGCCACGGATTCGAAGCGGTGATGGCGTCGCGCCAGGTCGGTCGCCAGATGCTCACCGTAAAACGGCCCGCGCTCGGTGATCTTGGTGATGGCGGTCAAGAGCACGGGCTCGCCCCAATGGATGGCATTGGCCGCCGCCGGGCCGTGCCCCGAACGCGCGAGGCTGCGCGCCTTCAGCCGCTGGATATCCTGGAAATTGTAAGCGCTCGATCGGCCACCATGGTCGACGCACCGCCGCACGAGCCCGCGGCTGACATACGAGTACAGTGTCTGCGGTTTGACGCCGAGAACCTTGATGGCTTCCTGACGGCTGACGTAAGCGGGCCAGCCGGGCACATCTTCGGCTGTGCCAAATGCGGTGCGGCCGTTGTCCATCGAAGCCTCTCTCGCCTGGCAACTTCTTACGACGAGTTAATGAAAGCCCAACCTTTCGTCCATGTACATTGGGTTGATCGCGGCCGAAGTCCGCACCGTATCGAAACGTAACAGAGGCGGACGTCATGCACCGACGACAATTCGGATTGAGTATGGCCGCTGCGGTGCTGCTGGCGCAGCAGTTGCGCCAGGCTGTTGCGCAGGATGTTGGCCAGCCGCCGTCCGGCGCGGACAAGGAGTCGGCCTGGCGTATGCGGGACGCCGCCGCCGCATTTCTCGCCTCGCTCGGTGAAGCAGAGCGCAAGGCCGTCCTCTTTCCGCTCGAAGCCGATCAGCGGACGTCATGGAGCAATCTGCCGGTCGCCATCGTTGCGCGGGTCGGGGTCAATGTCGGCGCGCTCGGCGTCGAAAGCAGGCGCCGATTCCACGATCTGCTGCGCGCGTCGACGAGCAGCCAGGGATATCACAAGATCGCGGAGATCATGCGCCATGACGACATCCTGCGGGCCGCGGAGCTGGAATACCTGAAAGATCATCCTCCGAGGCCGCGGGCGGGGCGCAACGCCCTCGAGAGCATGGGATCCGCCAACTATTGGATTGCGATGTTCGGCGAGCCGGTGCGTGGCAAAGCCTGGGCCTGGTTGCTGACAGGCCATCATCTCGGCGCCACGTTCACCTGTGCAGACGACCGAGTAACGGCTGCGCCCTTGTTCCTGGGCGCGCAACCGTTGGAGGATTTGTCGGGCCCCTATGCCGGCTTTGTGGTGCTGAGCCACGAAGGCTTGCGCGGTCTCGATCTCGTCAACTCGCTCCATTCAGAGCAAGCGAAGGTCGCCGTCGTGTCCACTGAACCGTTTTTTTCCGATGTGCTGACGGGGGTGGGGCGGCGCAACAGCCTGAGCCGATTCGAAGGCCTGCCCGCGGGCGAGCTCGACCAATCACAAAAGCAATTGCTGCTTGCGCTAGTCGACGAGTACGTACGCAACGCCGATTTTGCCGCGGCCGAGAGGCACCTCGATGCTATTCAACGCGCGGGCCTCGACCAGCTGCACTTTTCATGGCGCGGCCCGACCAACGACTTTCGCAGCCCCTTCTATTATCGGCTTCATGGACCACGGCTGATCATCGAATTCGCCGTTCAGGAGCCAAATCACGCCCACACCATCATGCGAGACCCACAAAACGATTATGGGATGGACTGGCTCGGTCTGCACTATGAGGAACATGCGTGGAGTGGAAGATGATGGCGGAGCCGCCATCGATTCCCAAGCGCAGACGCGAACGGGACGTCTTGTGGGCTAATGCTCTCGAGCCATTGAAGGGGCTCGTGTCGCGATGGCGGCGCCTAGGACGTACGCGGGACCGCCGAGATCACGACCAGCGCTTGCGCCATCGGGCCCTCGTCGGTGATGGTCAGATCGATGCGCGGCTCGCAGCCTGGCGGCGTGATCGCGTTGAGCCGCACCAGCGCGCCGCCGGTCAGCCTAAGGGTGGGACGCCCGGACGGCAGATTGACAACGCCCATGTCGCGCCAGAACACGCCCGCCCGCAGCCCGGTACCGAGCGCCTTGGCGCAGGCCTCCTTGGCGGCGAAGCGCTTGGCATAGGTCTCGGCGCTCCGGGCGCGGCTCTCGGCCTTGGCGCGTTCGGTGGCGGTAAAGATGCGCTGCAGGAAACGCTCGCCGTGACGCTCGATCGTGCGCTCGATGCGGCGCACGTCGATGAGGTCGGAGCCGATGCCGAGAATCATGCGCGCCCCCGATCCATAGCGGCGCGCATTGTTTTCACTGCCTCAGCGAGGCCGGAAAAGACCGCCTCGCCGATCAGGAAATGGCCGATATTGAGCTCGACGACCTCCGGGAGCGCGGCGATCGCCTCGGCGGTCTTGAAGTCGAGCCCATGGCCGGCGTGAACCTCGAGGCCGAGGCGGTGCGCCAGCTGCGCGCCGTGGCGAATGCGCTGCCATTCGGCCTCGGCGGTGGAGTGCCGATTGTCCGCGAGCGCGTCGCACCAAGCGCCGGTGTGGATCTCGATCACCGGGGCACCGATCGCGACCGCCGCCTGGATCTGCCGCGGCTCGGCGGCGATGAACAGCGAGACGCGAATGCCGGCATCCTTGAGCTTGGCGACGACGGAAGCCAACGTGTTGTGCTGGCCGGCGACGTCGAGACCGCCCTCGGTGGTGCGCTCCTCGCGCCGTTCGGGAACCAGGCAGGCGGCATGCGGGCGGGTCTTCACCGCGATCGCGACCATCTCCTCGGTTGCGGCCATCTCGAGATTGAGGGGCTTGGCGATCGCGGCTTTGAGGCGCGCGATGTCGTCATCGCGGATGTGGCGGCGGTCCTCACGCAGGTGGGCGGTGATGCCGTCGGCGCCGGCGACGATCGCCTCCTGCGCCGCGCGCACCGGATCGGGATGCGCGCCGCCGCGTGCGTTGCGGATGGTCGCAACGTGATCGACATTGACGCCGAGGCGGAGGTAAGGAAGCGCCGGCATGATCCTCAACCACGCTTCACGCGTTCACCCGCTCGGCGTGCGCGACAACATCCTTCGCGCGCAATTGCGCAATGATCGAGTTGAGATGCTTGATGTCGAACACTTCGAGGTCGATGGTCACCGAGGTGAAATCGGGCGACGAGCGCTCCATGCTGATATTATCGATGTTGCCGTCGTGCTCGGCGATGACCTGCGCGACCTGGGCGAGCGAGCCCGGCTCGTTGACGGTCTGCAGCGCAATACGCGCCGGGAAACGCTGCGGCGTGCGCTCCTCGACGTCCCAGCGCAGGTCGAGCCAGCGCTCCGGGACATCCTCGAAGTCCTTCAGCGCCGGCGACTGGATCGGATAGATGGTGATGCCCTCCCCCGGCGTGAGTATACCGACGATGCGATCGCCCGGCACCGCGCCGCCATTGGGCGCGAACCGCACCGGCAAGTCGGTGTTGATGCCGCGGATCGGGATGGCGGCGCCGGTCTCGCCCGGGACCCGCGCTTTCACCGACTTGGCCTTCTTGAGCCCGAACCAGCCGCTCTCAGGCTTGGGCTGCTGGGCGATGATGGCGGCGCGCTCCTCCTTGTAGTCGGGGTACATGGCGCGCACCACGTCGGCGGCGCGCATCTCGCCGCGGCCGACCGCGGACATCACCTCGTCGACCGAGGCGCGCGCCAGGCGCGGCAGCGCGCCCTGCAGCTTCTCGTCGGAATAGACCATCTTCGCGCGCTGGCAGAGCCGCTCCACGATGCGCCGTCCGAGGCCGGCATATTGGTTTCGCACCGCGGCGCGGGTGGCGCGGCGAATGGCGGCGCGCGCCTTGCCGGTGGTGACGAGCGATTCCCACGCCGCAGGCGGCGTGGTCTGCCCGCGCGAGGTGATGATCTCGACCTCGTCGCCGTTGGTGAGTTCCGAAACCAGCGGCGCGATCTTGCCGTTGATCTTGCAGCCGACCGCCATGTTGCCGACGTCGGTGTGCACCGCATAGGCGAAGTCGATAACGTTGGCGTGCCGCGGCAACGCAATCAACTTGCCCTTCGGCGTGAAGCAGAACACCTGGTCGTGGAATAGCTCGAGCTTGGTGTGCTCGAGGAATTCTTCCGGATTGGAGCCTTCGGCGAGCAGCTCGATGGTGCGGCGCAGCCAGGCATAGCCGCTCGATTCTCGCGACAGCATCTCCGTCGGCGAGCCCACATTGTCCTTGTAGAGCGCGTGCGCGGCGATGCCGTATTCCGCGATCTCGTGCATCTCGCCAGTGCGGATCTGCAGCTCGACGCGCTGCTGGCTCGGCCCGATCACGGTGGTGTGGATGGAGCGATAGTCGTTCTGCTTGGGCGTCGAGATGTAGTCCTTGAAGCGGCCCGGCACCACCGGCCAGGTCGTGTGCACGATGCCGAGCGCCTGGTAGCACTCCTCCGGCGTCTTCACGATGACGCGGAAACCGAAGATGTCAGAGAGCTGCTCGAAGCCGACGGACTTGCGCTCCATCTTGCGCCAGATGGAATAGGCGCGCTTGCGCCGTCCGGTCACCTCCGCCTCGATGCCGCGATCGGACAGCTTGCGGGTGAGCTGACGCTCGATCTCGGCCACGAGGTCGACGTTCTTGGCCTCGAGCGCGTCGAGGCGCTCGCTGACCACTGTATAGGCTTCGGGATTGAGCTCGCGGAAGGCCAGATCCTCGAGCTCCTCGCGCATCTCATGCATGCCCATCCGGCCCGCGAGCGGCGCGTAGATGTCGAGCGTCTCCTCGGCGATGCGGCGGCGTGCCTCGGGCGGCATGTGCGAGATGGTGCGCATGTTGTGCAGCCGGTCGGCCAGCTTGACCAGCAGCACCCGCACGTCGTCGGCGATCGCCAGCAGCAGCCGGCGCAGGTTCTCCGCCTGCTTGGCCTCCTTGGTGACGAGATCGAGCTTCTTGAGCTTGGTGAGGCCCTCGACCAGCGCGCCGATATCCTTGCCGAACATCTGGTCGATCTCGGCACGGGTTGCTGCGGTGTCCTCGATGGTGTCGTGCAGCAACGCCGCGGCGATGGTGGCATCGTCGAGCTTGAGGTCGGTGAGGATCGCAGCCACCTCGAGCGGATGGGAGAAATAGGGATCGCCGGAGGCCCGCTTCTGCTCGCCATGCGCCTTCATGGCGTAGACATAAGCGCGGTTGAGCAACGCCTCGCTGGTGTCGGGATTGTAGCGCTTCACGCGCTCGATGAGGTCATATTGCCGCATCATTTGCGGCTTCGGCAGGCTCTTCGGTTTGGAGGCCTTTTCAAAGACTTGCGAGACGAGGTTGAGGCTGCGCTCGAGCGGGGCCCGAGCCCGGGACTGGTTCTGCATTCGGGGCAGATCTGTAGAGGAGCGCGCCATTGCCATCCCGCGGACCCGGCCTGCCCTCGGCCGGGGTTGAACGGCAAAGATATCATGACCTCTCACAGGCTCGACAAGGCAAGCCCGGGTTTTTCAGACAATAACGGCCCGGACTGAGCCGGGCCGCGTCATCTCCGACGTCGGACGGTGCCAGCTTACTCTTCTTCTTCCGGCTGTTCCTCGGGCGGGGTGAGGCCCTCGAGCCCCTTGAGCAGTTCCTCCTCGGTCATGCGATCGACCGTGACTTCGGTGTCATCAGCATCGACCGTGCCGCCCGCCGCGCTGAGGAGCGGCACCGCCTCGGGCTCGGGCTCGTCCACTTCGACGTATTTCTGCAGCGAGTGAACAAGCTCCTCCCGCAGATCGGCAGGGGCGACCGTCTGCTCGGCGATCTCGCGCAACGCCACCACCGGGTTCTTGTCGTTGTCCCGCTCGATCGTGATCGGCGAGCCGGACGAGATCGTCCGCGCGCGGTGGCTCGCCAGCAGCACCAGGTCGAAACGATTCTCGACCTTGTCGATGCAGTCTTCGACGGTGACACGGGCCATGGGCGCATTGCTCCGGTAATGGAACCTGAACGCGAAAACGGCCGTTACCTAGCGGTGTTGCTCCGAAACTGCAAGGCCGGGCCGCATGTGTCACATTTCCCTTGGCGTTCCAGCAGGCCTCTGTTAGGCAGGAGTGGGGAAGACAACCGTGCGGGCCTTACTATTATACTTTCGCATTGGTTGTAATAGCGAGCGTGCACCCGCAATTGAGCGGCACACGATCACTCAGTCCCGATAACAACGGCCCGGCCCTATTGCTCGGCGGCGCCCGCCGTCGGTTGGCCGGCACCTCGAAATTTTCGACGGGTTGAGACGAGAGCGATCATGGAAAACAGACTGGAAAAAATCGCCCTGTTCATTGACGGCGCCAATCTCTACGCCACCGCCAAATCGCTTGGGTTCGACATCGATTACAAGCGCCTGCTGCGGGAGTTTCACTCGCGCGGCTATCTGTTACGCGCGTTCTATTACACGGCGGTGATCGAGGATCAGGAGTATTCATCGATCAGGCCTTTGATCGACTGGCTCGACTACAACGGCTACACCGTCGTCACCAAAGCGACTAAGGAGTTCGTCGACCAAACCGGACGGCGCAAGGTCAAGGGCAACATGGACATCGAGCTTGCGGTCGACGCCATGGAGATCGCCGGCTCGATCGATCACATGGTTTTGTTCTCGGGCGACGGCGACTTCCGCTCGCTGGTCGAGGCGGTGCAGCGGCGCGGCGTGCGCGTGACCGTCGTGTCCACCATCTCGACGCAGCCGCCCATGGTTGCCGATGAGCTGCGCCGCCAAGCCGACGTCTTCCTCGACATCGTCGAGCTGCAGCCCAAGATCGGCCGCGACCCGGCCGAGCGTGCGGCACGCGAGCCGCGCGAGCGGCATACCCCGCAATTCCTGCACCGCTCCGCCGCGCCGCAGCGCGCGGGCGCGGGCGCCGGCGCGCCCATCGACGACGACGATTTCGACGACTGAAATCTACATGCCCGATGCGTCCGGCAAGCCCGGCCGCGATTGCCCGCTTTGTCCCCGCCTGAAAGCGTTCCGCGAGGATTGGCGGCGACGCGAGCCCGCATGGTTCAATGCGCCGGTCGCCTCGTTCGGTCCGCGCAGCGCGCGCCTCCTGATCGTCGGCCTCGCGCCAGGCCTCAAGGGCGCGAACCGCACCGGGCGGCCGTTCACCGGCGATTATGCCGGCGATCTCCTCTACGACACGCTCAAGCGCTTCGGTTTCGCCCGCGGCAACTATGCGGCACGGCCCGACGACAGGCTCACGCTCGTCGACGCGCGCATCACCAATGCGGTGCGTTGCGTGCCGCCGGAGAACAAGCCCACACCGGCCGAGATCAAGACCTGCCGCTCCTTCCTGCAGGCGACCATCGCCGAGATGGAGAAGCTGCGCGTCATCGTCACGCTCGGGCGGATTTCGCACGAAAGCACGCTGGTGGCGCTCGACCATCGCCGCGCGGCCGCGCCGTTCAGCCATGGGGCGGCGCATGACGTGGGACGCCTGCGCATTTTCGTCAGCTATCACTGCTCGCGCTACAACACGAGCACGGGCGTGCTGACGCCAAGCATGTTCCGGGACGTATTCGGGGCGGCGCGGGCGTTCCTCGACGATCGGCCGAAGAACAGTAGGATGGGTTGAGCGAGAGCGAAATCCATCATCCCTGCCGATAAGGCTGCGATGGATTAGCTGCGGCAACACCGCGATGGGTTTCGTTGCACTCAACCCATCCTACGCTGGCCCAGCCAGGCGATCACCTCCTCCGCGCTCTTGTCGGGCGGGAAGACCGGATAGAACACCTTGGTGACAATGCCGTCGTCGATCACCAGGACCATGCGCTTGAGCAGCGTCATGCCGGCGACACTGAAGGTCGGCAGACCGACGGCGCGCGTGAGCGCGAGCGTCTCATCGGAGAGGATGGCGAACGGCAGCTCGAGGCGTTGGGCCGCCTCGCGCTGATACGCGGTGTCCTGAGTCGAGAGGCCGTAGAGATGGCTCACGCCGAGGCGCCTGAGCTCGCTGAAATGGTCGCGGAACGAGCACGATTGCGGCGTGCAGCCGCGCGCACCGGGGATCAGATCCCAGCCGTCCAGTGGCGGCTCCCCCGGCACACCGGTGCGAGGATAGATGTAGACCACTGTGCGGCCGGCGAGGCGCGACAGATCGACGGACGATCCGTCCGTGGCCGCGAGCGCCAAGGCGGGAATCTTCTGGCCGGCGAGATGACGTGCGGCGCCGTCGTCCACGGGGACCGGAATGCCGGCGGGCAAGACGTTTGGATCATGTGCGGTGGTCAT
>JBKPUA010000210.1:0-3687 GCA_046735815.1 Pseudomonadota bacterium
CCTGCGCGCCACCAGGAACCCGATCGAGAAGGCGGTGCGCGGCGTCGGCGTCAAATGGGTGCGCACGCTCACGCGCACCTACGACGTCGCACGCATGCGCGACACGCTCAGGGAGGCGCTCACCACCGCGGTCAAAGGGCCGAAGGTCATCATTGCTCAGTCCGAGTGCATGCTCAACAAGCAGCGGCGCGTGCGCCCGCTCATGCGCAAGCGCCTGCAGGCGGGCCAGCGGGTGGTACGCGAACGCTTCGGCGTCGATCCCGACACCTGCACCGGCGATCACTCCTGCATCCGGCTCTCGGGCTGCCCATCGCTGACCTTGGCGCCCAATCCCGATCCGCTGCGGCGCGAGCCGGTCACGAAAGTGATCAATTCCTGCGTCGGCTGCGGATTGTGCGGCGAGGTTGCGCACGCAGCCGTGCTCTGCCCGTCGTTCTACCGCGCCAGCGTCATCGCCAATCCGACGCGCTGGGATCGCTTGAAGGACAAAGTGCGCGGGGCGGTGATCGGCTGGCTGCAGCGACGCATCGACCGCGGCCTCGCCGCGGCCTGAGCCGGAGATGGACGCACAGGTCCCCAAGGTGCGGCCGATCACCATCGCCGTGGTCGCGCTCGGCGGCGAAGGCGGCGGCGTGCTTGCGGACTGGATCGTCGATCTCGCCGAGCATGGCGGCTATCTCGCGCAGGCGACCTCGGTGCCGGGCGTGGCGCAGCGCACCGGCGCGACGGTCTATTATGTCGAGCTGTTTCCCGGCGCAGCCGCCCGGGCGGCCGGCCGCGAACCGGTGCTCGGCTTGATGCCGATGCCGGGCGACGTCGACGTGGTACTTGCCTCCGAGCTCATGGAGGCGGCGCGCGCGGTCGAGCGCGGCTTCGTCACGCCCAATAAGACTTTGCTCATCGCGTCCACCCATCGCGTCTTCGCGATGACCGAGAAGATCGCGCTCGCCGACGGCCGCGAGGACGCAGCGGCGCTGCTGGCTGGCTGCCGCGAGGCCGCACGGCAACTGGTGGCGTTCGACATGGCAGCGCTCGCAGACGCCACCGGAAGCGTGCTGAGCGCGGTGCTGTTCGGCGCGCTCGCCGGCTCGGGCGCATTGCCGTTTCCGCGCGCGGCGTTCGAGGCCGCGATCCGCCGCGGCCGCGTGGGCGTCGAGGCAAGCCTCGGTGCGTTCGCGGCGGGCTTCGAGGCAGCGCGATCGGGAGAGACACCCGCACCCGCCACCGCCGAGCGTGGTGAGCGCCCTACTACCGCCGCGCTGCAGTCATTGCTCGATCAAGCGGCGCGTGATTTTTCCGGCGAAGCGTGTGCGGTCGTGATGGCGGCACTCGAACGGCTCGGTGACTACCAGGACGCTGACTACGCCCGCGATTTCCTGATGCGGCTGAAGCCGATCGAGGACATCGAGCGGCAACACGGCGATGGCACCGGCCGGCTGCTGGCGGAAACCGCGCGCCAACTTGCGCTCGCCATGGCCTACGAGGACACGATCCGAGTGGCCGAGCTCAAGATCCGCTCGAGCCGCTTTGCGCGCGTGCGCGCCGAGGCCCAGATCGCCGACGGCCAGACCCTCGAAATCGCCGAGTTCTTTCACCCGCGCACGCAGGAGATCGCGGATACGCTGCCCGCCCCGCTCGGACGTTGGCTGATGCGGACCGGTTGGGCTCGTGGCCTGGTCGACCACGTGACGCGCAAGGGCAGGATCGTCAAGACGACGTCCATTAGCGGATTCCTGCTGCTCTATGCCTTGTCGCGCCTTAAGCCATTCCGGCGCCGCTCGCTGCGCTTCGCCACCGAGCAGACTTCGCTCGCAAGCTGGCTCGCTCTCGTCGCAGACACCGCGCATGCCGATTATGCGCTGGCGCTCGAGGTCGCGCGCATGCGCGGTCTGGTCAAGGGCTATGGCGACACCCATGCGCGCGGGCAGATGAAATTCGAGAAGCTCGCCGCGTGGCTGCCGCAGCTGCGCGGGCGAAGCGACGGGAGCGCGCTGTTGCAACGCCTGATCAAGGCCGCGCTCGCCGATGAAGAGGGCCAGGCCCTAGACAAGGCCATCGCCGATCTCGACGCCAGCGCCGGGCTCCAGCCCGCGTCGCAGCGCTCCGTCCTTTAGCTCTGGCGGTTCTCGTCGCGATGAGCGAAGCTAGCAACAACGAGCGCGTCTTCTGCAAGGAGGCAGCAATGTCCTACGATCTCGATCAGTTCGTGTCGGATTGCCGTGCCATTCTCAAGCGCGATGGCGGACCCAAGGGCCGCGAGGAGGTGCGCCTGCGGCTCGAGCGCCTCCTCTCCAATCGCGACTTCGTGGAAGAATATTGCGGCGAGCAGGTGCCGCGCGGCTTGAAGGTGCTGTACGAAGATCCGGAGCTCGGATTCCAAGTCCTCGCTCACATTAACGACAAGGCCCGGGTGTCGCCCCCGCACGATCATGGCGCGTCGTGGGCGATCTACGGCCAAGCTACCCATTACACCGACATGATCGAATGGGAGCGCGGGGACGACGGGAGCGGGCAAGCCAAGCTCAAACCGGTAAAGAAGTATCGCCTGCTGCCGGGGCACGCCGGCATCTACCAGGACGGCACCATCCATTCGATCGACTACCCTGACAGCGCCCGTTTCGTTCGCGTGACCGGCACCAACCTCGACAAGATCGCGCGCGTACGCTTCGACCTCGCCACCGGCGAGGTACACCAGATGACGCCGCAACAAGCGACGTAGCACCGAGGGATCGTCGGGCGGTGCCCGCCACGGCCTGACGTAGCAGCGATGGCGTCAAAACCGATACCGCGGCCGGTCGAAGCGGGCGCGCTCAAGGCCATGCTCGCCGACGGCGGGGAATTGGCGCTCATCGACCTGCGCGAGGAACTGATCTTCTCGCAAGGCCACCTGTTGTTCGCGCGCTCGGCGCCCTTGAGCCGGCTCGAGCTGATGTTTGCAAGGCTCGTACCGCGGCGTGGCACCCGCATCGTGCTGTGCGACGACGCCGACGGACTGGTCGGGCGGGCGACCGATGTCCTCGCGCGCGCCGGTTACACGAATGTCTCCGCGCTCGACGGCGGCGTGGCGGGCTGGGCCGCAGCCGGCTTCGAGCTGTTCTCCGGCGTCAATGTCCCGAGCAAGGCGTTCGGCGAATTCGTCGAGCATGCCAGCGCCACGCCGAGCATCGACGCCGGTGAGCTCGATCGGCTCATTCGCGACCGCACCGACATGGTCGTGCTCGACAGCCGGCCGTTCGACGAATATCAGCGCGTCTCGATCCCGACCGCGGTCAACGTGCCGGGCGCCGAGCTGGTGCTGCGCATTCGCGACATGGCGCCGTCGCCACAGACGCTGGTGGTGGTCAATTGCGCCGGCCGCACCCGCAGCATCATCGGCGCGCAGTCGCTGATCAATGCTGGCGTGCCCAACAAGGTGGTGGCGCTGCGCAACGGCACCATGGGCTGGACCTTGGCCGGGCTCCCCTGTGAGCACGGCAAGACCGAGCGCGCTCCGCGAGTGTCTCGCGATGGGCTTGCCGTCGCCAAATCCGCCGCCGAGCGCGTGGCACACCGCTTCGGCATCGCGCGCGTCGATCTCGCCACGGTGGAGCGCTGGCGATCCGACGACGGGCGCACGCTCTACCTCTTCGACGTGCGGGATCCAGCGGAATACGAGGCCGGGCACGTCGCGGGCGCCATCTCGGCACC
>JBKPUA010000211.1:0-4504 GCA_046735815.1 Pseudomonadota bacterium
GTCGGGCGTCGCGGTGCGGATCGCCGCGTAATAGCTGTCGCAGACCGTGTAGTAATCCTTCACGATGCGCCGCAGCGGCGAGAGCGAGAGCAGATGCGCCATCACCGGCGTGCCGTTCGCGCGCCGGATGTCGAACACGAGGCGGCTGCCGGTGATGCTCAGGTGGAGCGCAAAGGGCCCTTTGACGTCGGCGTGGGGCTCGAAGGTGTTGTCCTCGAGCAGATCGTAGATCGCGGCCGCGCGCTCGTGCTCGACGTCCGGGTTCGAGCTGCCGATGGACTCTTCGTCGAGCGTGACCGCAATGAGACGGTCGGACTTGCGGCTCGGTCCCCCCTCGGATCGAGTCATGGCCCTGGCCGCACGCACTGGACTGTCATGGGAATCGCCGACATCAGCGGTTGAGGCGCATCGCCACCGAGCGGGCATGTGCCTCGAGCCCTTCCGCTTCGCCCAGCGCGATCGCGGCGGGGGCGAGCGCGCGCAGCTGATCGGGTCCGCATTTGAGGATCGACGTGCGCTTCATGAAGTCGAGCACGCCCAGTCCCGACGAGAAACGGGCCGAGCGCGCCGTCGGCAACACGTGATTCGAGCCACCGACGTAATCGCCGATCGCCTCCGGGGTGTGGGCGCCGAGAAAGATCGCGCCGGCATTGCGGATGCGCGCGGCAAGACGTTCGCTGTCGGCGCTCTCGATCTCGAGATGCTCCGGAGCGACGGCGTCGACCAGCGGCACCGCGTCGTCGAGCGTGCCCACGAGGATGATGGCGCCGAAATCGCGCCAGGAGGCCCCGGCGACAGCAGCGCGCGGCAGCGAGGTAAGCTGCGCGGCGACCGCCGTCTCCACCGCGCGCGCGAGCTCGGCGTCGTCGGTGATCAGGATGGACTGGGCGCTCGTGTCATGCTCGGCCTGGGCCAGGAGGTCGGCGGCGATCCATTCGGGGTGGCCGGTCTTGTCGGCGAGGATCAGCACCTCGGAGGGGCCGGCGATCATGTCGATGCCGACGGTGCCGAACACGAGCCGCTTTGCCGCCGCCACGTAGGCGTTGCCGGGGCCGACGATCTTGGCCACCGGCGCGATGGTCGCGGTGCCGTGGGCCAGCGCTGCCACCGCCTGGGCGCCGCCGACGCGATAGATCTCGTCGATGCCGGCGAGCTTGGCGGCCGCGAGCACCAGCGGGGCGAGCTTGCCCTCGGGCGCCGGCACCACCATCACCAGCCGCGGCACGCCGGCGACCTTGGCCGGCACGGCGTTCATCAGCACCGAGGACGGATAGGCGGCGGTGCCGCCCGGCACATAGAGACCGACCGATTCGATCGCGGTCCAGCGCGCGCCGAGCTCGACCCCGAGCGCGTCGGTGAAGCGCTCGTCCTTGGGCAGCTGCCGGCGGTGATAGGCCTCGATCCGGTCGCGCGCGAGCGCGAGCGCGTCGAGCGCCCGCCGATCGCAGGCGGCATATGCGGTGTCGATCTCGTCCGCCGTCACCTTGAGGCCGATCTGGCCGAGGTCGACGCGATCGAATTTGCGGGTGAGCTCGATCAGCGCCGCGTCGCCCCGGGCGACGACCTCGGCAATGATCTCACGCACGGCGGCTTCGACATCGGAGGAGGCCTCGCGCTTGGTGGCGAGAAAGGCGCGAAAGCGCGCGGCAAAATCGGGGGCGCGGCTGTCGAGGCGGATCGGCATGGCCCCTTTTAGCGGACCATCTGGGCCGGGTCACCGCTCAGGACGACATTCCGCCGTCTTGACCCACACGGTCATTGCCGGGCTTGACCCGGCAATCCATCGTTTTCACAAAAATCTTGCGAAGAGGATGGGCCCGCGGGTCAAGCCCGCGGGTGACGCTGCTGCTGCTGGGGCGTCAATGCCGCGCGTCGGTGGTGTCGTCGATATGGACCGGCCGCGCGGCCGCGGGCCACGAGGGCCCCAGATCGGCGAGCTCGGCTTCCAGGCATTCGACCTCGAGCCGCAGCACGGCGCCGCCGGAGAAGATGAGGGAGACCACGCCGCCGGGCGGATCGCTCTCGGAGAATTCCACCGCCAGCAGGTTGAGCACCGCGTCCTTGCCGGCGGGATTGACCTGACGGCACTTGCAGCAATTGACCCGCTCGAACCGTAGCGCCGAGCGGCAACGCCGCAACTCGGGCTTTTTCGTACACTCGCACGCGGCCCAATCGAAGCGGTCGAGCGCCACCACGAGGCGCTTTTCCTGCGGTCGCCAGATGATGTCGGCGACCTTGACGAGGGCATCCTGGAGATGGGTGGAGACGACCTCGAGGTCGTCCCGGTCGAGGGCGATAAACTTCACCGGCTCCATGGCATGCGCTCCTGCCGTCCTGCCACCCTCTCAGGGTACAGGGTAGTTAGGAAGCGGCCCGCGCCGGCGCAAGGCTACGGCGTCGTCAAGCACGACCGCTTTCCTGGCCGTCATGGCCGGGCCGGCCGAAGGCCGCGTCCCGGTCATCCACGTCTTGTGGATCGCGCGTAAAGACGTGGATGGCCGTGACAAGCACGGCCATGACGATCGAGAGAGCACACTAAAACGACACGCAGGCGGGCCGCACGATCATGCCCACCGACTGCTGCTTGAAAAGCCGCTTGTAGGCTTCGACGATCTCGTTGAGCCGGGTGATGTCCTCGGGGGTGCCGGGCAGCACGATCTGCACGATCTTGCTCGGCTCGCGGACGACGGCATTGCTGGTGCGATCCCGCCAGCGGCCGGTGGCGTTGAAAACCGTCAGCCCGTCGGAGAAGCGCGGCACGATCTCGCGGTCGAGGAAACGCGTCCATTTCGTTTCGCTCACCCCGAGCCGGCCGCCGATGTTGCGGCCGAACATGAGCTCCGCCACCTGGGTCGGGTGCTGGCCGCCAAGACAATCGAGAAGCTGCGCGCGGGCGCTGCCGGTGAGCGCGAGCGCAAGCAGCACCGTCGCAGCGGCGCGCAGCAATCTTATCCGCTGATGCGCTCGATGGCGGCGCCGCAGGCCGAGAGCTTGTCCTCCAGCCGCTCGAAGCCGCGGTCGAGGTGATAGACGCGATTGACCATCGTCTCGCCTTCGGCCGCGAGCGCGGCAATGACGAGGGAGACCGAGGCGCGCAGGTCGGTGGCCATCACCGGCGCGCCCGTGAGCGACTTCACGCCCTCGATGGTGGCGCGATCGCCGTCGAGGTGGATGTGAGCGCCGAGCCGCACCAGCTCCTGCACGTGCATGAAGCGGTTCTCGAAGATCGTCTCGGTAATATGCGAGGTGCCCTTCGCCCGCGTCATCAGCGCCATGAGCTGCGCCTGCAGGTCGGTCGGGAAGCCGGGAAACGGGGCGGTCGTCACCTCGACGGGGGCGATGCCGGCGCCGTTGCGCGCCACCCGCACGCCGGTGTTGGTGGGGATGATCTCGACACCTGCTTGCACCAGCACGTCGAGCGCCGCCTGCAGCAAATCCGCGCGCGTGTTCTCGAGCAGCACGTTGCCGCCGGTCATGGCGACCGCCATGGCGTAGGTGCCGGTCTCGATACGGTCGGGCAGCACGCGGTGACGCGCGCCGGCGAGCTTGGGCACGCCCTCAACCACGATGCGCGAGGTGCCGGCGCCGGCGATCTTGGCGCCCATCTTGTTGAGGCAGGCCGCGACGTCGGCGATTTCCGGCTCGCGCGCGGCGTTCTCGATCACGGTGGTGCCGCGCGCCAGCGCAGCCGCCATCAGCGCGGTATGGGTGCCGCCGACCGTCACCTTGGGAAACTTGATCTCGCCGCCTTTGAGCCCCTTGCGGGCGCGGGCGATGACATAGCCGCGATCGATCTCGATCTCGGCGCCGAGGCGCTCGAGCGCCATGATGAGAAGGTCGACCGGGCGCGTGCCGATGGCGCAGCCGCCCGGCATCGACACCTTGGCCTCGCCCATGCGCGCGACCAGCGGCGCTACCACCCAGAAGCTCGCCCGCATGCGGGAGACGAGCTCATAGGGCGCGGTGGTATCGACGATGTTGGCGGCGGAGATGTGCAGCGTCTGCCCGTCGTATTGGGTCTCCCCGGGGCGCTTCCCCCCCACCATGATGTCGACGCCGTGGTTGCCGAGGATGCGCTGCAGCAGGCCGACGTCGGCAAGCCGCGGGACGTTGTCCAGAATGAGCGTCTGATCGGTGAGCAGGCTCGCGATCATCAACGGCAAGGTGGCATTCTTGGCCCCCGAGATCGGGATGGTCCCGTTGAGCTTCTGTCCGCCATTGATGCGAATGCGATCCATGCCCCCTCCCCGTCTGCGGCGCCCGCCGCCCCTTCCGGCCACGGCGCGCCCAGCCAAATAATCGGCCAGGCGCGAGGTAGCGGCGCTGGCGCGGTGTGTCAGCTACTGGCCCCGCTTATCGGCGCCAATTCCGGCGGAATCGTGAGGCTTGGCAGGGGCCTGCGCCCCCTCGGCGGCCGCCCGGCCCTTGGCCTGCGCCTTGCGGCGCTTGAGATTTTCCCGCAGCGCCGCGCCCAGCCGCCGCTGCTGCCTCGCCTTCTCCGCGC
>JBKPUA010000212.1:0-6759 GCA_046735815.1 Pseudomonadota bacterium
TTGCTCGATGAGCCCTTCGAGGGGCTTTCGCCGGCCGTCACCGAGGAGCTGTTCGAGGCGTTCGATCGGCTGCGACATGAAATCGCGATGGTCATCGTGGATCATCATCTCGAACTCGCGCTGGCATTGTCCGACCGCACGGTGGTGCTCGAGCGCGGCTCCGTCACCTGGACCGGCGCGTCCGCCTTGCTGAAGCATGACCTGGATTTGAGAAGGAAAGTGCTGTGGCTGTGAATCAACGTGTTGCAATTATCGGATCTGGGCTGATCGGCCGCTCCTGGGCCGTCGTCTTCGCGGGCGGCGGTTTCGATGTGGCGCTCTACGATGCGGCCTCTGGTGTCGCCGACCAGGCGCACGGCCTGGTGTCCGACGCGCTCGAAGAGCTATCTGCGCATGGCTTGGTGAAGGACGCCAAAGTCGCTGCCGCGCGGGTGCGCGCGGCAACAAGCCTGTCGGATTCGTTGGATGGTGCAAGCTTCATCCAGGAGAACTCTCCTGAGACGCTGGAGGCCAAGCGCACGATATTCGCCGAGCTCGATCGACTGGCGGCTCCCGACGCCATTCTCGCGTCATCGACGTCCACAATTGTGCCCAGCCGATTCACGGAGACACTAAAAGGCCGCCATCGCTGCCTGGTGGCGCATCCGGTGAACCCGCCCCATCTGGTGCCGTTGGTGGAACTGGTGGGCGCGCCGTGGACTGCCGCTGATACGATCAGCCGAGCGAAGACGATTTACGAATCCGTCGGGCAGGTGCCGATTGTCGTGCGGCGCGAGATCGACGGGTTCATTCTCAATCGCTTGCAGGCGGTGCTGCTCTCCGAAGCGTTCCGGCTCGCGGGCGAGGGATATGTGACGCCAGCGGATCTCGACAAGACACTCAAGGACGGGCTCGGCTTGCGTTGGTCGTTCATGGGCCCCTTCGAAACGATCGAGCTCAACGCGCCGGCTGGTATCCCCGATTATTGCCAGCGCTATGGTCCGAGTCTCAGCCGGCTGAGCGCCGCCAATCCCGCTATCTATCAAGGCGCGAATCTCGAACGCATTCTATCGCAATGGCAGCCGCTCAACTCCGATCAGGTCGCCACTCGAATGCGCTGGCGCGATCGCCGGCTCGCCGCACTCAAGGCGCACAAGCGCTCACAGGCGGCCTAGAACGCAGCACCCACGCGCCCTCGGCCGAAACTCATGAGATTAAACCTTCGCTGTCGACCCGACGGCGGTGACCACAAGTCGTTGCTGCCTCGGGCTAACGCAGCAACGCCCTAAGTTTGGCAAGTCGCTGGTGCTGTGGTTCGCCGGCGTCGCTGATGGCAGACATTTCTCCATCGCGGTCGAGCAGAAACACGGCTGAGCTATGGTCGAACGTATAGCCGGATTGGGTCGGCACCTTGCGGTACTTGGCACCATAGGCGCTGGCGATGGCGGCGATGCTCTCCGGCGAGCCGGAAACCGCGACAATACGCGGATCGAAGGAGGACATGTACTCGTTGAGACGGGCCTGCGTGTCCCGATCGGGATCGATGGAGACGAACACGACCTTGATGCGATCGCCGTCGGCTCCCAGAGCTTCCAGATCGCTGCTCAGGTCCATCAGCGTGGTCGGGCAGATGTCCGGGCAAAATGTGAAGCCGAAGAAAAGCGCCGTCGGCAGGCCGGCAATGTCGCGTTCGGTGAACGGAGCACCGTGCTGGGTGAACAGATTGAAGGCGACATGCGAGCGGGCTACAGCGTGCGCGCCAGCCATCGCGGCAAGAAGCATGACCAGGACGAAGAGACGGGCGCATACGATGGCCCACCGCAGCAGAATCGCGGGGCCTTCTTGCGAAGAGGGATGGTCCCCCCGGTCAAGCCGGGGGGTGACGCGTGTGAGTGGGTAAAGCGGAGCCAGACCCACGGCGACTTAATCTATCGCGTGAGCCACGCGCACGGCAGCATCGAGAGCTGCGCGTCCGTCCCGTCCGGGGGAGAGGTCGTCGCGGCCGAGACCCCGCAAACTTCAGCAAGTTTGGCGACATACGCCTTTTGGCGATCGGTGTCGCCGGCGAGACCGGCGGCTTTTGCCGCTCCGAAGTAGCTGCGCGCCCGGTCCTTTGCCAGTTTGAGCGATTCCTCGAACGATGCGAGCGCCTCGCGCGCCCTGCCGCCCTTCAGGAGAAGCTCGCCGAGGGATTCATGCGCCGTGGCACCGACTGGCCCCGGCGACAGGGTATCGTGCGTGTCGATCGATTTCTCGAGATCGGCTCCAGCCTGCATCAATGACAGCGCGTCGGCGCTGCGGCCTTCGGCATCCGCCATCCAGGCACTCGCGATCTTGCGCTGGATGTCGACCACGCGGGCCCAGTAGGTGATATTGGATTTGGCGAGATCGGCCTGAAGCTCGGTCAGTCTGTCGACGTCGGCCTTCGCTGCCGCCGGGTTGCCGCTGCGCGCAGCCCCGACCGCGCGCGCGAAGTGGGGCACCGCCTCGATGAAGGCCCACCGGTTCGGTCGCGGCTGAAGCGCTGCCGCCTCTGTCCAGCTGCTGCGCTCCAGCGCGTAACGCGCCTCGATCGCGGCGATCGCAAACGGCCGCGCCCTCAGGCCCACGTCGCGTTTCGCCGCCACCAGCTCCTGCTCGATCGAGAGCCCGAGATCGCGGAACTGCTTTGCCTTCGCGTCCTCGCCGACCTGCAGATACCCGTAGACCAGGTAGTCGATGTCATGCAGCCGGTCTTCCGGAATGCCGCGCTCGAGTTCGGCTTTCTCGCCGACCAGATTGGAGTCGATGTTGTCCCGCCAACGCCCGAGCAACACGTAGGTATGTGACGGCATATGGATGGCATGCGGCACGACGGAAGCAGACTTGGCATAACGTTTCGCCGCCTCCAGCGCCCTCTCCGCCAAGGGGCCGCAGTCGTAGGCATGGATGATATAGTGAGCGGCTGCAGGATGATCCGGCAGCTCCTTGAAGATGCGCTCCAGCACCTCGCCGGCTTGCCGCTGCCTGGCGTAGCTCGCGTCCAAGGGATCGGCGGTCGCGAGCAAAGATAGCGCATAGAACAGAGAAGCCTCCCTGTCGTCCGGATAACTCTTGCCAACCTTGTCCATGGCGCTCGCGTAGGCGGCCAGCCGAGTTCGGTGGTCGAGCTTGTCATTGTCGCCGAAGAAGGCCATGGCGGCGGCGATGAAGTCGGCCTCGCGCTGCGACTTGCTGGCCACCGCATCGGCCCGACGCAGCGACGCAAGGCCGGCGTCGAGCGCATCCTGGCGCGGGGGCGCCCACAACTGGGTCCATAGGCTCATGGCGTAGCCCCAGTGCGCCATCGCGCAGTCAGGCTCTCGCTCGGCGATCGCGCGGAATTCCTTGGCCGCCTGCGCGTACCAGAACGAATGCAGCGCCGCGAGGGCCTCGTTGAATGCCTGTTGCGCGGTAGCGGAGCAGGAGACGGTGAAATTCACACCCTTGCCCCTGTCGGTCGCCTGCGCCGGGGCAGAACAAACGCTGGCGACGAGCAGCGCCAGCACTCCGAAAACAATCCGGTGATTGCGCATGACGGTGACTCCCCGCTGAAAGGCCCGACAATCGAGAAGCCTATTGCCGATAGTTTTCCGGAGCAAGCACGTCTCGTGTTGCGCGGTTTCTGCAACCGGGCGGCGTCATTTGAGCTCGGAATACCCCGACGCGCGAGCTTCCCGCTCGTATTGCAGCTGGACGCCGTAGTTTGCCATCTCGATGGGAACGATGTCCTGCAGCATCAGTCCGGACCTCGCCCCGGCCCACTCGTCGGATCGCGCGACGTTGCGAAGGGCATTGCGCAAGGCCTCCTGCAGCGGAAGGGGTGTCTCGAGCGACGTCACGAACGGTATCGATGGACTCGGTGGCGTTGTCGCCAGCACGCGGGTCAGCGCACCGAGCTGCGGACGGTGCCGGCAAAAGAACGCGTAGGTGACGCAGTCAACGCAGGTAGCGTCGGCTTCGCGGCGGGCCACGCGCTCGATATTGCCGGGCTGGCTGTGCGTCTCCGTGATGGAGCCGAAGAAGCGCTCGCCGTTGACGATGTCGGCAATCGCTCGCCGCGGCAGGTTCATTCCTGAATTCGAATGCCGGCTGTTGTAGACGAAGTTGCAGCCTCTGAGGTCAACCAACTGCGCGAACGCGGATTCGCGGTGGACGACGAACACGCCCGCGTGCGTCGGTCCCACGCAATGTTCGGCGCCATAGACCGGCGCGCCCAGCAGCGCGGCCTGGCCCTGATAGATCGTCTGCAGCGGATACCCACAGACCTGGGTGAGCAGCGTGTCGCGCTCGATGCGTTCAGGCACCGGCCGACGGGCGAAGTCGAGGCCGGGCGGCAGATCCTCGACGCCCTGGCGCTGCAGCTCGCTCCGAACCGCATCCCAGAAATCTGCATTGACGGCCTGCATCTCGGGCAGATTGTACATTGGTAGGCTCACGCGCTGACGCGATTCCGATTGCAGCTCTCGCATGGTCAATCCCTATCGCTTCCGAAAGCTTCCTCGGTTTGCCCGTCGTTACCGCTTGCCCAGAAACGCTGAGCCGGTCCCGTCCGCGCGCATCAAGCATAGCGCAGTCGCTGTCCGATGCCGAGCCGCGCCGCCTTGTCGAGCATCGCGGAGCCGAGCGCGATATCCGAAAGCGACAGGCCGCGGTGCCAGAATAGGATGGTCTCCTCCTCTCGCTCGCGACCGGCTTTTTGCCCGGCGACAATCTCGCCTATCTCGGCATGCAGTGTCGCCTCCGAGAGCCTGCCCGCCTCGACGTGCGCGCGCAGCGAGCCGAACTGCCCGGTTTTGCATTGGCCCCAATCGTCGACGATCATCTTGTCCATGATGTCGGTGAGCGAGAGCTCCACGGCGCTCATCGTGCCGTAGGGTACGACCAAGGCGCCTTTCTTGATCCATGCAGTCTTGAGCATCGGCGTCGGTTCGGTGAGCCGTGACGCCTCGACGACGATGTCCGCGCCCTCGACGCAATCGCGCCAGTCTTGCGTCGCGTTCACTGGCTTGCCGAGATCGCGCGCGAGTCGGGCGGAAAAGGCTTCTCGGCTCTCGGGTCGGCGGGAATGCACCCTGATCTCGTCGAAGTCGAACAGATGGTCGAGCAGGCGCACGTTCCAATAAGCCGTGCCGCGCGCGCCCACATGTCCGAGGATCTTCGATCCCCTGCGCGCGAGATGCTTCGCACCAATGGCGGTAACCGCGCCGGTGCGCATGTCGGTGAGATGGCTGCCGTCGATGATCGCCTTCGGCGCACCATTGGCCGGGTCCATCAGCAAGAGGAGTCCGAGCTCCGACGGCAGTCCCTGCTTGTAATTGTCGACGTAGTCGCTGATGACCTTGACGCCGGCCAAGTTGATCGGCGCTCGGATAGCCCCGCGCAGGACGTTGAAATGTCCGTGCACGGCCTTGTCGGGTACCAGGTGCATCCGCGGCTCGATGACGGTCTCGCGGCGTCCCTGGGCCGCAAGGCCTTGCTCGACCGCCGCGAGGATCTCGTCGTCCGAAAGCGCGAGCGCCTCGACGTCGAGGGCGTTCAGATAGGTCAGATAGAGCGGGGACACGAGCAGCCTATATGGTGCCCACAGCCGAGCAGTTTGCTACGGTCGGATCTCGATATTTGCTTCCTTGATAACTTTCGCCCAGCGCGCGGTATCCGCCGCGATTACGGCAGCGAGCTCGGCGGGTGAGTTCCCGATCGGCGTCGCACCTTGTCCCGCCAGCGCCGCCTTCACATCCGGCAAGTTGAGCGCACGCACCGCGCCTGAATGGAGCTTGCGAATGATCGGATCCGGGGTCTGGGCGGGGGCCATCAGGGCGTACCACGACATCGCTTCGAACCCCGGCAGATCGCCCGCCTCGGCGACGGTCGGCAGGTTGGGAAGAACGGCGCTGCGCTCCCTGCTGGCAATGCCGAGCGGACGGAGCTGACCCCCGTCGATAAATGGCTTGGCGGTGGAAAGCTGGGCAAACATCATCGTGACCTCGCCCCGTATCACGTCCGTCAGCGCTGGCGCGACGCCGCGGTAAGGGATGTGGTTCAGTTGAAATCCGCCCGCGCGCGCCAGCAGCTCGGCGGCGAGATGCGCGAGGCTACCGGCGCCCGGCGAGGCATAGCTCAGATTGGCAGTCTTCGATCGGCCCAACTCGAGCAGCCCCTTGAGCGTATGAATCGGCGATTGCGCGCTGACGACCAGCACGTTCTCGACCGTTGCAAGCTGCGTGATCGGCGCGAAGTCCTTCACGGGATCATAGGGCATATTCGGAATGAGCGACGGATTGACCGCCGCGTTGCCGACCGGAATCAGTGCCAGCGTGTAGCCGTCTGCAGGTGCTCTTGCGACGGCGGCCATCGCGATATCGCCCTGGCCGCCTGTTCGGTTCTCGACCACGACCGGCTGTCCCCAGTCCTGGGCCAGCTTGTCGCCGACGACACGCGCCAGGGTATCGGCAGCGCCGCCTGCCGCGAACCCGACGATGATCCGGATAGGCTTTGCCGGATAGTCGGCTGCACCCGATGAGAGCGCTACGAAGGCGACGCTTGCTGCGGCAAGCAGCGCCGCTTTGAAAGACGTCATGCTGCGTGTCACCGTTTTCCGCGCAACTTGATCCACCAGCCCAAGAATTGCGCGTCGCCAACCGAATTTTCTCGCTTCATAGTTTCGACGTCACCCCATCGCGAACAGTGGAAACGAGGAGCCTCAGCTGTGTCCCACGCGCGCGACAGCGCGAATGACTGTATAGGGTCGCGGCTACAGGC
>JBKPUA010000213.1:0-13015 GCA_046735815.1 Pseudomonadota bacterium
GCGGCTGTGCCGGTCGTGTCGTGGGGTGGCGGCGCCGCTGGCTCTGCCGTCATGATATTGACCGGCGGAATCGAGCTCGACGAGGGAAAGTACAGACTGTTCGGCGACTTCGGCGGCGAGCCGGGTGCCGTGGCGGTCGCGACCGGGGGCGGATTGCTCGCGACGGGGCGACTGCCGGCGGCCGGCCAGCTCGCCGCGTAGCGCTTGACGAAAGCTTCGAACGGGCGCTCGGCGAGGTTTGCGCTCACTCCACCCGCATCGCGCAACAAAGCAAGGGCGGCGCACCGACCCGGCGTGCAGCCATCGCGTTCCGCGAGCACGTGCGCCACCATACCGAAGCGATCTGCCTCGATGGCTCGGCGCAGTTGTGAAATGCTGGAGCTTGTGCTCGCGGGCCGCGCGGGGTCGTTGGCCCAGGCTAGGAGCGAAAGCTGGGCGGCAACGTAAGAGACCGCCGCGGCTGTCGCCTCCGGGCTGGCGAAGAGCGCCTTCTCGCAGGCGTCCTCGACGGCATCACCTGCGATCGCGTCGAGGCAGGCCAATGCCGAGCCAGGAGCCAAGGCGCGCGTCGCCAAATCGAGCATGCGTGCCTCGATCGCCTGCTGCTCGAGGGCAACGTTGCGTTGCTCAACGGCAACGTTGCGGCGCTCGACGTAATCGAGCGCCCACCATCCTGCAACGCCGGCAGCCACAATTAGCGCACCCTGCAGCAACGGCATGCCGCTACCATCGAAGGTGGCACGTCGGAGCGCCAAAGCGCCGATGATCACCGCCAGGCCGGCGACAACGGCCCATACCGGCACCGACACGATGCCGGTCGAGAGCCAGCCCGCAAAGCCGTGCAGCATGACCAACTACCCCCGTCATTAGGAGTATGGCCTAGGGGCGCCGCGGTGGCCACCCCTTCCGCGGTTACGCGCTTGCGGACTTCAGCGGGAAAATTCGAGTTGGCTTTCCCGTGCCACGCGCTCGAAAGCCTCGTTGGGGGCCTTGATGCGATACTGGTAGTCGGAGCCGTCGGACGGAAGCAGCCTCACGACCTGATAGGTGCTGTTAGCGGCCATATGGCCGATCGGGCGCGAGGTGAAGTAGACGGTCTGACCGATGTGAAACTTGTGTTCTTTCAACGCGGCTCTCCTGAACTCGAACGACCACCATCTGCTCGCGCTGCGAACAGTGCTCCCCCCGAATGGGGCGAATATAGCAGCGAAATTTCCGCTTGCCTCAAAAAATCCTGATTTTGCCCACGCCCCCAAGCGGCGGCATAACGTCACACAATAACAATATGTTACGGATGTTTAATCATCAAATATATTAAAGTGCTCGCCGGTCGTCATGGCCGGCATGCATGGGCCGGGAAACGACCCGCGTGCGCGTGCCCGCAGCGCGCTCCAAAACACAATCGCGCCGCCTTCGTGGCCTACCCCCGATCTGACGAGAACCTGCGGGGGGAGAGCCACATGCGCTTGTTTCTCGGAATCCTTATCGGCGGTGCGCTCACGATCGGCGGCGCCTACCTCACCGATGCAATGGCAGGCGCTGAAGCCAAGCCCATGGTCAATTGGGACGTCGTCGCCAAGAACCTCGACAGCGCGACTACCCTCGCCCGGGCGGGCTGGAAACGGATCGCCGGCTGATCGCAGCGTCGCCCGCGTCCACCACAACCGCCCCGCCCTGATTCGCCATCCGGTCGACCCGTCCGCGGGCACCTGATTCGATTGCCACGGGCGCGCTCAACGCGGCGGCGCCTCGCGGTGATGGAGCGCGCCGGCAATCTCCCGTTTGCCCAGATGCGTGCCGTCGTCGCCCTCGATCAACAGCGCGACGCGGCCTCCCTCGTTGACGTGCCGAGCCCACGCGAGCGCGTCGTCGAGCGTGTTGAATTCCTTGTACAGGAGCCGATCTTTCTCCAGCGGAGAGATGGTCTCGGATCCCGGCGGGCCGCTGTAGGTTCGATACGTCATTGCCCTTCGTTCCCGTTGTCGTCGTAACGGAGAACTCGGCCGGCTTGCTGCTGTTCCGCGGAACTTGGGCATCCATGCAAGCGTGAAGTCGTGCTGGCGCAACAGCGAACCCTCCGTCAATCCAATTGAACTCGGCGCGGTCCACCAAATAAGCACTGCTGCGGAACTGCGCGCCGTCCTCGCTTGTTTCCTATGCGCCGGGTCAATCGGCGCGCGGGGACAAACCAGAGGACCGTTCCAATGAGGAGCAAGCTTCTAGTCAGCACCGCTGTGCTGTTGGCCGGCGTTGCCTTGGCGTCCGCGCAGAACATGCCCGGCGGTGGACGTGAGTCAGGCGGCGCGGCAGGCCCAAGCGCACAAAGCCCCGCAGGCGCAGGCGGCGGCGCCGGACACGAGAAACAGGGCCAGGCGCCGCAAGGTCAGCGAGATCAGATGCAGCGCAGCCAAGGTCAGAAGGATCAGACTACTGGGCAGGCGCCGCAGCGCGATCAGGGAGCGCAAGGGCGGGAAAGCCAACAGGATAAGGCTCAGCCCCAGCGCGGCCAACGCGATCGCGAGCAGACCACGGGCCAGGAACAGCGCCAGCAGAGCCAAAGCCCAAGCCAGACCCAGCGCGACCAGACGCAGCGTGACAAGACGCAGGGCCAGACGCCGCAGCGTCAGCAGGGGCAGCAAGGCCAGACCGGTGAGGCCCCAAAGGGCCAAGCGCCCCAAGGTCAGGCTCAGCAGGGCCAGAGCGGCGGCGGCAACGTGAACCTGACGTCGGAGCAGCGCACCCAAATCCGACAGCAGGTGCTTGCGGGCAGCAACGTGCCGCGCGCCAGTAACGTCAACTTCTCGGTTAGCGTGGGCACGGTGGTGCCGACCAGCGTGCGCGTCATCGCGGTCCCGTCAGTCATCGTGAACATCCATCCGGAGTGGCGCGGATACAGGTATTTCGTCTACGAGGATCAGATCATCATCATCGACAACGGCCACCGCATCGTTGCGGTGCTCGTGGTCTAACCCCAAGTCGCAGATGAGATACGCGAAGGACGAGGGCTTGCCCTCGTCTTTCACTTATGTCCGGCGCCGCGGGACTGCCCGGCGCAGCGCGCGCCTGCGCCTACCAATCAGGCCCGCACTTCCTGGCGCTGGAAGATGATGTAGGCGATCACGAACAGCAGGATCGAACCGGCCACCAGGCCGACGATCTGCGGCCACACGATCAGCACGCTTTGCAGCAGCGGGATGGGGGCATCCGGAATGGCGCCCCGCTCGAGCAGGGCAAGCCCCAAAGCCGCAAGCATCGACTGCTGCGTGGAGCGCACGGACGGATCGAGCACCACGGCCACGATCTCGTTGAACAAGACGCTCGGCGACACCCGCGCGAACATCTGCCGAGTGTCCAGAACGCCCAGAATATCGGTCGCGCCAGTCACCGAATCGGCTAAGGCCGGCGAGAACAGCGGCCAGAGAATGGTCAGGAACAACCACACGCCGAGCGAAACCAATGCGGCCGTCGCCGCCGAGCGGAATATGACCGAGAACAGCAACGCGAGCGCGAACCAGAAGCCGGCATAGGCGATCGTCACCACCAGCAGGACCAGGGCGCGCGCCATTTCCTCGGCATTGGGCGTAACACCGAGCCCGAGCAGCCCGAGCCCGATCACCATCAGCCAGAGCACAATGAGACTGATTGCCAGGGTGAACAGCCCGGCGGCGAACTTTCCGAACAGCAGCGCGTCGCGGTAGATCGGCTGCGACAGGATGCGGGACAACGTTCGCCGGTTATGCTCGCCGTTGACGGAGTCGAACCCGAGCCCGATGGCGACCAGGGGCACCAAGAACGACAGCAGCGCGACCAGCGGCAGCGGTCCTCCGCGGGTGAAGAGCCGCAGGAACAGGAACGGATCCTCCGCGGTGATCTCTTTGATCTGATCTATCCCTTGGCGCACGACCGCGACCGCCGTCGCGACGATCAGCACCATGAGCACGACCACGAGGATGCTGGTGAAGTGATCGGCGATCTCCTTGACCGTCACGACCCCGAACCCGTGCAGGGCCGAGCCTTCACGCCGCATGGCGTTCTCCTTCGTGGGTCTTGAAGTAGCCGGTATAGATGGCCTCAAGGCTCGGCTCTTCGACCGAAAGCCGCAGCAAACGACCTCCGGCGCCGACCACCGCCGCAGCGGCTTCCGGACGTACGTCGCGGTCGGCCAGAAGCAACAGACGATTGGGCGCCGGCGTCTCGACCCTTTGCACGCCGGGTATCGCCGCGATCCGCTCGGCGAGCCCCTGCCCTTCCGCCTCAACCTCCACGCGGAAGCCGCCACCGAGCACCTGCCGGCCCAACTCCGGCACCGAGCCGATGAGCACGATGTTGCCTTGGCTGAACAGGGCGACCCGATCGCAGACGCTCTGCACGCGCTCGAGCAGATGCGACGACAGCAATACGCTCACGCCGCGGTGTTTGAGGTCGCGAATGATGTTGAGCAGCTCGACGGTGGCCTGCGGATCGAGCCCCGACGTCGGCTCGTCGAGGATCGCGATCTGCGCCTCCTTCATCAGGATTTCGGCCAACCCGAGCCGCTGGCGCATGCCGCGCGAGAACGTTGCGACGCGCTTGTTGGCCACATCGGCGAGCCCGACATGCGCGAGCGATGTTCTGATCCTCTCCTCGCGCTCGTCGCGCTCGAACCCCATCAGCCGCGCGGTGTAGCGCAGGTTTTCCGCAGCCGTGAGATTGTCGTAGAAGCCGACCTGATCCGGCAGATAGCCGACCTGACGTTTCACCGCGAGCGGCTCGCGTACGGGATCGTAGCCGAGCACGCGCGCCTGCCCGTCGGAGATGTCGGTCAAGCCGAGCAGCATCAGGATGGTGGTGGTCTTGCCGGCGCCGTTCGGGCCCAGCAGGCCGAAAATCTCCCCACGCGCCACCGCGAACGAAATGCCGTTGACGACGGCAACGCCGTTGTAGCGCTTGGTGAGCTTGTCGGCCGCGATGACGTTGTTGTCGCTCATCGCCGTCCAAACCACACCACGGCGCCGATCATGACCAGCAGCGCGCCGCCGATGAGCGCGATGCCGACGATGCCCCACAAGGTGGAGGTGGTGACCGCAACGCGGAACGACTGCGACGCCGATTCGCCGCGCGCCGCGGCCCGCACGGTGGTGACGTAATCGCCGGCGACGGCCTTGGGGGCTGGCGTCACCAGCGCCTGCACCTCCTTGTTCTCGTTGGGCGCGATGCGGTCGATGGTCTTGGGCTCGAAATTCACTTTCCACCCCGTTGGCACCGAGCCGGAGAGCTCGATTTGCTCGGCCGCCGCGGTACCGGAATTGGTGAGGATGACAGGGATCGATGCCTCCTGACCCGCAATCGCCTTAGCACTGAGCACGCCTTCGCGGCCGGCGATGTCGATTTTGGGCTGGCCGGTGATGTCGAGGACGAGTTCTGCGGTCGCCGTCGCGTCTTCGGCCGTCACTTTTGCGGTCACCTTGTACTTGCCGGCGGCAATCGTGTTGGGCGGTCGCACCTTCAACTTGACGTCCTTCGACTGGCCCGGATCGAGCGGGAGCGCATTGAGCTCCTGGCTGCCGTACTGCTCGGTGAAGGTGGCATCGAAATTCTGCGGAGCTTGTGCCGACAGGCTGACCAGGACTTTCTTGCCGCTGTCGTTCTTGATCCCGAGCTGAAACTCGAAGCTCGACTTCGAGGTGCCGCGCAGCTCGGGCAGCTGCGGCGTGAGCGTGAGCTTGGCCGGCAGATCGGTCGCGAGCGTCACCGCCACGGGCAGCGAGGCGTCGGTGTTGGAGCCTCGCGCATTGATGGTCAGGGCGGTGGTGCCCACGGGAGCGTCCTTGGGCACGTCGAGGCGGAGCTCGAGCGCTACGCTGCCGTTGGTCGGCGGCAGTGCCGCGGCGACCGGCTGGCCGTTGCCGATCAGCGTCGCAGTCCAACCGGCCGGAACGCCGGTCACGGACAATGCCAGCCGCTCAGGCGGCAAACCGTAATTCTGCAGCTTGAGATTGATCGATGAGGTGCTCCCCGGACGCAGCGTGACCGCGGGGTAGTCGGTCAGGAGGAAAAGCCCTTTGACATCGTTCTTGGCCTCCTCCGCGTTTGCTGCAATGCAGAAAGCGGCGAGCACCGAAAGCACAGCCGAAAAGAGAGCGATAACACGATATCGCATGGTGACAGCTCCAAGCAGTAAGGCAGGGATGCGGCTATTGAGTAGACCCCTCCCGGCAGCACCGAAAGGATGGGGGTGGCGGTAGGATTGGCGGACTATTTCTTTCGTCCCGGTGTCGGAATCAACCCTCTAGCTCGACATTTTTGCGGCGTCAGTGCCGCAGGTGGGCGCGCCCCGCGGCACTCATACGCGCACAACCGTCGGCCAGTCCACCTCGTCTTCCGGCAGCACCCACGGCTCCGCCAGCGCCGCCGTTCGCCATTCGCGCCACGCCGGCAGGGCCATCACGGAATCCATGTAGGTGCGCGCCACCGGGCCGAGCTCGACCGCGTAGGTGTGGAAGCGCGACACGACGGGCGCGTACATCGCATCGGCGGCGCCAAAGCGGCCGAACAGGAAAGCGCCTCCGGTCCCAAAGCGCGCGCGACAATCGGTCCACATCGCCTCGATGCGGCGCACGTTCGATTGCACCTCGGGGGGCAGCTCGCGTTGCATGACCGGGCGCCACATGTTCATGGGCAGGTGCCGACGCAGCGGCACGAAGCCTGCGTGCATTTCCGCAGCAATGGCGCGGGCATGGGCGCGCGCGGCCGGCTCGGCCGGCCAGAGCTGGGCGTGCGGATATTTCTCGTCCAGATATTCGAGGATCGCGAGCGACTCCCACACCTGCAAGCTGCCATCGGCGAGGGCCGGCACCTTGCCCGTGCCGGAGATGGTCGTCACCCGCGGCTTGAAGTCCGCGGCATTGAGCGAGATCACCTCCTCCTCGAAGGCGATGCCCGCGACCTTCATGGCGATCCATGGCCGGAAGGACCAGGACGAATAGTTCTTATTGCCGATGATGAGCTTCAGAGCCATCCGCCACCTCTCACGCCTTGCGTGCGCCGCTCGCCGGCTCAACCGGGCCACCGGCGGCCTTCCAGGCGGCGAAGCCACCGGCGATGTGGGCCACCGGCTTGAGCCCCATCCGCTGCGCGGTCTCGGTTGCCAGCGCCGAGCGCTGGCCAGCCGCACAGAAGAACACGAATCGCTTGTCCTCGGCGAAGATCGGCTTGTGATACTTGCTATGCGGATCGATCCAAAACTCGAGCATCCCGCGCGGACAGTGAAAGGCGCCGGGTACGCGGCCCTCGCGGTTGAGCTCGCGAATGTCGCGCAGGTCGACGAAGATGACGTCGTCGCGATCGTGGAGCGCACGTGCCGCCTCGACCGACAGCGTCTCGATGGCACCTTCGGCCGCTGCGACCAGCGCCTCCACGTGCATGGTGATCTGTTGCGGCATCGATGACTCCGGCAGTTGCAAGTGATGTTGGGCGGCGCACGCCGGCGCGGTCAAGCCCGCTATTTTCCATTCGGCTTCGACGCCATCACTCGCCGCCCGGCGGCGGTGTCGGCGCAGGAAAAAAGGCCGAGGTCATGCCAAAAAGCCAGTAGGCCAGAAGCCCGGCCCATTCGCGCACGGCAGTGTCGGTGCGCCGCAGACCTTCGCTCACGCTTCCGAACGGACGCAAGGCGTCTGCTATCCCGGTCGTGCGCCAGTCGACCGGGTAGGGCTCGACCGGAAATCCCGCCTTGCGAAAGATCCCGATCGCGCGCGGCATGTGATAGGCGGAGGTCACCAACAGCCAGCGCTCGCCCGGCTGCGGCCGCGCCAGATCCTTGGAGAGGATTGCGTTCTCGAGGGTGTTGCGCGAGCGATCCTCGAGCAGCACCCGCCCCCGTGGAATGCCGAAGCTTTCGAACACCCGCAGCGCGAAATCGGCCTCGGCGCCTTCGTCGAAAATCAGCGCGCCGGTGCCGCCCGAAAACACGATGCGGGCGTGCGGATAGCGCCGTGCCAGCTCGGCCACTGCCGTAAGGCGTTCAGCGGCCTCGTTGAGCGCCACCTCGCTGCGCGCCGACGACACGTCCGGCGCGATCGCCCCGCCGAGCACGATGATGCCGTTGGGGGTGCCGTTCGCCGGATCCCAAGCCGGAAACCGCTCCTCCAGCGGAAGGATCAGCATGTTGCCGAGGGGAGAGAGGCCGAGGATCGCCACCAGGATGAGGCTCGTGAACGCCAGCCGTCGACCGAGGCGGGCAAAGCGCGTCGGCAGCAGCAACAGGCCGACGATTCCAATCGAAACAACGATATTCGACGGAGTAGCGAAAAAACCGAGGACCTTGGAGATCACGAAGAACATGCGCGCCGTCCCGGGGGATGCGTTTATTTCGATTGGTAAGTTCGGCAATAGGTACGATCGTGCCCGCGACAGGGGACTCACTATGGTCCGATCTTAAGCAACTTTTCGCGATCTCATTTCTTCTTCCATGCCTGGTAGCGCGCCTTGGTCTCGTCGTTCATGGGGTAGAGGCCCGGAAGTTTCACGCCACGCTCGACCTCGCTGACGATGAAGCCCTCCATGCGCTCGTGCTCGGCGCCTTCCTCGGCGACGAAGTCAAGGAGGTTCTGCGGGATCACCACCGCGCCGTCGTCGTCGCACACAATGGTGTCGCCGGGAAAGACGGCGCAGCCGCCGCAGCCGATCGGCTCCTGCCAGCCGACGAAGGTCAACCCGTTGACCGACGCCGGCGCGGCGATGCCGGCGCACCAGACCGGCAGCTTCGACGCGAGCACGCCCGCCTTATCACGCAGTGCCCCGTCGGTGACGAGCGCGGTCACATTGCGCTTCATCATGCGCATCGTGAGGATATCGCCGAAGATGCCGGCGGAGGTGATGCCCATGGCATCGGCGACCGCGATAGCGCCCTCAGGCATTTCTTCGATGGCGCTGCGCGTGGAGATCGGCTTGGCCCAGCTTTCCGGGGTCGCGAGATCCTCGCGCACCGGCACGAACCGCAGCGTGAAAGCCGGGCCGACCAGACGCTCGCCGCCAGGGACGAGCGGCTTCGGTCCGCTCATCCAGCAGCGCCGGATGCCCTTCTTCAACAGCATCGTGGTGATGGTTGCGGTAGTGATCCCGCGCAGCATCTCGTAAAGGGCCGCACTCATCGCAAAGCCTCTAGTCGGATATGGAGCGCAAATTTCAAGCCGGCAGCAAGCCAAGCCGCGCGTCGCGCCGGCGCAGCCAGGCCACCAGCGGCAGCGACAGCAATACCATCCACGCCTTGCCGATGATCTGGCCGAGCAGAAAATCGAGCGAGCCGAAGGCGAGCCACAAGAACACAATCGAGTCCACGACCAGCCCGACCGCGCCGGAAGCTGCCACGGCCATGACCAGGCCGCGCCGGACGAGCGGCGTATAGACCGCAAGATCGGCGAATTCGGACAGCAGGAACGCGACCGCAGAGGCGACGACGAGTGCGGGCGGCGCCAGCAAGGCCGAGAGCGCTGCACCGAGGAGGATCGCGAGCGATGCCGCCGCGATCCCGAGTCGGCGCTGCACCAGGTCGCGCAGCACGAGCGCTACTCCCGCCATGGTGACCCCCGACGGCGCCATCACGCCCGGCGCCACCGGGACGACGCAAGGCCCCTCGCGCAGGCACGCGGTGCCGGCGTGGCCGATCAACCAGTTCGCCGCTGGAATGGTCAGCGCGAACAGGGCGAGAAACGCGAGTCCCTCGCCCCGGCGTCTCCCTTCGATCGGCGTCATCGCGCGGACTTCCACTTCGCAAATCCATCGGCGCGCAGCCGACAGGCCGGGCACTGCCCGCAGCCATAACCCCAGTCATGGCGGTGCACGCGGTCGCCGAGATAGCAGGTGTGGGTGTCCTCGACCAGGATATCGAGGAACGCATCCCCGCCGAGTTCACGCGCGAGGGCGAAGGTCGCCGCCTTGTCGATCCACATCAGCGGAGTATGAATGACGAAGCGACGTTCCATCCCGAGATTGAGCGCAAGCTGCATCGCCTTGATGGTGTCGTCGCGGCAATCGGGATAGCCGGAGAAATCGGTCTCGCACATGCCGGCAACGAGGTGCTTGACGCCGCGCCGATAGGCCAGCGCGCCGGCAAAGGCGAAGAACACCAGATTGCGGCCGGGAACGAAGGTCGTCGGCAGCCCGCTCTCGCCGATCTCGATCGCCACCTCGCGCGTCAGCGCGGTGTCCGACATCGCCGCCAGCGCATCGAGGCGAAGGATGTGATCGTCGCCCAGGCGCTCGCCCCAGACCGCGCGCAGCGCCGCCAGCCGGTGACGCAGGCGTGGCCGCACCTCGAGCTCGGCGCGATGACGCTGGCCGTAGTCGAAGCCGATTGTCTCCACGCGCGCGAAGCGCTCGAGCGCCCAAGCGAGGCACACCGTCGAATCCTGCCCGCCGGAGAACAGGACAAGCGCCGTGTCAGGGTCGGTCGAGCTCACCATGGAAAGTCCCAGCGAATGGCGAATAGCGAATAGCGAATGGTAGGAGACCGAGCGTCATCATTCGGCATTCGTTATTCGCTATTTTTCCCCGGCTGATAGCCGAGCTTGCGCGCTAACGTCGCCAGATCGCAGCCTTCGCAGTAGCGGCGGTCCTTGTAGTCGATCCAATTGTGGGCATAGATGTTCTCGGCAGGAATGTCGTAGCGCTCCTGCAAGAAGCGCACCAGCATGAGCCAGGCCTGCTCCTGCTCGCGCGTCGCCGGCTTGGCGACGTCGGGATAGTTGCCGACGAATTCCACGCCGATCGAATTGGTCTTGATCACATTGCGATAGGTCCTGGAGTTATCGATGTACTTGTTGTCGTTCCGGTTGGCGCCGTCGCCGTGGGTCGTGATCGCGGTCTCGGCGGTCGCCCAGTAGACGGTGCCGTCGGTTTCCATCCACAACATCACGCCGCGTTTGGCGGGATTCTTCGCCTGCTCGAGCGCCATGGCTTTGGCCGAGCCCGCCGGCCCTTCGGTCTGATGCACAATGATGTTGCGCCAGTGAGTCGCGTCCGCCGGTGATCCAAGCGGGTGCAGGTAGACAATGGTGAGACCGGGGATCTGCGGCTCGCCGGAACGCTTGGCAAGCTCGTGGAATGCCGGCGGCAATTCGGCCCGATGCGCAAGCACGTCGTCGGCACTCGCCTTTTGCTCGTCGGTGGGCGCGGTGACCTCCGGTCGAGGGCGCGGCAATACCTGCCGCGTCGGCGACGAGCGTGCCGGCGGCCGCGTCTCGGCCCGCGCGGCACCAATCGCAGCGTCATGTTCACTGCAGGGCGCAGCCGCGAGCGTGGCGAGCACCGCCGCGCATGCCAGCGGCCGAAGAAATATCGCTGTTCGTTTCATTGTGATCGCAGCTCAGTCCCAGTCGGGCGATCCGGAATAGGCGTAGTCGACGATACGGCCGCCGCGATGCGCGAGCCGTCCGATCTCGGCCATTTCGGTGGCGGTGAGCTCGAAGTCGAAGATCGCGAGATTCTCCGACAGCCGTTGCGGCCGGCTGGTGCGCGGGATGACCGCGATGCGCCGCTGCACCAGGAAACGCAGGCTCACCTGCGCCGCGCTCTTGCCGTGCGCGGCGGCGATGCGCGCGAGCACCTTGTCGCGCGCCACGCCGCCGCGCGCCACCGGGCTATAGGCCACGATCGCCAGGCCGTGCCGGCGGCAGGCGGCGATCACCTTCGACTGATCGATGAACGGATGCACCTCGATCTGGTTGCAGACCAGCGGCTCGTCGGCGAGCGCGACGGCTTCCTCCACCAGGGCGACGGTGAAGTTCGACACTCCGATGTGGCGCGCCAGCCCCATGCGCTTGACCTTGCACAGCGCGCCGAGCGTCTCGCGCAGCGGAATCCGCGGGTTCGGCCAATGCAACAACAGCAGATCGACGTCTATGAGCCGCAGCCGGCTCAGACTCTCCTTGGCAGCGCGCTCGAGCTCGCGCGCCGAGAAATGCGACGGCCACACCTTGGTGGTGACGAACACCTCGTCGCGCTCGATGCCGCTCGCGCGCAGCCCCTCCCCGACCTCGCGCTCGTTGTCATAGAGCTCGGCGGTATCGATATGGCGGTAGCCCAGTTGTAGCGCCTGCTCGACCATGCGCGCGCAGGTGCGCCCGCGCAGGTCCCAGGTGCCGAGCCCGATCAGCGGGATGCGGGCGCCATGAGCTTCGATGACAGGCGTGGCGGCGAGCGGGGTCATAAGCGATCTCACCTCCCCTCGGCGTCATCCAGAAAGCCGAGCAGGAACAGTGCCCGGCGCGCGGTCTCCCGATTCTCGCAGAACGCACTCATGGGCGAGGCCATGGTGCCCTGGAAAAAGTCCCAGTAGAAGTCGCAGCCGCGCTTGCGCGATTCGATCCAGGCGCGCTGCATGTCGCGCAACTTGATTTTCTGCTTGGCATCGAGCTTGTCACGCAGGCGGCGGAATGTCTCGTTGAGGATATCATCCCAAACCGCGAACTCGCGCATCGCGCACGCCACTTGACCCGCGGTCGATTCCGCTCCCGGCGCATCGGCGCAGGGATCCGCGACCACCCCGATGCAGCGCTCGCGGTCCCGCGTCGTCGCACCGGCCGATTTGATGCAAGACTGCACCTTGGCGGAATCGGCCGCGTCGGGCTTCCCAGCCAGGCTTGAGGTCGCGCCAAGCACGAGCGCAGCGCACGCCAACAAAACAGCCTTGGCCATGGCGTTCCTCGTTCGCGACCGAAGTCAGCCGTCGTCAGACCGGCGTTCAGTCGTTACTGGATGCCCCGCTTTCGCGGGGCATGACAACCGATTCGCGCGGGGTGAATTGACCCACACCAATGAACCTCGGCTGGATCAATGCTGGCGTTCAGATGCGGACGCAAGATTAGAATAATTCAATAATATCACAATGCACTTGCATCGGCGGCTACGAAGTCCTTCATATCATTTGGAGGTCATAAGCCGGGAACGTGATGCGCGCGTTTGCACTTGTGGTCGTACTGGCGGCATTGAATGTGCCGAGCGCGATCGCGTTCGCGCAGGAGTTCAACCTCATCAT